>NZ_JAAKZY010000051.1 GCF_011045015.1 Streptomyces scabichelini | reverse complement strand
GGAGGCGGCCCATCCAGGGCGGGGGTGAGGAGGTGGGCGTGGCGAGGACGACGCCGATGCCGTTCTCGTGCATGAGGTCCATCAGCCGGTCCAGCCAGCCGAACTCCCTTGCCCCGGGCCGCGGTTCGAGCTTCGCCCAGGAGAAAACGCCGAGGGTGACGGAGTTGACGCCGGCGTCCTTCATGAGGCGTACGTCCTCGTGCCAGGTCTCCTCGGGCCACTGCTCGGGGTTGTAGTCGCCGCCGAAGAGGATGCGGCCGCGGGTGGCGTCGCCGAGCCCCGGTCGCTGGTGCGCGGGCATCAGACCGGGTCTCCGTACTGGATGCCGCGCCCGTTGGTGCCCAGGTAGACGCGGCCGTGGACGCGCGGATCACCGGTGATGACCTCGCCCGTCCATCCCCACTGGTGGGCGTCGTCGTTGATGCGTACCCAGGTTCTGGCCTCGTCGTCGGAGCGGTAGACGGCGGTGATCGTCTCCGTCTCCGTGGCACCGACCTGGTAGATCGCGGGGTAGTCGGCGCCCTTGGCGGCCTTGCCGAAGCCGAGGGTGTGCGAGGCCCGGCAGCCGGCCACCTTCTCGAAGCGCACGCCACCGTCCGTGGACCGGTACAACCCGTTCGTCTTCGTCGAAAGCCACAGGTCACCGCTGCGCCCGGGTGCCGCCACCAGCCTGAACTGGCTGTCCCCGGACGGCAGTCCACCCGCACGGGCCGTGAAGGAACGGCCACTGTCAGTGCTCGCGTATAGCGTTCCAGTGTCGGTGTCGTACGCGTAGAAGAGCGTCGGGTCGGCCGGGTCGGCGACCGGCGTGGCGCCCTTCGGAAAGGAGGAGACCTCGGACCAGGTCGCGCCGTTGTCGGTGGAGCGGTGGGCTGCGTACTTCGTGCCGTCCCAGTGCACGAAGGACCACAGCAGCGTGCTGCCGTCGGCGCTGGTGGCGATCGGCCCCGGTGCGCTCTTGGCGATGTCGGGCTGGGCCGCGAAGGGCGCCCAGGTCCGTCCGCCGTCGTTGGAGTGCGCACCGTTGCCGTTGTCGCCCCAGCCCGCCCGGACGACGTACGACGGCTTGGCCGCGGCCTGCGCGAGTCCCGTCGCCGACCCGAACACGGGGTTCGCCGCCATGCCGCGCGACGGAGACGCCGTGAGCCGCTCGTGGTACATCACGCCGATGTCCCCGAGCCCGCTCAGCAGGTGCGCCTCCCCGACCGGGGGCGAGATCAGCTGGCGCACGGCCGTCTCCTCCAGGCCGCGGATCTGCGGCGCCCAGCGCTTGAGGTCGCGGGTGCCATAGAGGGTCGCGCCGGTCCCGTACACGACGTGCTTCGAGTCGTACGGGTCCAGGGCGAGCGCCTGGATCCACCAGCCGAACTTCGGCTTGTCACCACCCCAGTTGAGGAAAGGAGTCTCGGATACGTCGAACACGGCAGCGTCCTTGAGGGACGTCCAGGTACGGCCGCCGTCGGTGGTCCGGAACAGCGTGTCGATGGCCGCCCAGCGGTTGTTGGTGGACACGACGACGGTGCCCGCGCGGCGGGCGTCGACGGCGACGCCGCCGTAACCGAAGGTGTCCGCCGATCCGTCTTCGGTGGTTCCGCCCGGCTTCACAGGCGTCACCTCGGTCCACTTGCCGGTCGCGGTGCGCAGCTTGTGCACGCTGCCGTCGGACTGGCCGTTGGGTCCGGGCGCGTCGGCGTACGTCACGTACAGCTCGCGGGTGTGCCGGTCGTACGCGGCGCGGATCGGGACCTTGGCCAAGGTGCCGGAGGGCTGTCCGGGGACGGCCTCCCACGTCGTGCCATCAGCGGTGCGGTACAGGTTCGCCGTGCCGGAGGTGCCGTCCCCGTCGCCCCAGCCGGCGTAGACGGTACGCCCTGCCGCGACGAGGAAGGTTACGCCCTGCCCGGAGGAGTTCGCCTTCGCCGGGAAGCCGGTCGCCGCTGCCCAAGTGGCGCCTCGATCGGTCGACTTGAGCAGCCCGTCGTGCCGGGTGCCCAGCCACAGGGTGTCGCTGTCACGCGGATCGACGAGGAGTCGCTCCCCCGTACCCCGCCCGTCCTCGTTGGCGCCGAGCTTCGCCGTGAGGTCGGTACGGGTCCAGGTGGCGCCGCGGTCCTCGGAGCGCAGGACGGCGCCGTTACCGGCCCACGCCTGGGCATACGTGCCGAGCGCCAGGTACAGCCGGTTCGGGTGCGCGGGGTCGACGGCCATCGCCTCCACACCGAGGAGATTCCAGTCGTCCCAGCCGAGGTGGTCGGTGAGCGGGGTCCAGCGGGCGGCCCGGTCGTCCCACCGGTAGGCACCACCGATGTCGGTACGGGCGTAGGCGAGCCCGCGTACGGACGGGTGGAACAGCACGCCGGTGATGAACCCGGTACCGCCGATGACGACGTTGCGCCAGCGGTAGCGGGTCGCGCCGGCCGGCGATGGGGCGGGGGCTGCCTGTGCCAGCGGGCCGACGGCGGAGAGCGCGGCGGCAGCGGCGGTCCCGGCGAGAACGGCGCGTCTGCTCGGGCGGGGCGTGCGCATGACATACCTCGTTCTGCGAGAAGGGGGACGGTGCCCCGTAACGAGTGGGGGGATGGCGCCCCTTCAGGGGCGCGGGGAACTGCGCGACCAGCCACGAACGGCCCGCAGTTCACCACGGACTCGGCAGCCCCGGGCTCGCCCCGCGGATCGGCGCGGCGGGTTCAGGAGCCGGAGGAAAGCGGGCTGACCGGAGTCAGCCTTTGACCGCCCCGGTCAGCATGCCCTTCTTGAAGTGCCGCTGGACAAACGGCGAAAGCACGGCGACCGGAATGAGGGCCAGCACCATCACGGCCATCTGAATCGCCAGAGCGGACAGCTCACCCGTGTTGACCTGGGCGGAGAGCCCCACCGGCCGTTCCTGCTTCTGCACCAGCTGGATCATGACGTTCTGCAACGGCATCATGTCCTGGTCGGTCAGATAGATCGACGCGTTGAACCAGGCACTCCAGTAGCCCACCGCGTAGAAGAGGGCGATCACCGCGAGCACCGCCCGCGACAGCGGCATCACGATCTTCCACAGGATGCGCCAGTCGCCGGCACCGTCGATCCGGGCGCTGTCGATCAGTTCCTGGGAGATGCCCATGAAGAACGCCCGCAGGACCAGGATGTTGAAGACGCTCACCGCGCTGGGGAGGATCAGCGCCAGGTAGGTGTCGGTCAGTCCGAGCCCCTGCACCAGCAGATACGTCGGGATCAGGCCCGCGCCGAAGAACATGGTCGCCAGCAGCGTCATCAGGATCCCGCGGTGGGCGAGCGAGCCGCTGCGCGAGAGGCCGTACGCGCACAGCACCGACACGGCCATGCTGAACAGCGTGCCGACCAGGGTCACTCCGACGCTGACCAGCGCGGCGCGCTGAACCTGGCCGCCACTGAGGAGTTCCTGGTAGGCGACGAAGGTGATGCTCTTGGGGATCACCACCAGACCGCCGGTCTCGTCGATGGTCTTCTTCGTCTGGAGGCTGGTGACGATGACGATCCACAGCGGGAAGAGGATCGCCAGGCAGGCGAGGCTCAGGACGAGACCCTTGCCCGCCACTCCGGCCTTGGACGGCTCCTCCTCCCACACGGGGCGGGGCGGTGCCGCCCAGAGGCTCGGCTTCTTCGCCACCGGCTTCTCGTCGGCCGGCTTGTCGAGGACAGCGCTCACTTCTTGTACACCCCCTGCTCACCCATGAGATGGGCGACCTTGTTGGCGGTCAGCACCAGTGCCAGGCCGACGAAGCCCTTGATGAGGCCCGCGGCGGCGGCATAGCTGAAGTCCTGGTTGCGGATGCCGTTCCACCACACATAGGTGTCGAGCACATCGGAGGCGGCGACGCCCACCGCCTGCCGTTGGAGCAGCAGTTGCTCGAAGCCGACGGTGAGGGCGTCGCCGACGCGCAGCACCAGAAGCAGAGCGATCACGGGGCGCAGGGCGGGCAGCGTGATGTGCCACATGCGCCGCCAGCGGCTGGCGCCGTCCATGGCGGCGGCCTCGTACAGGTCGTTGGAGACGGACGACAGCGCGGCGAGGAAGACGATGATGCCCCAGCCCGCGTCCTTCCAGACCATCTCGAGCGTGACCAGGTACTTGAAGGTCTCCGGGTTGGTCATCAGGTCGAAGCCCTCGTAGCCGTGCTGGCGGAGGGTCTGCGCGATGATGCCCGCGCCGCCGAAGATCTGCATGAAGACGGTGACGACGAGCACCCAGGAGAAGAAGTGCGGCAGGTACATGATCGCCTGCGCGAGCGCCCGGACCCGGGGCCTGACCACGCTGTTGATGAGGAGCGCGAGCAGGATCGGGATCGGGAAGAACAGGATCAGTTGCAGGAAGAACAGTACGAACGTGTTCTGCACCGCATGCCAGAAGGCCGAGTCCGCGAAGATCCGCTCGAACTGCTCGAAGCCGATCCAGGGGCTCTGGAAGATGGCGACGAAGCCGTTCTCGCTGAGGTACGGGTCGTAGTCCTGGAAGGCGACCACGTTGCCGAGGATCGGTACGTAGTTGAAGACCAGGAGCAGCAGCACCGCCGGCAAGGTCATCAGGATCAGCGTGCGGTCGCGCTTGAACCGGAGCCGGACACTCAGCTTCCCGCGGCGCTTGTCCTCCCGCGACCGGGACCGGGACCGAAAACGAGACCGGGAGCGGCGTCCGGCGCCGTCCGACGTCGCCGGATCCTCCGCGGGGGTCTTGGCCTCGGCCCTGGACCGGGGCACCGTGCTGTGGGACACGGCCTTCTCCTCGCCTCAGCCCCGGATCAGCTCGCCGACCCGTTGTCGTCGAGCAGCTTCTTGTACCAGTCGCGCAGGTCGTCGCCGCCCTTCTTCTTCCAGTCGGACACGGCCTGCTGCACGTCGCTGATCTTCTTGCGGCCGCGCACCACGTCGTCCTCGAGTTGTTCGAAGTCGTCGGCGAGGTTGGACCAGCGGTTGGGCTCGGTGACGGTCAGCCCGAAGAAGGAGGACTTCTTGGTGAAAGCGCCCATGCGCTGCTGCCACTCGACGATGCCCTTGGTGACCTCGGGGAAGTCGGGGTAGGCGACGTACGGGGCGGGGTTGCCGGTGTAGTCGTAGGCGCCGTTGACCTCGTTGACGCCCTGCGTCGTCTTGACCGGCAGGCCGTCCTTCATGTCGTAGTCCGTGCCCTCGACGCCGTAGGCGGTGAGCATGAACTCCTTGGTGCCGTAGGGCGCCGCGCAGAAGTTGCAGAGGGCCAGGAAGTCCTTGATCTGCGCCTCGGTCGCCTTCTTGCTGACGAAGGTGAAGATGTTGGCGGGCTGGCCCGCCCACAGCGTCGGGTCGCCGCCGTCCGGGCCGAAGAAGTCGAACGCGCCCATCTCGAAGTCCGAGTTCTGGGTGGCCTGTTCGGCGGTCTTGCCCCACCAGTCGGAGATGTTGTTGTTGTAGACCAGCACCTCGCCGGCGGTGAAGCGGTTGCCCGAGTTGCCGCCGTCCTTGCCGCTGACCGCGTCCGGGTGGACCACCTTGGCCGCGTAGAGCTTGCGCGTCCACTCCAGGGCTTCGAGGTACTCCTCGGTCTCGACGCGGTTGATCAGCTTGCCGCCGTCCATGTTCCACCACAGCGCCTTGTCGCTGCCCGACAGGCATCCGAAGATGTGGAACGCCGACCACTTCATGTCGTCGCAGGCCCACAGCTTCGACTTGGCGTCGGTCGCTTCCTTGGCCCAGGACAGGAATTCGTCCGGGCTCGTGGGGACGCTGTAGCCCTTCTCCTTGAACAGATCCTTGCGGTACATGGGCGCGATGTCCGTGACGTTCGGGGCGGGGAACGGGATCGCCCGCAGCTGGCCGCCGAAGATGCCGCGCTGCCAGGCCTCGGTGGGGACAGCCGCGAGGTTCGGGTAGTCCTTGACCTTGTCGCCCGACAGGTACGGGCCGAGGTCCGCGAACTTGGCGTTGATGGCGCTGGGTATCCGGCCCATCAGGTTCCAGCCGGGCACGGTGACCACGTCGGGGATGTTGCTGCCGGCCAGGACCGCGCCGAGCTTCTGGTCGTAGGTGACGCCGTCCTGGTTCTGCCAGGTGACCTCGACACCGATGGCCTCGTTCATGGCCTTGTAGTACGGGTTGCCGGTCTTCGGCGGGGTGCCGTAGAACGGCGACAAGATCGTGAGTTTGCCGCCGCTGCCCATCTTCTTGGCCACCGACGTCTTCAGTTCGGCCGCGGGGATCGCCTTGGTGAAACCGGCCGCCGAGCCGTTCTTCGCCGGGATGTCGGGCGCCACCACAGTCGACGCCACATACGCCGGAAGCAGCTTCGCGGCGTCCTTCCCGGACGTGGTGCCCTCCTTGCGGCCCTCCTGCGAGCCGCCGCAGGCGGACAGCAGCGGCATGCCTCCGGCCACCGCGGCGGCGGCGACCGCCGTGGAGGCGAGGAAGCTTCTCCGACTGGGAGCGGAGGCGTTCGGCGTCATTGCGTCAACCCTTCATGGCGCACAGCAGGACACCCGGCGGTGTGGCCGTCGGCTGCGGTGTCTTGAGTGGAACTGGCTGAGCTGAAGCGGACCTCGGAGGAAGGTGCGGAGGAAGGTGCGCACAGAGCGGCACGTTCGACCGAGTCGAAGCGCTTCGATGTTGCTGCGAGGTTAAGTGAACACCTGAGGGTGCACAAGAGTCGTTTCCAACATTCCTCCGGGATGCGAAGGACTGGACCTGTCTCATATGTGGCACGAAATGCCGGTGAGGATACGGAGATGTTGCCTCGGGACGTCTTGACACCCGCCGCCGGTCGAATGAGCATCGAAGCGCTTCGAAAGCTCTCCACCGCTCCTCCACAAAGGACTCCCCGCGTGACCGCACAAACGCCGTCTTTCCGCGACTCGCAGCTGCCGTTCGCGAAGCGCGTCGACGATCTCCTGTCGCGGCTGACCGTGGCCGAACGCATCGCACTGCTGCACCAGTTCGCGCCGGCGGTGGAGCGGCTCGGCGTCGCCGCGTTCCGCACCGGCCAGGAGGCACTGCACGGCGTGGCCTGGATGGGCCCGGCGACCGTGTTCCCGCAGGCGGTGGGCCTCGGCGCGAGCTGGAACGAGGATCTCGTACGCCGTGTGGGCGAGGCGGTCTCCACCGAGGTCCGCGCGATGCGCGCCCACGACGACCGAGTGGGCCTCAACGTCTGGGCGCCCACGGTCAACCTCCTGCGCCACCCCCTCTGGGGCCGCAACGAGGAGGGCTACTCCGAGGACCCCAGGCTGACCTCGGCGATCGCCACGGCGTACACCCGCGGCCTGCGGGGCAACCACCCGGCGTACTGGCGCACGGCCCCCGTCCTCAAGCACTGGCTCGCGCACAACAACGAGACGGGCAGGGACATCACGTCCTCGTCCGTCCGCCCCCGCGTCCTGCACGAGTACGACCTGCGCGCCTTCCGCGAGACGGTCGAGGCGGGCGCGGTGGCCGGCGTGATGCCCGCGTACAACCTGGTCAACGGCCGCCCCAACCACGTCTCGCCGTATCTGCGCGAGCACCTGCGCACCTGGACGGACCAAGACCTCCTGGTCTGCTCGGACGCGGGCGCGCCCTCCAACCTGGTGGACTCCGAGCACTACTTCGACACGCACGAGGAGGCGACGGCCGCCGCGCTGCGCGCCGGTGTGGACAGCTTCACGGACCACGGCACGGACAGCTCGAAGATCATCGAACGCGTCCGGGGCGCCCTTGACCAGGGCCTGCTGACCGAGGCGGACATCGACGCGGCGGTCCGCCGCCAGCTCGCGATCCGCTTCCGCCTCGGCGAGTTCGACCCGCATCTGGACCCGTACGCGGACACGAAACACTTCGACACCCCGGCCCACCGAGCCCTCGCGCAGGAAGCCGCGGAACAGGCGATCGTCCTCCTCAAGAACGACGGCCTGCTGCCCCTGACCGGCAGCCCGCGCATCGCCGTGGTCGGCCTCCTCGCCGACGAGTGCAAACTCGACTGGTACAGCGGCACGCTCATCCACCGCTCCACACCTCTGGAGGGCCTGTACGAGCGCTTCGGCGCCGAGCGCGTCGACTTCGCCGAGGGCGTGGACCGCGTACGCCTGAAGACCTCGGCCGGTACGTATCTCAGCGTCCTGCCCGCCGACGACACGACGGACGAGGCCCGGGGCGCGGAGGGCGCGCTGGACCCGGCCCTCCTCGCGGGCCGTACGGACCTGCCCCCGCTCACCACCGACACCACCGGCACGGATCTCGCGCTGATCGACTGGGGCGAGGGCATCCTCACGCTCCGCGCCCCCGACGGCCGCTACCTCTCGGTCGCCGAGGACGGTTACGTACGCGCGTCGGCGGACCAGCCCGGCGGCTGGGTAGTCCAGGAGACATTCCGCCTGGAACCCCATGCTTCCCACGCGAACGGCCACCTCCTGAAGCACGTAGGAACGGGTCGGTACGTCTCTGTCGCCGCCGACGGAGCGAAGGTTGCCGCGGACGATCCGCGGGACGCGGAGGTCTTCGAGGTGATCGTCACGGAGCGCGGCGAGGACGCGGTGACCCGGGCCGCCGCCACCGCGGACGTGGTCCTCGTGGTCGCGGGCAACGACCCGCACATCAACGGCCGCGAGACCGAGGACCGCACCACGCTCCGCCTCCCCGGCCACCAGGAACGCCTGCTGCGCGCCGCCCGCGCCACGAACCCGAACACAGCCCTGATCCTCGTCTCCGCGTACCCGTACGCGGTGGACCACGCGGACCTCCCGACCGTCCTCTGGACGGCCCATGGCGGCCAGGCGGCCGGCACCGCCCTGGCCCGCGTCCTGGCGGGCGACGTCTCCCCGGCCGGCCGCCTCCCTCAGACCTGGTACGCCTCCGACGCGGACCTCCCCGATCTCCTCGACTACGACGTGATCGGCAGCCGCCAGACGTACCTCTATTTCGAGGGCACCCCGCTCTTCCCGTTCGGCCACGGCCTGTCGTACGCGTCCTTCACCTACGAAAATCTCCAGGTCGAGCCGGGCGAAGACGGCTTGAAGGTCTCCTTCACCGTCACCAACACCGGCGAAGTGCCCGCCGACGAGGTCGCCCAGCTCTACACACGCGCGGCAACCCCCTCGGTCCCACACCCCCGCCGCGAACTGGCGGCCCACCGCCGGGTCCACCTCGCCCCCGGCGCATCGGCCGAGCTCTCCTTCGAACTACCGCTCGCCACCTTCGAGTTCTGGGACGTGGCACACGGCCGATGGTGCCTGGAGCCGGGAACGTACGACGTACTCGTGGGCGCATCCAGCGAGGACATCCGCCTGCGCAAGCCGATCGACCTCGAAGGCACCCCCACGACCCCGCGCCCGGTCCTCGAACACGGCCTGAACGCGGCCGACTTCGACGAACAGAGCAACGCCGAGATCGTCGACCGTACGAAGTCGTCGGGCGACGCGGTGACACCCGTGGACGGCGGCGAGGCGGAACTGCTCTACCGCGCCTGCGACTTCGGCCCCGGCACGACAACCGTCACCGTCGAGGCGGCAGGCGAAGGCACGGTCGAACTGACCCTGCCAGGCGGCCGGGTACTCGCCGACTTCGAGATCCCACCGACTCCCGGCCCGTACACCTACACCACCATCACGACCCCAGCAGCCCGCGCCACCGAGGTCCACGACCTGCACATCAGACTGCGCGGCCGTGTACGGCTCGCGCGCGTCGGTCTCTCCGGTTGAGGGGCCGGACCTGACCGACGCACATAGAAGGGGCCCGGCACCGGAAGGCATCGGCGCCGGGCCCCTTCATCCCGGGATACGACCCGAGCCTACATGAAAACGATTGTCACAAGCTAGAGGCTGAGCCCGGTCAGCACCATGACCCGCTCGTAGGTGTAGTCCTCCATCGCGAACTTCACGCCCTCACGCCCGACTCCGGACTGCTTCACCCCGCCGTACGGCATCTGGTCGGCGCGATACGAGGGAACGTCCCCGATGATCACGCCACCCACCTCGAGCGCCCGGTGCGCACGGAAGGCGGTCTGCAGGTCATGCGTGAACACCCCTGCCTGGAGGCCGTACTTGGAGTCGTTGACGGCGGCGAAGGCGGCGGCCTCCCCCTCCACCTTCTGCAGGGAGAGAACGGGCCCGAAGACCTCCTCGCACGACAGCGTGACGTCGCCCGGCACATCAGCGAGAACGGTCGGAGCGTACGAGGCCCCGTCCCGCTTGCCACCGGTCAGCACACGAGCCCCCGCCTCGGCGGCCTCATCCACCCACGTCTCCACCCGCCTCGCGGCATCCTCACTCACCAACGGCCCGACATCGGTCGCGTCATCGGACGGATCCCCGGTCACCTGGGCCTCGACGGCGGCGACGATACGAGGCACCAGCCGCTCGTACACAGACGCATCAGCGATCACCCGCTGCACCGAGATGCACGACTGCCCGCCCTGGTAGTTGGAGAACGTGGCGATACGCGTCGCGGCCCAGTCCAAGTCCTCATCACTGGAGAAGTCGGCCAGCACCACGGCCGCGCCGTTCCCGCCCAGCTCCAGGGTGCAGTGCTTGCGCGGCACCGAGTCCATGATCGAGAACCCGACCTTCTCCGACCCGGTGAACGAGATGACCGGCAGTCGCTCGTCCTGCACCAGAGCAGGCATCCGGTCGTTCGACACCGGCAGGATGCTCCACGCCCCGGCCGGCAACTCACTCTCGGCCAGCAGCTCACCGATCATCAAGCCCGACAACGGTGTAGCGGGAGCGGGCTTCAAAATGATCGGCACCCCGGCCGCAATCGCCGGGGCGATCTTGTGGGCGCACAGGTTCAGCGGAAAGTTGAACGGCGCGATCCCCAGCACGACACCCTTGGGGAAGCGACGAGTGAAGGCAAGGCGCCCCTGTCCCCCAAGATCAGTGTCAAGTCGCTGAGCCTCTCCCCCGTTGAACCGCCGGGCCTCCTCGGCCGCGAACCGGAACACCGACACGGCCCGCCCGACCTCGCCTCGGGCCCACTTGACCGGCTTTCCGTTCTCAGCGGAGATCAGCCGAGCGATCTCCTCGGTCCGCTCGACGAGCCGGCGCGACACGTGATCGAGGGCGGCGGCACGCACATGGGCCGGCGTGGCGGCGAACTCGTCCCGCACGGCGTACGCGGCGGCGACGGCCTCCTCCACCTGCTCGTCACTCGGCACGCTCGCCGTCCCGACGACACGGCCGTCCCAAGGAGACGTGACCTGGATCGTGGCCTCACCGATGGCCCGGCGGCCGGCGAGCCAGAAGGCATGCGTGGAAGTCATAGGGTTTCCGGCCCTTCCGTTGACGTGGCGTTACCACCCCCACGGTAGGCCTGCCGGCCGGGACGGTCGCTTGTCCACCTCGTCCCACTCTCCCTTGCTGATGCTCCGCTTCGGCAGATGACGCCTTCGGGGGTGGTGGGTTCGGTTCTCGGGCGACTGCGGGTCCGTCGTGGCTGGTCGCGCAGTTCCCCGCGCCCCTGAAAAGCAAAAGCCTGCGGCTCACCGGCCCGAAGAAAGCACGCACCCCGGGAAAGCCCGCACCCCCAACTACCCGCTCCCTCCCACCGGCGGGAGGGGTCGTGGGCCGGTGCGTCGTACGCCCGTCGCGTAGGTTTTGTCTCGGAGAACCAGGGCCTTGTACCAGGCCAGGGCCGTATGCCCACCCTGCGACGGGCTGACGCACCGGCCCACGGCCCCGCACCCCCCACTCACCCAGGGGCGCGGGGAACTGCGCGACCAGCCACAACGAACCCGCAGCCAAGAAGGGGGATCATGGAACTGTCCACGTCGTCGCCGGCCTTCCAGCCGGTCCTCCACCGCATCGCCGCCGAGATCGAGAACACACCGGAACGTGGCCGCCCCGCCGACTACATCCCGGCGCTCGCCGCATGCGACCCGCGTCGGTTCGGCATGGCCGTCGCGGAGTTGGACGGCACGGTGTACGGCGTGGGGGACTGGCGGCAGCCGTTCTCCGCCCAGTCCCTCACCAAGGTGTTCACCCTCGCGCTCGCCCTGGCCAACGGCGGAGACACCCTGTGGGAGCACGTCGGCAGGGAGCCCTCCGGCAACCCCTTCAACTCGCTGGTGCAGCTGGAGTACGAGAACGGCATCCCGCGCAACCCCTTCATCAACGCGGGCGCCCTCGTCGTCACCGACCACCTCCACACCCAGACAGGCGACGCGGTCGGCACCCTCCTCGACTTCCTGCGCGCGGAGAGCGGCAACGCGCACCTCGCCGTCAACAAGGACGTCGCCGCATCCGAGTCCGCCCACGGCGACCGCAACGCCGCGCTCGGCCATTTCATGGCGTCGTACGGAAACATCGGCAACCCGGTCCCGGTCCTCCTCGACCGGTACTTCCACCAGTGCTCCATCGAGGCGTCCTGCGCCGACCTCGCCCTCGCCACCGGCTTCCTCGCCCGCCACGGCATACGAGCCGACGGCACCCGACTGCTGACCCTCAGTCAGGCCAAACAGGTCAACGCGGTCATGCTCACCTGCGGCACCTATGACGCCGCCGGTGAGTTCGCGTACCGGGTCGGCCTGCCCGGCAAGAGCGGCGTCGGCGGCGGCATCATCGCCGTCGTCCCCGGCCGCTGCACCTTGTGCGTGTGGAGCCCGGGACTGGACGAGAGGGGCAACTCCGTGGCGGGCGTCGCGGCCCTGGAGCGTTTCACGACGCTGACGGGACTGTCCGTGTTCTGAGGGTGGTTCTGAGGCGGTGGCTCTGAGGCGGCTGGCTCTGAGGCGGTGGTTCTGAGTCGGTGGTTCTCAGGCGGTTTTGAGGGGTTGGTCGCCGTTCGGTCAGACGGCGGTCACACGGATGCTGCCGATCAGAGAGACGCGTGTCGCTTTCCGGCCACTCGGCGTTGACACGCTGCCCGAGTGTTGGCCATGGGTTTCTCCGTCGATCTTCGTCGCTGTCAGGTCCTCGGGCTCGCGGGTTCGGGTTTTCTCGCGGCCGGGGGTGAGACGGCCGGGGCCCTGCCGGTGCGGGAGTTGCTGGCCCCGGCGTCGGGGCGGGCGGCGCTCGGTCTGGTCGGCGTGTACTTCGGGGTGGTGCTGCTGATCGCCGCCTGGGCCTTACTGGGACGCGTGATCCGGGGTCCCGAACCGCCCACTGCGCGGGCGCTGTTGGTGGTTCTGGGAGTGTGGGCCGCGCCGTTGCTGCTCGCGCCGCCGCTGTTCAGCCGGGACGTGTACAGCTATCTGGCCCAGGGCGCCATGGTCGACGCGCACATCGACGTCTACACGCACGGTCCCGCACGGCTCGGCGGGCCCCTCGCGGACGAGGTGGCGCCCGTGTGGCGGCAGACCGCGACGCCGTACGGTCCCGCCTTCCTCGCCGTCGCCTCCGCACTCTCCGGGCTGACGCGGGGCGAGGTGCCGGCCGGGCTGTTCGGGATGCGGGTGGTCGCACTGCTCGGCGTGGCGCTGATGGCGGCCGCGCTGCCGAGGCTCGCCCGGCACAGCGGCGCCGACCCGGCCGCCGCGCTGTGGCTCGGCGCGCTCAACCCGCTCGTGCTGCTGCACCTCGTCGCCGGCGCGCACAACGACGCCATCATGCTCGGCCTGCTCGGTATCGGACTGGTGGCCGCACTCGGCCGCTGGCCCGTCCTCGGCGCCGTGCTCGTCACACTCGCGGCCCTGGTCAAGGTCCCTGCCGTACTCGGACTCGCCGCGGTCGTGGCACTCCAAGTGCGCGCAGGGCAAGGGCTGTTGAAGGCCACCGTGACGACCACGGCCGCCGCGCTCGCCACCACCGTCGCCGCAACGGCCGTCGCCGGTACGGGATACGGCTGGATCAGTGCCCTCGAGACGCCCGTCTCCCCGCACAACTGGTCGCCCACCAGCCTGCTCGGCCGCGCCACCGGCTCCCTGCTGGAGGATCTGGGCAGCGACCTCGCGCCCCTCGCCCTGCCCGCCTGGCATGCCCTCGGACTCGCGGCCACCGCCGTCGCCGTACTCGCCATATGGCTGCGCCGCCCCCGGCTCAGCCCCGTCTACGCACTCGGCCTCAGCCTGGCGACGGTGGCGGTCCTCGGCCCGGCCATCCGGCCCTGGTACGCCCTGTGGGGGCTGTTCCTGATCGCCGCGGCGGCGCCCAGCACGTCGGTACGCCACCGGGTCGCCGCCGTGACCGGGGTGCTCGCGCTCGGCGTTCTGCCCAGCGGCGGCCCGCCGGACGTCGAACAGCTGGTCCTGGCCGTGTCGGGCGGCGTGCTCGCGGTGGTCGTGCTCTGGCAGGCCCACCAGACGTCGAACGCGCCCGTCCTGGAGCGGACGGCATGAGGCTTCCGCGTACTGATCGGGGGCGGCTCGCCTTCGTGCTCGCCCTCGCCACCGCCGTCGCGCTCTTCACCGCGACCGTGCCGCTCCTGCGGGGCTGGTTCGACCTGCGGGTCTACCACGGGGCCGTGGACGCCTGGATCCATCACGGCGGCCGTATCTACGACTACCACGTGCCGGGCACGACGTACGGCTTCACCTACCCGCCCTTCGCGGCGGTCAGCATGGTGCCGATGGCGCTGCTCGGTCTGCACCTCGCGATCGCCGCCGGACTGCTCCTCAACCTCGCGGCGACAGCCGTGATCCTCGGCATTCTCGCCCCGCACGGGCTGCGACGGCACGGCTGGTTCGGCTTCGCCGTGGTCGTCTGCGTGCTGGCCCTGTTCGAACCGCTGCGGGACACCTTCAGCTTCGGCCAGGTCAACCTCCTGCTGCTGGCCCTCGTTCTCGGCGACGCCTGGCTGCTGTCGACCGGGCGCGGTCGCTGGGCGGGCGTGGGCATCGGTCTCGCCGCCGCGATCAAGCTCACGCCCGCGATCTTCATCGTTCTCCTGCTGCTCGCCCGGCGCCCCCGCGCCGCCGGACTCGCGACGGCCGTCGCCGCGAGCGCCACCGCCCTCGCGGCCTGGGCCGCACCGGACGCCTCCCGCTTCTACTGGACCGAGGCCGTCTGGGACACGACCCGCATCGGCCGCCTCGCCTACGTCTCCAACCAGTCCCTGCAAGGCGTACTGGCCCGGCTCGCAGATCCCGCCGAACCGAGCCGCGCCGTCTGGGCGTTGGCCGCACTCGCCGTCCTGAGCGTCTGGGCCTGGCGCGCCCACCGGGCCATCGCCGCCGACGACTTGATGGGTGCCTTCGCCCTGACCGGGCTCGCCGCCTGTCTCGTCAGCCCGATCACCTGGGTGCACCATCTCGTGTGGCTGCTGCCGTCCTTCGCGATCCTGGCCGAGGCAGGGCTGCGGAAGAGGCGCCTGTTGTGGGTCGCGGGCGCGTCGTACGCGTTGCTGTGCAGCAGTGTGGTGTGGCTCTGGTTCGACGACGCGTCCGGCGTCGACGGCTTCCTCGGCAGCAACACCTACGTGTGGATCACCCTCGGCCTGCTGCTCGGACTCCCCGTCGGTCAGACGCGGGTGAACCATCTGCCGCGCAGGACCAGGGCCACGACACCCGCGCCCAGACAGGCCGCGCCCGCGGTCGCCCCCGCCTCCGCCCACCAGGAGCCGTCGTCGACCGCCGTGGCCGCGGGCAACGCCACCGGGCCCGCCTGCGGTACGGCACGCGAGGGCTCGAGCGATCCCACCGGCTCGACACGCCCGGCGGCCTCGAACCCCCAGTCGAGCAGCGAGCGTGCTTCCTCGTAGACGGCGAAGGCGCCGCCGGCCCGGGGTTTCATCACCGTGACGACGAGGGTGCGCCCGCCTCGTCGTGCGGCGGCGACGAGCGTACTGCCCGCCTTGGAGGTGTAACCGTTCTTGACGCCGACGAGCCCGGGGTAGCGCTCGACTCCGTCGGCCCCGGTCAGCAGCCGGTTCGTGTTCTGGATGTCGTACGACCAGCCCTTGCCCGGGAATCTGGCCTTGACGGTGGCGCAGTACCGCGCGAAGTCCGCGTTGCGCAGCCCGGCTCGCCCGAAGACCGCCAGGTCGTACGCCGACGACACCTGGCCCGGCGTGTCGTAGCCGTCCGGCGAGATCACCCGCGTGTCGCGGGCACCGAGCGCGCGGGCCTTGGCCTGCATCTGGGCGGCCGTCGTACGCCAGCCGCCGTTCATCGCGGCCAGTACGCGCACGGCGTCGTTGCCGGAGTTCAGGAAGACGCCCCGCCACAGGTCGGACGCGCGGTAGGTGTGCCCCGGCTTGACGCCGACCAGGCTGCTGCCGTCGCCGACCCCCTTCAGGTCCCGCTTCGTGACGGTGTGCCGGACCGTCGCGGGCAGTGCCGGCAGTACGGTCACGGCGAAGAGGGTCTTCAAGGTGCTGGCGGGCGGCAGTTTCAGGTGCGCGTTGTGCGCGGCCAGCACCGCACCGGTGCCCGCGTCGGCCACCAGCCACGACCGGGCGGAGACGTTCTTGGGAACCTTGGGCGCTCCGGCCCCCGGCCGTACCTGCGTCCCGGACCGGTGCAGCGCCGTCGGCCGCGAGGCCGCGGAGCTCGGCGCCGGCTGCGCTTCGGTGTGCACGGCGGAGGCGTCGGATCCGGTGTGAGTGACGGCAGGGCTCGGCGTGCAGGCCATTGCGCCGGCCACGCAGACGGCCGAGCAAGAGACGGCGACGCGGAAGGGGAATCCGATAGTCATACCGCAAACGTAGGAACGCGCAGGTCACATCCCCGGCTGCCAGGGCCGATCCGCGGCATCGAGCACCCGGATGCCGCAGCGTCAGGTCGAGCGGCGGGCACGGCGATGTGGCAGCGGTTCACCGGCCGCCGTGCACCGTCGGCTGGACCTGCCGCAGGAACGCCGCGTTGTCGGGTGTCTGCCGCATCCTCTCCAGCAGAGTTTCCAGGCCCGCCCGCGTGTCCCCGCGGGAGTGCAGGGCGCGTCGCAGACCTCGCAGGGCCGTCAACTCGCTTGCCGGGACGAGGAGTTCCTCGCGACGGGTGCCGGACGGGGTGATGTCGACGGCCGGATAGATCCGCCTGGCCGCGAACTCGCGGTCCAGGCGCAGCTCCATGTTGCCGGTGCTCTTGAGCTCCTCGAAGTAGTAGTCGTCGGCACGCGAGCCGGTCTCCACCAGCGCCGTGGCGAGGATGGTGAGCGAACCGCCCTCCTCGGTGAGGCGCGCGGCACCGAAGAGCCGCTTGGGCCCGAGGAGCGCGGCGGCGTCGACACCGCCGCTGAGGGTGCGGCCACCGGCGGCGGCCGCGTTGTTGTGCGCCCTGCACAGCCGGGTCAGCGAGTCCAGGAGGATCACGACGTCCTGGCCCGCCTCGACGAGCCGCTTGGCCCGCTCCACGGCCAGCTCGGCGAGCGCGATGTGCTGCTTCGGCCCCTGGTCGAAGGTCGAGGCCAGCACCTCACCGCGTACGGAACGCCGCATGTCGGTGACCTCCTCGGGACGCTCGTCGAGCAGTACCACCATCAGATGGCACTCGGGGTGGTTGCCGGCGACAGCGGCGGCCAGCTGCTGGAGCAGCACCGTCTTGCCGGTCTTGGGCGGGGCGACGATCAGGCCGCGCTGGCCCTTGCCGATCGGCGCGACCAGGTCGATGACCCGTGTCGTCAGGCCGCCCGCCGGGTGTTCGAGCCGCAGCCGCTCGCGCGGGTGCAGCGGGGTGAGGTCACGGAAGTGCGGGCGGCCGCGCAGCTCTTCGGGGGAGCGGCCGTTGACGCGCTCGATCCCGGTGAGGGCGCGCTGCTTGCCGCGTACGCCTTCGACGAGGTCGCCCCTGCGCAGGCCGTATCGGCGGATCAGCGCGGGGGAGACCTGGAGGTCGGTGGACTCGGGCAGGCAGCTTGCGGCACGCAGGTGGCCCTGCCCGTTGGGGGTGATGTCAAGTACGCCGGTGGCCTGCTCCTGCGCGAGCGAAGTGGGAGGGCGTTCGAGTGTGGTGGTCATATGGCTGAGGTCCTTTCGCGGACGAGATCATGAGGTCATGAAGGGGGAGAGGCCGAGTCGAGGGCGGCATGGTCACACCCTGGTACGGCGGAGACATCACCTCTCGAGCGGCGGGCGGGAACGCCCGGGGCCGTACGTGAGCCCTATGCGAAGAGAGGTGGTGCTGAGAAGCTGCGGCGCCCCGTCAGAAACAGACAGGCGGATCAGCTGAGTGAGAGATGAGACTGGCACCGGCGCCCAAGAAGGGGCGTACACAAGTGCTGCAGCAACTGTACCACGGGGTGATTTCGTTCAGCGGCGTGCGAGGAGTCCGTACAGCAGCGGGATGCGCGGGGAGCTCTTCGGCAGGCGCCACCAGCCGGAGGGGGTGTGGTTCATCTCGGGCCAGCGGGGCCAGGGCAGTTCGTCGCTCTCGCGGAGCCGCTCGATGCGCAGGCCGGCCCCGACCAGGGCGGCCACGACCTCGCCGAGGCCGTGCATCCACTCGTAGCTGTCGGTCGCGCCCTGCACGGGCGGGCCGTCCGTGTACGTGTACCTGCCTGCCCGGTGCACGGCAGTCCCACGGCCCAAGTAGTCGTGGCGCAGCAGGAGTTCGGAACCTTCGCCCTCGGCGGGCTTGGGGCCGAGGGAGTTGAGGAGGGGATGGAACTCGGCGATGTACAACCGGCCCTCCGGACGCAGGAGTTGGGCGACCGTCGCCGCCCAGCGGTCCAGGTCGGGCAGATAGCACAGAGCACCCTTGCCGGTGTAGACGACGTCGAACCGCTGCCCGCCGAGGGCGTCGACGGCGTCGTACACATTGGCCTGTACGTACTCGACGTCGGCGCCCGCGCGTCGGGCGATGTCGGCCGCCGCCTTGACCGACGCCTCGGAGATGTCGAGGCCCACCGTACGGGCGCCGCGCTGAGCGAAGGCGATCGTCTCGGTACCGAGGTGGCACTGGAGGTGGAGCACGTCGCGGCCGGCCAGTTCGCCGAGGTCCTCCCACTCCCACGCGGCGAACCAGCGCTCCGGGTCGAGGGACGTGTCCAGGCCGTAGAACCGGCTGGCGAGGTGGACGGGGGTGCGGGCGTCCCAGTTCGCCTGGTTGGCCCTCATCATCCGCTGGTGCTCGTCGGTCATGGTCGTATCCAACCGTGGGCGGGCGCCGGGAGGGAAGGACTCCGGATGTGGCTGCCGTCCGGCAGGGCAATCATGGGGGAGGTGTCGATCCGGCGCCGGTCCGTTCGTCGGTGGGGTGTCAGGACCTCATGAGCACCAGGAGGAATCATGAAGTACATGCTGCTGGTCTGCGGTGACGACACCGCCGACACCTCCGGCATGACACCCGTCGAACCGTGGGTCGAGGAGCTCGGCGACCGCGGTGTGCGGCTGCACGGCCACCGGCTGCGGCTGCCCGCCGAGGCGGTCACCGTACGGGTGCGCGGCGGTGAAGTGCTGCGCACCGACGGGCCGTTCGCGGAGACGAAGGAGTACGTCGCCGGGTACGACATCCTCGAGTGCGACACCATGGAGGAGGCCGTCGAGGCGGCCGCGAAGCATCCCGTGGCCTCCATCGGGGCCATGGAGGTGCGCCGGTTCTGGGAGGACGAGGACCCGGAAGGCGAGATCCGCCGCCTCGACGACGAACTCACCCGGGCCACGCGCGAGCGGGACATCGACCGGATGACGGCCTGTTACGCGCCCGACGTCGAGGTCTTCCACCCCATGAGCGGTCTGGAACAGCGCGGGATCGACGCCTTCCGCAAGGCCCAGGAGTGGTGGTTCTCCACCGTGACCGGACCCGTGAGCCGTGACGTGGTCGACTTCCGCGTCCGGGTGGACGAGAGCGTCGCGTTCAGCCACGCGCTCGTGCGGATGCGCGCCACGCTGACCACCGGTGAGCCGCTGGACAGTACGGTGCGCGTGACCACCGGCTACCGTGCCGCAGCCGACCGCTGGCAGATCGTCCACCAGCACCTGTCGGTCCCGTTCGACGCAGGCGTGGAGGAGACCCGGTCATGAAGTACGTGATGTTCATCTGCACCCCCGTCGGCGGCCCGGAGCTCAGTCCCGAGGAGATCGCCGAGCATCCGGACTTCACCTCGTACATCGACGAGGTGCGCTCCAGTGGTGTGGTGAAGGGCGGCGCGCGGCTGAGGCCGTCCACCGACGCCACCACCGTGCGCGTCCAGGGTGACGAAGTGCTGCTCAGCGACGGGCCGTTCGTGGAGTCCAAGGAGTACGTCGCGGGCTTCGACATCATCGAGGTCGCCGACCTCGACGAGGCCATCGCGCTCGCCTCGAAGCATCCCGCCGCGCTGGGCGGCGGCTCGGTCGAGGTGCGGCCGGTCTGGGAGTAGAAGAAACAGTGAACGACGTCGAGGAGGCGGTGGCCGCCGCCTTCCGTGAGGAATGGGGCCAGGTCGTAGCCACCCTGATCAGGGTGACCGGCGACTGGGACCTCGCCGAGGAATGCGCGCAGGACGCCTTCGCGCAGGCACTGGACCGGTGGCGGCGCGACGGAGTTCCACGCCGCCCCGGCGCCTGGCTGACCACGACCGCGCGCAACCGCGCCCTGGACGTGCTGCGGCGGGAGGCGGTGGGAGCAGCGAAACTGCGGGAGGCGGCGGTGCTGGCACGGAACGTGGGACCGCACGACCCGGACGATGAAGACGAGAGCGGCGACAGCGGTGTCCACGACGACCGGCTGCGGCTGATCTTCACCTGCAGCCATCCGGCGCTGCCCATCGAAGCCCGGGTGGCACTCACCCTGCGCACGCTCGCGGGGCTGACCACGCCAGAGATCGCCCGGGCTTTCCTCGTGCCCGAGGCGACGATGGCGCAACGCCTGGTACGGGCCAAGCGGAAGATCCGTAACGCCGGAATTCCATACCGCGTCCCACCCGCACATCTGCTGCCCGAGCGCACGACAGGTGTACTCGGCGTCGTGTACCTGCTGTTCAACGAGGGGTACGCCGCCACGTCCGGCGCCGACCTGGTGCGCACGAACCTGTGCGCGGAGGCCATTCGCCTCGCGCGCGTGCTGGCCCGGCTCATGCCCGACGAACCGGAGGTGCTCGGCCTGCTCGCGCTGCTGCTCCTGCACGACGCCCGGCGCGGCACACGGGTGGACGCGGCGGGCGAGCTCGTGACGCTGGAGGACCAGGACCGCACGGCGTGGGACCGCGCCGCGATCGACGAGGGCGCCGCCCTGCTCGAGACCACCCTGCGCCGCGGCCGACCCGGCCCGTACCAGATCCAGGCCGCCATCGCCGCATGCCACACCACCGCGGCCACGGCCGAGGAGACGGACTGGGCCGATATCGCGGCGCTGTACGGGGAGTTGAGGCGCTTTGTGCCTTCCGCGGTAGTGGAGCTGAACCGTGCGGTGGCGGTCGGCACGGCCGAGGGGCCGGAGGCGGGCCTTGCCCTGGTGGCGGAGCTGGAGAAGGCGGGCGACCTGGCCGGGTACCACCTGCTGCCCGCCACCCGCGCGGACCTGCTGCGCCGCATGGGGCGCATGGGGGAGGCGGCCGAGGCGTACGCGCAGGCTCTGGAGCTGGTGGAGAACGACGCGGAGCGGCGTTTTCTCCAGAAGCGGCTCGTGGAGTGTCGATCGGCGTAAGGGGCGTTCGTCGGTGGGGTGAAAGCACCCACATGACACCGGAGGGTCCCATGACCGCCACCGTTCCCACCCGCCGTACCAGGAAGATTCTGCGGCTGCCGCAGCTGCGCCGACAGCCGTCGCCGCGCCACGCACCCGACACTCCCGTCGACCGAGGGCCGGGCACACCGGAGGCCTGGCTGGCGGGCCTCCGCCTGGGGAGCTGAGCGCGATGACCGCCACCACATCCGGAGCGATGTCCGTCACCGCCCCCGATCCCCGCCGCTGGCGCGCGCTCGCCCTGCTCTGCGTGGCCGGATTCATGGTGATCCTCGACTCGCAGATCGTGCTCCTCGCGCTGCCGTCCATCGCCGACGGGCTCGGCTTCTCCCCGGGCGGCGCGCAGTGGGTGATGAGCGCCTACCTGCTCAGCTTCGGTGGGCTGCTGCTCCTCGGCGGCCGGATCGCCGACCTGCTGGGCCGCCGTCGCGTCTTCATGGCCGGCACGCTGCTGTTCGGGGTGTCCTCGTTGCTGTGCGGGTTCGCCTGGACCGGGGGCGTGCTGGTGGCGGCGCGCGCCGTACAGGGCGTGTCGGCCGCCGTCATGGCGCCGACCGCCCTCTCCATCCTCCTGAACACCTTCGACGAGGGCCCCGAACGCAACAAGGCCCTCGCTCTCTGGTCGGGCAGCGGCGGTTTCGGCGCCACGGCCGCGCTGCTGATCGGCGGACCGCTCACCGACGTCCTCGGCTGGGAGTTGGTCTTCTTCCTGAACGTGCCGGTGGCCGCGCTGCTCATCGGCCTGAGCCCGGTGTTGCTGCGCGAGAGCCGCGCCGCGGCGCGCGGCCGCTCGTACGACCCGGTCGGCGTGCTCACCGTCACCGCCGCCCTCCTCGCGTGCGTGTACGCCGTAGTCGAGGCACCCCGCGCCGGGTGGCTGTCGGCACAGACCGTCGGCCTGCTGGCCGCTGCCGCCGCGCTGGCCCTGGTCTTCGTCCGCGTCGAGGCGCGGTCCAAGGCGCCCCTGGTGCCGCCACGGCTGCTGCGCGCCCGGTCCGTCAGCGGTGGCAACCTGGTCGTGTTCCTGCTGGGCAGCTGCGCCTTCGGGATGTCGTACACCCTTTCCCAGTACGGACAGGGCGTGCTCGGCTACTCGCCGCTGCGCTTCGGCCTCTACAACGTGGTGATGCCCGCGACCGCCGTGATCGGCTCGTACGCCGGCCAGGCTCTCGTCACCCGCCTCGGGCCGCGTCCGGTCGCGGTCGGCGGCCTCACCCTGGTCGGCGCGGGCAGCCTGCTGCTGGCCGGAGTGCCGGTGGACGGCGGCTTCGCCCGCGATCTCCTCCCCGGGCTGCTGATCTTCGGGCCCGGCCTCGGCGCCTGTGCGGTCGCCGGCTCCATCGCGGCGCTGACCGGAGTGGGGGAGCGGGAGTCGGGGGTCGCGTCCGGCATCAACACCGCGGCCTTCCAGATCGGAGGTGCCTTCGGAGTCGCCGTCGTCTCGTCGGTCGCCGTGTCGTACACCCAGGGCGGGGACAGGCTCGTGGCGCTGACGGAGGGCTACCAGGCCGCGTTCATCGCGTGCGTCGTCCTCGCGGCCGTGGGTCTGGCCTGCGCGCTGGTTCTGCTGCGGGGGCCGGGCCGTCCGTCCAAGCGGCGTCCGGGGGCACGGTCGGACGACGGTCTTCAGCCGAGCTCGAAGATCCCGAACCCGAACCCGTCCGCCGAGACGGTGCCGCCGTCGACCGCGACGCCCGAGACTTCCAGGGGCCGGACGGCATCGGGGCCGTCGAGTGCATGACTCACCTGCTCCCGTTGGGGATTGACGACCACGAGGAAGCGCCCGCCTCGTACGTACACGAACGGGTACCCGGCATGCAGCACCTCCACGGTTCCGCCCGGGCCGAGCTCCGGTGTGCGGGTGCGCAGCGTGATGAGACGACGTACGAGGTGGAGCAGCGAGGTCTCGTCGCCGCGCTGGGCGGCGACGGTGGGGCGGTCGGGAGACGGGTCGACCGGCAGGTAGAGCGCGTCTGCCGGGGCCGTGGAGAAACCGGCGTTCGGGCTGTTGTCCCACTGCATGGGGGTGCGGGAGCCCGCGCGGTTGTAGTGGGGGCCGAGGACGCTGCCCTCCTTGTCGGGGAGGCCCGGGAGGTAGCGCATGCCGATCTCGTCGCCGTAGTAGATCGCCGGAAGTGTGGGCCAGGTGAGCTGGAAGGCGAAGGCGGTGGGGAGCTGTTCGGCCGTGCGCGGGCCGCAGTTGAGGCGGGAGAAGTCGTGGTTGGCTGTGGGCAGCGAGACGAAACCGCTGTCGCCCAGGGCGGTGGAGGCTTGCTGCCAGGCCTCGACGAAGGGCCGGGGCGAACCCTTGCCGCTCGGGTCGAAGAAGCAGTCCAGCGGGTCCCAGTCGTCGTTGACCGTGCCCGTGCCGTTGCTCCACAGCGAGCGCAGCGCGAGGCCGTCGGTGGGGCCGCCGAACTGGAGGAAGAAGTCGGTGTGGAAGCCCGCCGGTACGGAGACCTCCGGTTCGCCCCACTCGGAGAGCAGCACCGCGTGCGGGTGCGTACGGTCCAGCCAGTGGCGCAGCTCCGTCCACAGCCTGCTCGTCTCGACCTGGCCCGGGTCGTCCTTGACCAGCGAGGCGGCCATGTCGACACGGAAGCCCGACAGACCGAGCCGGAGCCAGTGGTCCATGATCGCGCGCAGGGCCTCGCGGTTCGCGCGCGGGCCCTCGGCGTCGACCGGCCGGCGCCACGGCTCGGCGGGATTCTCGCGCGCGTAGCCGAAGTTGAGGGCGGGCTGGGAGTCGAAGAAGTTCGGCAGGTACGCGCCCGGGCGGCTGCCGGGGGAGGGCACGAAGCCGTCGGGGCGGCCCTCGGACGTCCAGATGTAGCGGTGGTCGTCGGGGTCGTTCGCCGAGGCCGTGAACCAGGGGTGCGCGTCGGAGGTGTGCCCGGCGACGAGGTCCAGCAGCACGCGGATGCCGCGCCGTCGCGCGAGATCGACGAGCTTGGCCAGGTCGTCGCCGGAGCCGTAGCGGGGCGCGACGCTCAGGTAGTCGGAGACGTCGTATCCGGCGTCACGGAAAGGTGAGGCGAAACAGGGATTGATCCAGACGGTGTTGATCCCCAGCCACGCGAGGTGGTCGAGGCGCTCGGCGATTCCGTTGAAGTCGCCGATGCCGTCGCCGTTCGAGTCCGCGAACGACTGCGGATAGATCTGGTAGAAGACGGCGTCGGCCAGCCAGGCGGGTGCGGGACGGAAAGAGGTCATGGGACCAGTGCGGCCTTTCCTTGAGGGGCACCCCCTGAGGGGCACTTCGGCATGTGACGCGCAGCCGGCGGAGATCCCGTGATCCGCGCCGGCACTGTCGAGGGTGACAGCGCTGGGGGACATCCCGATAGTCCGCGCCTTGGCCAGAGCTAGGACCTCGGAGCTCAGAGCTCTGGCGAAGGTCTCTTTCCGGAAGACTCCCGCTGTACGACGACAGGCTCCTCGCTGGCTAAGCTGATCTCGATGTTCACCCCGCAGGGCCCCACGTTCCGCGAGCTCGCCGTCCAGGCGCTGTCGTCCGTCGAGCACGGCTACGACCTGCTCGCGCCGAAGTTCGACCACACCCCGTTCCGTACGCCGGACTCGGTCCTGCGCTCCGTCGCGGGGGCGCTGGAGCGGATCGGCCCGTTCGACAGCGGGCTCGACCTGTGCTGTGGCACCGGCGCGGGCATCGGTGTGCTGCGCACGGTGTGCCGGGAGCGGATCACCGGCGTCGACATCAGCGCGGGCATGCTTGCCGTGGCACGGGAACGGACGGATCCCGGTGGGCCGCCGGTCGCCTGGGTACGGGGCGACGCCCGGGCCCTGCCGTTCGGGTCCGCCTTCGACCTGGTGGTGAGCTTCGGGGCGTTCGGGCACTTCCTGCCGCGGGAGCTGCCGGGGCTGTTCGCCCAGGTGCACTCGGTGCTCCGGCCCGGCGGACGGTTCGCCTTCCCCGTCGTGGCCCCGGCCCGCCCCGGTTCCCCCGGCTACTGGGCGCTGCTCGCTTTCGACACGGCGATGCGCGTGCGCAACGCGGTGTGGCGTCCCCCGTTCGTCATGTACTACCGGGCGTTCCGCCTAGGCGAGGTACGGCGCGAGCTGGTACGGGCCGGGTTCGTCGTGGACCTGCACACGCTCCCCGAGTTCGGGCACAGGAACGACGGCAGCCCGCGCTGCCGGATGGTGGTGGCCACGCGCCCGGAGTAGGCCGGTTCGGTGGGGCACGACCGCACTGGCCGCCCCCGGCGCGCTCAGAGCGGGAGGCGGACGGGGGCGTCCGCGCCGATCCGCTCCGCCACCATCGCGCGAAAGTGCGGGCACTGGGTGAAGTCCTCGTGATCGCAGCCCAGGGCACATTCGACGAGGTCGAGCGAGGCCTGGGCCGCGGCGATACGGGAGCGCAGGGCCTCGGCCTCGCGTCGGAGCGTGTCGCGCCGGGCCGAGGGATCGGTGGTGGCGGCCAGGGAGCGGATCGTGTCCAAGGAAAGACCGGCCTCCTTGGCGCGGAGGATGACGGCGACGCGGGTGAGGTCGGCGGTGCCGTAGCGGCGGCGGCCCGCGCTGTCGCGGCCGGGCCGCAGCAGGCCCACCGACTCCCAGTGGCGCAGGACGTGCGTGGCCAGGCCGAAACGCTGCGCGAGGTCGCCGATGCTCATGGTTCCGGCCGCGTCGCCCGTCCGTTCCTTGTGTGCGCTTGACTTCATGTCCGCATTAAGTCGCAGCCTTGCGTGCATGCACAAGGAATCGCAAGGAACAGCCTCGCCCCAAGCCGACCTGCTGACCCTCCTCGACATGGTCGACGAACTGCCCGGAGCTGCGGAACTGCGCTCCCGTTCCTACGAGTTGCTCGACGCCGGGCCGGGGAGCACCGTCGTGGACGTGGGCTGCGGCGGCGGGCGCGCCGTCGCCGAGCTGGCCGAACGCGGCGTACGGGCCGTGGGTGTCGACCCCGACGAGCGGATGATCGAGGCCGCCCGGGAGCGGTGGCCTGCGGCGGACTTCCGGGTGGCCGAGGCGGGTGCGCTGCCGCTGTCGGACGGCGAGGCGCACGGCTACCGGGCGGACAAGGTCTTCCACGAACTCGCCCGCCCCGAACGCGCGTTGGCCGAGGCCCGGCGGGTGCTCGCGCCGGGTGGGCGGATCGTGCTGGTCGGCCAGGACTGGGACACCTTCGTCATCGACTCCGACGACCCCGCACTCACTCGCGCCATCGTCCACGGCCGAGCCGACACCGTCCCGTCGCCGCGTGCGGCTCGGCGCTACCGCAACCTGCTGCTGGACGCGGACTTCACGGACGTCACCGTCGAGGTGTACGCCGGGGTCTTCACCGGGGCCACGATGCTCCCCGCCCTGGTCGGGCTGGCCGAAGGGGCCCACGCGTCCAGGGCGGTGAGCAGGGAGCGCGCCGACCTGTGGATCGCGGAGCAGAGGAGCCGGGCCGAGGCCGACCGCAGCTTCCTGGCGCTGCCGATGTTCGTGGCTGCCGGGACCGCACCGAGTCGGGACGCTCGCCCCTAGGAGCGGGCTCAGCTCCTGATGAAGTCCAGAAGATCGGCGTTGAAGGCCTGCTCGAACTCGCCGACCAGGCCGTGCGGGGCGCCCGGGTAGACCTTGAGCGTGGCGTCCTTGACGAGCTGCGCCGCCTTGTGGGCGGCGGCGGCGATCGGCACGATCTGGTCGTCGTCGCCGTGCGCGATCAGCATGGGTACGTCGATGCCCCGCAGGTCCTCGGTGAAGTCCTGCTCGGAGAACTGCTTGATGCAGTCGTACGCCCCCTTGAGGCCGACCTGCATGCTCCACATCCAGAAGGCGCGCCGCAAGCCCTCCGATTCGGTGGCACCGGGCCGGTTGAAGCCGTAGAAGGCCTCGCTGAGGTCCCAGTAGAACTGCGAGCGGTCCGACGCGACGCCGGCCCGGATCCCGTCGAAGGCCTCGAGCGGTGTGCCCTCGGGGTTCGTCTCCGTCTTGAGCATCAGCGGTGGTACGGCGCCGAGCAGCACGGCCTTGGCGACCCGCGCGGTACCGTGCCTGCCCATGTAGCGGGTGATCTCGCCGCCGCCCGTCGAATGGCCCACCAGAACCACGTCGTTGAGGTCGAGCGCCTCGATGAGTTCGGCCAGGTCGTCGGCGTACTGGTCCATGTGGTTGCCCTGCCACGGCTGACCGGAGCGGCCGTGGCCGCGCCTGTCATGGGCGATGGCACGGAAGCCGTTCTCGGCGACCAGACGCGACTGCCCGTCCCAGGCGTCCGCGTTGAGCGGCCAGCCATGGCTGAAGACGACCGGCCGTCCGCTGCCCCAGTCCTTGTAGAAGATCTCGGTGCCGTCGGTGGTCGTGAAGGTCCCCATGAGCATGCCTTTCTTTGAGGCCTTTGCAGGCCTTACCAGGACGCGTTCGGACGAAACGCCGCACATAGGCATTAAGCCACGTGCGGCGCGCATGCCATGACATTAGTCGCGTGTGGCGATCACAGGACCGCATTCTCGAATCGGACCCGCCCCGATACGTCAGCCCGTCCCACCCCGCTACGTACGCCGGCTTACGACATCTCATCCGGTACGCCGCCCAGTGCTAGCCGCATCGCCGCCTCGGGCCCCAACTCGTGGCCCGTGCGCACCGCTTCGGCGAACGAGGTGTCGCCCAGTGCCGCACGCAGATGGCGTGCGTACTCCCTGCGGAAGACGGTCGTCTCGTGGTCGCCGAGCTGGGGGAGCCCGGCCGCGTACCAGAGGCGGGTGCCGATGCCCAGGAGCTGGGCTGCGGCCTCGGGCTCGCCCCGTGAGGCCTGCGCGGCGACCAGGAGGTCGGCGACGGCCGCGGCGCCGAGGCGGTCGTGGACGCGCCACTTGGCGGCCAGCGCGTCGCGCGCGGAGCGCAGCGCGTCGTCCGGGCGCCCCAGGCCGATGCCGGCGAGGGCGACGAAGAAGTCGCCCCAGGCCCGCATCCACAGTTCGCCGCGCTTCGCGCAGTCCGTACGCAGCCGCTCGGCCACCGTCGCGCAGCGCTCGAACGCGCCCTGGCCGGCCAGCAGATACGCCTGCAACGCGAGCGTCAGGAGCTGGAAGAACTCCGCTCCGCCCCCGCCCCCGGGCTCCGTCGAGCCGCTGCCGTACAGCACGGCGGACCGCGCGGACTCGCCCCGCACGGCGAGACTCGCGCCGGTCAGCGGAAGGGCGGGGACGGGCAGCCGGCGTTCCTGGGCGAGCCACACGTACGCGGCGCTCACGGACTCCGCGGCGTCCAGGTCGTCCGGGACGATGGTGACCAGGCGGTGTGCCCAGATGGCGAGGGTGTGCTCGGAACCCGGGTCGTGCGCCCGCCGCAGCGCCCGCTCCAGATAGCCGCGCCCCTCCTCGGCGAAGCCGCAGGCGAACCAGAAGTACCAGAGGGTGCCCGCGAGTTCGAGCGCCGTCCCGGGCCCCGGCGCCACCAGGCACTCCTCCAGGGCGAGCCGCAGATTGGCGTGTTCCGAGGTCAGCCGCTCGGCCCACATCCGCTGCCCCGGGCCCAGCCACTCGGCTTCGCCCTGGCGGGCGATCCAGCGGAAGTAGTCGCGGTGACGGCGTCGTACGGCGTCCTGTTCGCCCAGGCCCTCGAGCCACTCGGCACCGAAGGTGCGGACGGTGTCGAGCATGCGATAGCGCCCACCCACGCCGTCGCCCTCGCGGGTCACGATCGACTTCTCGGTGAGGGAGGCGAGCAGCGCCAGGATCTCCTCGGGTTCCAACGGGCCGCCGTGGCACACGAATTCGGCCGCCTCCACGTCCCAGCCGCCTGCGAACACCGAAAGACGGGCCCACAGCAGCCGCTCCAGCGGAGTGCACAGCTCATGGCTCCAGCCGATCGCCGTACGCAGCGTCTGATGCCGGGCGAGGCGCGGCCGGGCGCGCGAGACCAGCAGGTCGAACCGTGAGTCCAGGCCCTCGAGGAGCCGGTCGAGGGGAAAGCCGCGCAGCCGTACCGCGGCCAGCTCCAGGGCCAGTGGGATGCCGTCGAGACGGGCACAGACCGCGGCCACGTTCGCCCGGTTGGCATCCGTGAGCGCGAACGACGGCGCGGCGGCAGTTGCCCGCGCCACGAACAGCGCCACCGCGTCGTCGCGTTCACCGAGCGGCAACGGTGCCACGGACAGCAGATGCTCGCCCGGCACGCCCAGCGACTGCCGGCTGGTGGCCAGAATCCGCAACTCCGGTACGTTCGCCAGAAGTTCCTGCACCACACGCGCGCATTCGTCCAGTACGTGCTCGCAGGTGTCCAGGACCAGCAGCAGCGGCCCCACGGTGAGATGCTCGCAGACCGCGTCCAGCAGGGGGCGCAGTGTCTGCTCGGTCAGCCGGATCGCCTCGGCCAGGGCGTTCGTGAGCAGGTCCGGGTTCTTCAGCTCCGAGAGCTCCACCAGCCACACCCCGCCCGGGAACCCGTCGCGCGCCGCATGCGCGGCCCGCAGGGCGAGCCGTGACTTGCCGACGCCCCCGGGGCCGGTGAGGGTGACGAGCCGTGCGGTGCTCAACAGGCCGGAGATTTCAGCCAGTTCGGACTTGCGGCCGATGAAGGCGTTGGCCTCGGCGGGCAGATTGCCGGTCCTGCCGTTGTGCACTGAGGACGCCATCGTTCCCCCTCACCCGACCGATGGCGGTCACCTTAACTCCCCTGGGGGCGTGTGTCTGACCCCCGGTCGGGTGACCCCGGGAATCGGACGGACGCCCTCACGCCGAGCACGATCGGGGCGTAGCGTGGAAGCGTCCCGGCACGCCGAGCTGCGATCTTGGGAGGTCCGGGGATGGAATCCGAGCCCGCCCTCAGAGCAGTCGGACAGATGCGCCCCGGAGATCATCTGCTCCTCGGCTACGACACGGACGACGAACGGGAAACCGTACTCACCGCGTTCCTCCTCGACGGGCTGGCCAGCGGGCACCGTGGTCTGGTCCTGACCCCGGCCGAGATCCCGGCGGACCTCGCGCTCACGTTCCTGGAGGCGCACGGTTGCCCGGTCGACAAGGAACTCGCCGCCGGGCGGCTGTCCGTTGACCCGCATCTCGCGACTCCCGAGGGCCTGTGGGATCTGGACGAGGTGATCCGCCGCGAGGCGCGCCGCGCGGTCGGCGACGGCTACCTCGGGCTGCGCGTCAGCATGGAGATCCTGCGCGGTCACGCGGGCACGGGCCTGAAGACGCTGCACGACAGCGAACTCCTCCTCGACCCCGTCTTCGCGTCCCTGCCGGTCCTCGGCATCTGCCAGTACGACCGCCGAGTCTTCGACGAGGACGAACTGGCCCCGCTCGACGGGCTCCACCACGGCCGGGTCGCCGCCGACCTCGTCTGGCACGACGACCTGCTGTCCATCACCCGCACCTTCGCCCCACCCGGTCTCGCCCTGGCCGGAGAGATCGACGACACGAACGTCACCGCCGTGGCCCGCGCCCTGCACGCCGAGACGGCCCGCGCCCAGGCCCGCCACGCGAACGGCCTCCGCACCCGGCTCGACCTGCGCGAACTGCGCTTCGTCGATGTCGGCGCGCTGCGTCTGCTGGTCTTCTCGGCTCTCGGCCTGTCCGCGTCCGGCGGCACCCTTGTGCTGTACGGCGTCGCCCCGCACGTACAGCGACTGATGCGGGTCACGGGATGGGACCGCGTACCAGGTCTGCGTGTGGAAAAGAGCGACGACGGCGAAGGGGCGGGACCATGACACGCAGCGAGTTCGTCCACCGGGCGCTGTGCTACGGCTCCGACGACGAGTTCCTGGAAGCAACCCTCGCCTTCGCCCACGACGGCCTGGACGCAGGCGACGCCGTTCTCGCCGTCCTCGCCTCCCGCAACGTCACTCTTCTCGACGAGGCGCTCGGCCCCCGCTCCCGCGACGTCGAGTTCATCGACGCCGACGACTGGTACGGGTATCCCTCCCGCACCCTGGGCCGGTACAGCGCGTACTGCGCCGAGCACGAGACCGGTCCGTCGGGCGGCCCGCGCCGGGTCCGCATCATCGGCGAACCGGTCTGGTCGGGCCGTACGGACTTCGAGGCCCGCGAGTGGATGCGCTACGAGTCGCTGGTCAACGTCGCCTTCGCCGACACCGGCCACTGGATCCTCTGCCCCTACGACACCCGCACCGTTCCCACCGACATCGTCCGCACCGCAGCCCGCACCCACCCCGAACTCGCCCTCGGCGCCCGGGAATCGGTCCCCAGCGGACGCTACGCCGACCCGGCCGACTTCTACGCCGAGTGTGACGCGGCACGGCCTTCCGGCGTCCTCGAGGGCCACGACGACATCCCCTTCGTACGCGGCCGGTCCGTGGCCGTCCGCCGCGCCCTCGCCATGTACGCCCGAGGCCTCGGGTTGTCCGAGCAGCGGACGTACGACCTGGTGACGGCGGTGCACGAGGCCGTGATCAACGCCGTGCGGTACGGGGGCGGGCGCGGCATCGTCCGACTGCGCGGCGACGCCCACTACGTGATCTGCGAGGTCGCCGACGAGGGAGTGAACACCGCCGCCGCGTCTGCCCCGTTCCCCGGGCATCTCCCGCCTGACCTGCGTGCCGCGGGCGGACACGGGATGTGGGTGGTACGGCAGCTGAGCGACCTGGTCACCGAAGATCTCCGGCCCGGGGGCTCCGTGGTCCGCATGTACTTCCGGCGCCCCGGGCGGGGCGTTCGTCAGCGGGAGTTCGCTTCTCCGGGCGGGTGAAGCCCGCGCCGAGCAGGTTCTGGCCCACCACCGGGCGTCGACGGCTCCGCCCACAGCGAAGTCCGGTCCACCTCGGCGGTGTAAGGGTGTAAGCATGTAATCCAAGCTTTGGGCAAGCGGGAAGGTCGACCTCGTGGCCGAGACAGTCTCCGAGCCCGACCGCTCCGGCAAGGAGCAGGCCGCGCTCGACTCGTACTCCCAGATCGTCGTCTCGGTCGCCGCCGAGCTCACTCCGAAGGTGGCGGCCCTGAACGTGGCGCACCGGCGCTACAGAGGTCGATTCGTGATGGGTACCGGCTCCGCGGTGGTGTTCACCGACGACGGCTTCCTGCTCACCAACGCCCATGTCGTCGGGCACTCCGACGCCGGCACGGCGTCCTTCGCCGACGGCACGACCACCCCCTTCCACGTCATCGGTGCCGACCCGCTGTCCGACCTCGCGGTGGTCCGCGCCGACGGACCGACCCCGCCCCCGGCCCGGCTCGGGGAGGCCAACGCGCTGCGCGTCGGCCAGCTGGTGGTCGCGGTCGGCAACCCGCTCGGGCTGGCCGGCAGCGTCACCGCGGGCGTGGTCAGCGCCCTGGGCCGTTCGCTGCCGGCCAGCACCGGCACCGCGACCCGCATCATCGACGACGTCGTACAGACCGATGCCGCCCTCTACCCCGGCAGCTCGGGCGGGGCGCTCGCCACCGCCGACGGCAGCGTCGTCGGCATCAACACCGCCATCGCCGAGATCGGCCTCGGCCTCGCGATCCCGATGAACGACACCAGCCGGCAGATCGTCGCCGCCCTGCTCTCCGACGGGCGGGTCCGCCGCGCCTATCTCGGCCTCGCCGGCACGCCCGCGCCACTGCCGCCGCCGCTTCGGGCGCGGACCGGTCAGCGCACCGGCCTGCGCATCGTCGAGGTCGTGCCCGCCTCGCCCGCCGCCCGCGCCGGGCTGCGGACCGGTGACCTGCTGCTCACCGCCCATGACGAGCCGGTGACCAGCGCGCAGGCGCTGCAGCGGCTGATGCTCGAGGACGCCATAGGGCAGCCGCTCGCACTGACCGCGCTGCGCGGCGACGCCCTCGTGGACGTCATCGCCACGCCGGCAGAGCTGGCCGTGGACGACTGACACGGGCGGCGGCCACGGTCGGAAAAGGCGTTGAATCCTGATACGGGCGATTTGACGACTTCAACGAGATCGTGATTTTCGTCATCCTGGAAGCGGCCGCGCGACGATGTCGATTCTCACTGTGCGTCAACATCGCCTCCGCCCCGGGCTCAATGCCTTCGCCATTGCTGTGGCCGCGTGCCTCTTTGGCCGTGGTGTTGTCAGTCGGACTGCTCAACCGCGTTTTGAAACGGCATCGCTTCCAAGCTGCCACATTTCATGGTTCCCACATTCTGCCGTGATCTCGGCCGTCGCCTGAGCCGCGGTGAAGAAGTCATCGACCACCGGCGAGGTGCGCGATGCCGCCGCCGCGAGGCACACCTGGTCGGGCGCCAGATCCGGGATGGGCACATAGACGACGTCCGGATGTGCGTAGAACACGGATGCCGAACGGGCCAGGAACGAGATGCCCCGGCCGGCCGCGACATGCTCGAGCGTCTCGTCCACCCCGCGCACCAGGTACCCGGCGTTGGGGTGCGGGCGCCTGGTGGGCTGCGTGCCCGGGTCGGCATGCCAGACCAGCCGTTCGCCGGCCAGGTCGGCCTCGGTGACCTGATCCTTGCCGGCCAACCGGTGGCCGGCGGGCAGCACCGCCACCCGCGGCTCGGTGTACAGCGGGGTGACGCGCAGGCCGGCCTCGTCGATGGGCAGCCGCACATAGCCGACGTCGATGCGGCCGTCGAGCAGCATCGGGGCCTGGTCGTCCCCTTCGATCCGCTGCACGTCCACGATCACGTCCGGGTGCCGGGCCTCGAACGCCCGCGCCGCCGGGATGACCGGGATGCCGGCCCGGAAACCGACCATCAGCCGCCGGCTGCCACGGGCGGCCACGGACACCCGGCGGCGGACCGCGTGCGCGGAGGCGAGCAGCGGACCGGCGTCGGCCAGCAGTTGTCGGCCCGCGTCTGTCAGCGCTACGCCGTGGCGGTCCCTGGTGAACAGTGAGGCGCCGAGATCGTGCTCGAGCGCGCGGATCTGCCGGCTGAGCACCGGCTGCGCGATATGCAGCTCCTCGGCGGCGCGGCCGAAGTGCAACTGGTCGGCCACGGCGGCGAAGTAACGCAATTTGCGCAGGTCCAGATCCATGGCGTCTCCCAGTCCGGTGATGCCTTCAGGGTATCACCGCGGCTAAAAGAGGTCTTGGACACCCACTCAGGCCAATGGCAGCCTGAATAGGTACCTATTGGGGCCGAAGCGAATTCGGCACAAAGAATTCGACATCGGAACTTGACAGCAGGGCCCAGGCCCAGAATGCGCACAGTGTTTCCGATACCCATCAATTCAACGGAGTGATCGTGGGAAAGCTCGATGGCAAGGTAGCGGTGATCACCGGCGGATCCACCGGCATGGCACTGGCCGGCGCCAAACTGTTCGTCGAGGAAGGAGCGCACGTCTTCATCCAGGCCCGGCGGCAGGAAGCACTGAACGACGCCGTCAAGCTGATCGGCCGCAACGTCACCGCCGTCCAGGGTGATGCGGCCGAACTGGACGACCTGGACCGTTTGTACGACACCGTCAAGCGGGAAAAGGGCTCGATCGACGTGCTGTGGGCCAGCGCCGGGATGGGCGAAGCCGCCGTCCTCGGCGAGATCACCGAGGAGCACTTCCACCGCGCCTTCTGGCTCAACGCGCGCGGCACCCTGTTCACCGTGCAGAAGGCACTGCCGCTGATCAACGACAACGGCTCGATCTTCATGACCGGATCCAACGCCTCCCTCGGCGCCTTCCCCGGCTGGAGCCTCTACGCGGGAAGCAAAGCCGTCCAGCAGGCCTGGGCCCGCGTCTGGCTCAACGAACTGCGTGACCGCAAGATCCGGGTCAACGTCCTGACCCCCGGCCAGGTCGCCACCGCCAAGCAGGAAGAACTGTTCGACGAGGCGACCAAGGCCGCATTCGAGTCCCTCATCCCCCGCGGAAAGATGGGCCGCCCCGAAGAAATCGCCACCGTCGCCCTGTTCCTCGCCTCCGACGACTCCAGTTACGTCAACGGCCTGGAACTGGTCTCCGACGGCGGCACCACCGCCATCTGAAGTGTTGCGCGGGCGCCGAATGCGCGTGCTGACGAGCCGGAGGTACCGGGAAAGGCGCGGCAGTTGGCCCAGAAACGTCGCGGTCGACGCCCTGCGCCTGACCCGGCACGAACGAGACAGAGCGACACCTCGAGAACAGGAAGAGAGCACACCTCATGGGCAGCATCACCCTCATCGGTACGGGGAACATGGCCCGTACCATCGGCACGCTCGCGGTGGCGGGCGGCAACACCGTCGAGGTCATGGGACGCGATCAGTCCAAGGCCGATGACCTGGCCAAGACTCTGGGCGGCGGCGCGACGACGGGCAAGTGGGGCGCCGTCCCGGCCGGGGACATCGTCATCACGGCCCTGTTGTACGACGGTGTCGTTCCGGTCGTCACCGAGTACGGAGACGCCCTCGCGGGCAAGGTCATCGTCGACATCAGCAACCCCTTCAACGCCACGTTCGACGGACTGGCCCACAGCGAGGAGACCTCGATCGCGCAGGAAGTCGCCAAGGTGGCCCCGGCCGGCGCCAGCGTGGTGAAGGCCTTCAACACCATCTTCCGTGATGTCCTGGAAAAGGGCCGGCCCAACGTCTTCATCGCCGGCGACAATGCGCAGGCCAAGGCGGGCGTGGCGGCATTCATCGAGAGCCTCGGGCTGCGCCCGCTGGACGTCGGCGGCCTCAAAATGGCGCACTGGCTGGAAGGAATGGGCGTGGTCACGGTGGGCCTCGCCGGCAACGGGGTTGGCCACTGGAACTTCGCCCTCGGCGTTAACGAATTTACCGGCTGAGCCCCCGGGGCCGAGCAGTCGGCGAACAGGGCGCCGTGCGCCCTGACAATGGTTCGGGCGGCCGGTGCGGCGGGTGCTGCGGCCTTGCGGTGGCGCGAGGACGACGGTGACGCCGAAAGGGGCCGAGAAAGTGGCCCACGAAGCCGCTGCGAAGGGCGACGTCAACGCGCTGACCGAACTGGCTCGTTGGCGGGAAATGGCCTCCGGCATGGCGATACCGGCTGGACGGATGTGCTGCGTTACGGGTTGGATGCCGCCGGCTCCCCGGTCCCGCCCTGGTGAGGTCGGGGTGCCGGAACGGCAGCCCACGGCCAATCGCTCTATGAGCGCGTCATGTTCGGACGGCCCGGACCGCGAGTGGGACGGCAGGGCAAGGGCGGGAGAGATCCGCGGGTCAGCCCTGCCGCGAGGAGCGCCGTGGCGCTTCCGGCTTCGGTGCTGGCCGCCACACCCAGGTCGGTCGGCACCGGACACCGTGGGCCGGAAAACGCCGGGGCACCCTCCACGCGCTCGCTCGCTACTCACCTGTCTCGTGCTCCGGACGATCCATGGCCGGCGGCTCGTTGTAGGTGATCACGACCGGCGCGTTTGCCTCCGCCCGTGCGCGGTCCGACGCCGTCGCGATCTCCTCGTAGGTCCATTCCCTGTGCAGGCGCTCCCCGTGGGCATCGGTGATGTCGATGACCACGCTGGTCCAGTCCTCGGCGGGCTGTTCGGGGACGAGTCCCAGCTCGTACGTAGCGTCCTGGAGGAGGGATTCGGTGACGCGTATGCCGGTGAGTCTCTCGGCCACAGCGAGGACCGCCGCCTTCCGGTCGACCTCCGGGGCGCTCTCGTCGTGCTCTCCCTTGGAGGTCAGAGGGAAGCCGACCTCCCGCAGCAGGGGGACCAGTTCATCGGGGGTGGTGCCGTCGCGCGACGAGGGGCCCTCGAACGTCGTACGGAGCTCACCGTCCTCGAACCAGTGGAAGAGGTGGATGGGCTTGCCGCCGTTGGTCGAGTGCGCCACGACCCGGCCGCCCCTCGACAGCGTCTCCACACACGGCGCCGCGATCCCCAGGCCGCCGTCGAAGCCGAGGACGAGTGTCCAGGCGCCGTGCTCGCCCGGAGCGCTGAAGGCGCCCGCGACGTAGGACTCGTCCCAGTGGTCGTCATCCACCTCGGCGCGGTGCGCGTCGTCCGCCTCGATCAGCCCGGCCGTCCCCTCCCCGGCGCCGCGCGGTTCCGCCTCCATCGCGCGCAGTACCTCGCGCGGGCTGCGCCCCCGTATCAGTGTCAGGGTGTATCCGCCCATCATGTGGCGGAACAGCGGCGAGGTGCGGATCCAGGCGTAGTCGTGCGCGGTCACCAAGCTCATACGGCGCAGTGTGCCTGATGCCTCTGACAACGTCCGGTACAAGCCGGTTCTTACAACATGATCGTGTTACGAGCTCTTGCAACCGAATGGCCCGGCCGGATGTCTCACATAATGAGATAACTTCCCCTTACCAGGAGAAACGGGGGGCGTCATGCAACACCATCCGCGCCGGGCGGCCGTCGCCGCAGGCATCCTTCTCACCGCCGCCGTCGGCACCACGATTCCCGCCTCCGCTGCCACGCAGGCCGAGGCATCCCGGCGGGCTCCCGCAACCGCACTCGTCGTCAACGCCCGCTGGGGCGGGCACTGCTCCTTCGACCGGATCGTCATCGACGTCCGGGGCACCATGCCCCCGGTCACCGTGAAGCCGGTCGGGGAACTGCGTTACGACGGCACCGGGGCGAAGGTCCCGCTCGCAGGGAAGCACTTCCTGGAGATCAAGCTCTCTCCCGCCGCCGCGCACAACGAGGCAGGCCAGTCGGTGTACCGGGGGCCACGACTGGTGAAGATCCACCTGCCCAAGCTCAAGGGCCTCGCCCTGACCGGCGACTTCGAGGGTGTGGTCACCTTCGGGGCCGCTTCCCACACCAAGCCCGTGTACAACACCTTCAAGCTGCACTCACCGGAGCGCTTCGTCCTCGACATCCGGCACGCCAACCGGTGTGCCTGACCGCTCCTGTACGGCCGGCCGGGCGACGGAGTCCCGTGGCTGGGAAAGAAATGGACGGGGTGATGCCCGGGCTTGTAGCTTGCAGCGGACCGCGACACCGCCCGAGGAGGTGAGACCCATGAACGCTGTATCGATGTGGGTGCTCCCCTTCCCGTCACGGTCGGGCGATTGACGTAGGTGTCGCCGGGAGTGCCTTGCCGACAAGGCACTCCCGAAAGGCAACTCCTATGCACTCTCCGCAGTTCACCGCCGAGCCGTCGTCGAACAGTACGGTCGAGCCCGGCTTCACCGTGGGCGACGTCCCCGGACTCCGGTCGTCGGCCTCCGGCGCCGATCGCGCGCCCCTCATGTTCGACGTGATCATTGCCGGGTGCGGGCCGACCGGTGCGATGCTGGCCGCCGAACTACGGCTGCACGATGTGCGGGTACTCGTTCTGGAGAAGGAAACCGAGCCCGTGTCGTTCGTCCGCATTGTCGGTCTGCATATTCGCAGTCTCGAGCTGATGGCCATGCGCGGACTGCTGGACCGCATTCTCGAACACGGAAGACAGCGTCCGGCCGCCGGATTCTTCGCCGCCATCCCCAAACCCGCGCCCGAGGGCCTGGATTCCGCGTACGCCTATCTGCTGGGCATCGCGCAGCCGGTCATCGTTCACCTGCTCGAACAGCATGCGATCCAACTGGGTGCGCAGGTCCGGCGCGGTTGTGCGGTGGCCGCTTTCGAGCAGGACGACGAGGGTGTGACCGTCGAGCTGGCCGACGGGCAACAGCTACGGTCGCGCTATCTCGTCGGCTGTGACGGCGGGCGCAGTACGGTGCGCAAACTGCTCGGCGTCGGCTTCCCCGGCGAACCCTCGCGTACCGAGACGCTGATGGGCGAGATGGAAGTGGGTGTGCCGCAGGAGGAGATCGCCGCCAAGGTGACCGAAACCCGCGAGACGCATCAGCGATTCTGGCTCCGGCCCTTCGGCAAAGGGGTCTATAGCGTCATCGTCCCCGCCGCGGGAGTCAGCGATAGCGCGGAAGCGCCCACCCTCGAGGATTTCAAACAACAGCTGCGCACCGTCGCCGGAACCGATTTCGGCGTTCACTCCCCGCGCTGGTTGTCCCGCTTCGGGGATGCCACCCGGCTTGCCGAACGTTATCGGGTCGGGCGGGTGCTGCTGGCCGGCGATGCGGCACACATCCATCCGCCCACCGGCGGACAGGGCCTCAACCTGGGCGTTCAGGACGCATTCAACCTCGGCTGGAAACTGGCCGCACAGATCCGCGGCTGGGCGCCGAAAACACTGCTGGACACCTACCAGGCCGAACGCCATCCGGTCGCCGAGGACGTACTGGACAACACCCGCGCCCAGATGGAACTGCACTCCACCGAACCGGGCCCGCAGGCCGTGCGCAGACTGCTCACCGAACTGATGGACTTCGACGAGGTGAACCGCTATCTCATCGAGAAGATCACCGCGATCGGCATCCGCTACGACTTCGGCGAAGGCCCCGACCTGCTCGGCCGCCGCCTGCGCGACATCGAGGTGAAACAGGGCCACCTCTACGGTCTGCTGCATCGCGGCCGCGGCCTGCTCCTTGACCGCACCGAACGCCTGACCGTCGGCGGCTGGTCGGACCGGGTCGATTACCTCGCGGATCCCACTGCGGTACTGGATGTTCCGTGCCTGCTGCTACGTCCCGACGGCCACGTCGCCTGGATCGGCGACGATCAGCAGGACCTGGACGACCACCTCTCCCGCTGGTTCGGCAAGCCCGCCAACTGATTTCGCCTGAGCTAACCCGAGCCATCACGCAAGGGGGATCTACAGCACACCAACTCTCAGAACACGATCGAGGGCTTCCCGGCCTGCGGGTCCCCAGTTCGGCTTGCCGCCGGGAAGGCCCCGGTCTCCGTTCTGGCCCATGAGCATCAGGAAGAGGCTCTTCATAGCGGCCAGCCCGCGGGCGCGCCGGATCGCCGCCTCGTCCGCGCGCGCGTACATGTCGAAGAACCGTGAGGCGGCGCCCGCGGGTAGCAGCACCCATGCGGCGGCAAGGTCCCACGCCGGATCGCCGGCGAACAGGGCACCGAAGTCGACGATGCCCGAGAGCGTTCCGTCCGAGACGACGACGTTCGCGGGATGCAGGTCACCGTGCACCCACACCGGCGGGCCCTCCCACTCGGGGGCCGCAACGGCATCGTCCCAGACGGCCCGGACCTCGTCGGCAATGCCGCCGGGGACAACGGCTTCAAAGAAGTGGTCGAAGCCGTCCGTGCACTTCTTGGGGTGAGCACCGAAGTCCGAGCTGATCGGCGCCTCGGCGGGCGCCTCCACATGGAGCGCCCTGAGGAAGCCGGCCAGTGTGTCGGCCGCGTGGGCGCCGCGGCTGATCGAGCCGTGGTCCAGCGGCTCGCCGTTCACCCACGTCATCACGGTCCAGTGCTTGGGGAAGCGCTCGGACGGTTCGCCGAACCGCACCGGGGTCGGCACCGGGAGCGGCAGGCGCGGGGCCAGCACGGGTAGCCACCGCCGCTCCTTGAGCTGGAGCTCCGGGGTGGGGTCCATGCGCTGCATACGCACGGCCAACTCGTCCCCGAGGCGCCACATTTGGTTGCCCCAGCCGCCCGCCACCTCACGGATGGCCAGCCCGGCGAGGTCCGGATGCTGCTCCTGCAGCAGGTCGTGGACCAGGTCTGCCGTGATCTCGATGTCAAAGACCGTCATGGGTTCTGGCACAGCTTCTTCTCAGAGGGCGGCGTACAGGGCGTCTATGAGCGCCATCTTCCGCGGGTCGTCGGCGATGTGCGGCCCCATGCGGTTCATGACATAGCCCAGGGAGACGCCCGCCTCCGGATCGGCGAGACCGCAGGAGCCGCCGAAGCCGTCGTGTCCGAAAGCCCGCGGGTTGGGGCCGTACGAGCCGCCCGGCCCGCTGAGCCAGAGGCCGAGCGCGGCCTCCGTGTCGCTCGCCAAGCCGGCGCCGAGCACCAGGTCCCGGCAGGCGCCCTGACCCTCGCGGACCCGCTCGGCGGCTTCCGGCGAAAGGATGCGATGCGAGTCGTACGACCCGTGCCCCGCGAAGATCCCGTACAGCGCGGCGACCGCGCGTGCCGTGCCGTGACCGTTGGCGGCCGGGATCTCGGCGGCCCGCCACTGCGGGGTGTTGGCCTCGGTCGCGCCGACCGGGGGATTGGCGAGGGCGGCCAGTGCCGCGGGCGTCAACTGGCTGAAGACCGCGGCCTGTTCGCTCGCCGCCGCGGCCGGCGCACGCACCAGCTCTGCCGCACGCCCGGCCTCCTTCTCCGGCAGCCCGATCGTGAAGTCGATGCCGAGCGGCCCGGTCACCTCCCGCTCCAGAAACGCGCCCGGCCGCAACCCCGAGACACGCCGCACCACTTCACCGACCAGGTGGCCGTACGTTATCGCGTGGTACCCGGACACCGTCCCCGGCTCCCACCACGGCTCCATCGCCGCCAGCCGCTTCGTGGTCAGCTCCCAGTCGTAGAACTGCTCGACCGAGTGCGGCTCACGCGGCCCGGACAGGCCCGCCCGGTGCGACAGCAGATGCCGTACGAGCACGGATTCCTTGCCCGCGGCCGCGAACTCCGGCCAGTACGCGGCCACCGGCGCGTCGAAGTCCAGCAGCCCCCGGTCGGCCAGGATGTGCGCGCACAGCGCCGTCGGACCCTTCGACGTCGACCACACGTTGACGAGCGTGTTCCGCTCCCAGGCGCGGGTGCGCGCCGCGTCCGCCCAGCCGCCCCACAGGTCCACCACGGTCTCGCCGTCGAGCGTGACGGTCACCGCCGCGCCCAGTTCACCCCGGTCACGGAAGTTCTCCTCGAACGCCGTGCGCACCGCCCCGAAGCGCGCCTCGCAGTGGCCTTGAACCTGGGACATGTGCCCTCCGAGCAACTCGATCGAGGAACAGAGACGAAGCGGTCGACCGGTCTTCAGAGACGCCCGGGCAGCCAGGCCAGTTGGGCCGCCTCCTGGTACGGGCCGCCGCCCTCGTGGTCGTTGAAGTCGTACACCTCGATCGCCTTGTCGTCCTGGGGCCACGCGTTGAAGGCGGCGAACACCGTCGACGGCGGGCAGGTCTGGTCCTCCAGGGCCGCCGAGAACAGGGCGGGTGCCCGGCCGCGTGCCGCGAAGTGCACGCCGTCGAAGTAGGAGAGCGTGCGCTGTACCTGCTCGGTGCGGCCGCGGTGCGTCTTGAGGTAGTTGCCGATCTCCCGGTACGGATCGCGGTCCGTCAGCGTCGTCGCGCGCGGGAAGTCGCACAGGAACGGCACGTCCGGGGCGATCGCCGCCAGATCCGGTACGAGACCGCCGACCGCGATCGTGATGCCGCCGCCCTGGCTCGAGCCGACCGCCGCGGTGCGCGAGGCGTCGACGAGCGGATGCGAGCGGGCCGCCTCCACGGCCCGTACCGCATCGGTGAACAGCCGCCGGTAGTAGTAGCTTTCGGGGTCCTCGACACCACGGGTCATGAAACCGGGATACGCGGGCGCGCTGCCCACCGGGTCCGGTGTCTCGCCGCCTCCCCACGCGCTGCCCTGGCCGCGGGTGTCCATCACGAAGTGTGCGAAGCCCGCCGACGCCCACAGCAGATGCGTATGCGGAAGACCGCGCCCGCCGCCGTACCCGACGAACTGCACGACCGCGGGGAGCGGCGTGTTCGCCCAGGAGGGCAGTACCAGCCAGCCCTTCACCGGGTGACCGCCGAACCCGGCGAACGTGACGTCGTACACCTTCACGGTCTTCAGGTGCGTCTCGACCGGCTCGAACGAGGCGCCCAGATCGTGGTCGCGTGCCTCCTGAAGCGTCTTGGCCCAGAAGGCGTCGAAGTCCTCGGGCTCGACGGACGCGCTGCGGTAGCCCCGGAGCTGGTCGAGGGGCAGGTCGAACAAGGCCATGAATGACCGCCTTTACGGGATCACGGACACGGGTGCGGGTGATCACACCGTACGGGTGCCGTCGGCGGGCCGCCAGACCCTTCTCCGCCGCCCAGGGAGCCCCGTCAGGCCCAGCATCAGGCCCAGCGTCGGCCCCACTCGGGTCCCGTACGGGCCCACTCGCGTTCCCATTCGGCCAAGCGGCGGCGGAGGGCGACACGGCGTACCACGAAGTGCGCGATCAGGACGACGGAGGCGGCGCCGCCGGTGGCGCAGGCTCCCGTTGCGAACGTGCGCTGCCAGATCGCGGTGCTGTCCGCCGGGGCGGCGACGATCCGGCCCTCGTCGTCCAGCCAGACATGGGTGCGGTCGCCGGGGCGTGTGCCGGCCGGAACCCGGGCCTCGCCCGTGTGGGGCCGCTCGCCCGGCTCGGCCCAGCGCACGGCGACCCAGTAGCTGGGCTGCTTGCCGCCCTGGGCACTGGGTACCGTGCCGGGCGCCTGCTCGGTGACCTCCGCGCGCACCCGGTGGCGTTCCGCCCGCTGTTCCACCGCCGCGTCCCGCGCCCCGTCGTACGCCCGCCAGCCTGTGACGAGCCCGGTCACCGGGGCGCCGACGCACAGCAGGACGGCGACGACCAGGGCCGTCCACGCCTCCACCACGTCGGAGCGGCGGCGCAGCGGATTGCTCCGCCACCGCCAGCCGCGCACCCGCGTGCCCATGCCCGCGCCTCCCCACCACTCGCGTCCGGGCCGACACCGTCCGGTTCCCCGGAGGGACCTTTCCCGGAGGCGCCTTTCCCGGATGGACTGGTCACCGTCGTACGCCACCCGAGTTCCCAGCCGACGCCGAACGACTCCGGCGACTCTCTCTCCCGGCGCGCCACCCGCGGCCGGACGCCCCGGCCCACGACCCTGGATCCGTCGGCGCACGACTGATCCGCGCCCCGCGTGGAACCCGCGTTCCACCTGCACAGAAACCGCAGCACCAGCACCGGCACGGAAACAGCCACGTCAACACCCGCTCGGAACACCCGCCGGCAACGTCCACTCGGAACGGCCACTCGAAGGCGTCCGCAGGAAACAGGAGCCCCCATGGCGAAGGACCGCGTAGCAGCGCTCGACGCCCACTGGCGCGCCGCCAACTACCTGGCCGCCGGCCAGATCTATCTGCTCGCCAACCCGCTGCTGACCGAGCCGCTCGCGCCCGAGCACATCAAACCGCGGCTCCTCGGTCACTGGGGCACCGCTCCCGGTCTCAACCTGGTGCACACCCACCTCAACCGTGTCATCACGGACCGTGACCTCGATGCGATCTGCGTCTGGGGACCGGGGCACGGCGGGCCTGCCGTGCTCGCCAACTCCTGGCTGGAGGGCAGCTACACCCAGACCTATCCGGACATCACGCGGGACGTCGCCGGCATGGAGCGGCTCTTCCGGCAGTTCTCGTTCCCTGGCGGCGTGCCGAGCCATGTCGCACCGGAGACGCCGGGCTCCCTCCACGAGGGCGGCGAACTCGGTTACTCGCTCGCGCACGCCTACGGTGCGGCCTTCGACAACCCGGGCCTGCTGGTGGCGTGCGTGATCGGCGACGGCGAGGCGGAGACCGGGCCGCTCGCCGCCTCCTGGCACTCCAACAAGTTCCTCGATCCGGTGCACGACGGCGCCGTCCTGCCGATCCTGCACCTCAACGGCTACAAGATCGCCAATCCCACGCTGCTCGCCCGGCTCCCGCAGGCCGAGCTCGACGAACTCCTGCGCGGCTACGGCCACGAGCCGCTGCACGTGACCGGCGACGATCCCCGCCGCGTCCACCAGGACATGGCGAAGGCGATGGACCAGGCCCTGGACCGCATCGCCCGCATCCAGCGCGAAGCCCGCACCGGCAAGGAGAACGGCCGCCCCCGGTGGCCCGTGATCGTCCTGCGCACCCCGAAGGGCTGGACAGGGCCCGCCGAGGTCGACGGGGTACCGGTCGAGGGAACGTGGCGCTCGCACCAGGTGCCGCTCGCCGGGGTTCGCGAAAACCCGGATCACCTGCGGCAGTTGGAGGCCTGGCTGCGCTCGTACCGTCCTGAAGAGCTCTTTGACGCCGACGGCCGCCCCACCGGTCCCGTCCTGGAAAGCGTGCCCAAGGGCGCCCGCCGTCTCGGCACCAACCCGCACGCCAACGGCGGTCTGCTGCTGCGCTCCCTGCCCGTGCCCCGCCTGGAGGACTTCGCCGTCCCCGTGGACAAACCGGGCACGAGTCTGCACGAGCCGACCCGGGTCCTCGGCGGTCTGCTCGCCCGCGTCATGGCCGACACGGCCGAGCGCCGCGACTTCCGCGTCGTCGGGCCCGACGAGACCGAGTCGAACCGGCTGGGCGCCCTCTACTCCGCGACGGGCAAGGCCTGGCAGGCGGAGGTCACCGGCACCGACGAACACCTGGCCCGCGACGGCCGCGTACTGGAGGTGCTGTCCGAACACCTCTGCCAGGGCTGGCTGGAGGGCTATCTGCTCACCGGACGGCACGGTCTGTTCTCCTCGTACGAGGCGTTCGTGCACATCGTCGACTCGATGGTCAACCAGCACATCAAGTGGCTGAAGACCTCACGGGAGCTGCCGTGGCGTGCCCCGATCGCCTCGCTCAACTACCTGCTGACCTCGCACGTATGGCGGCAGGACCACAACGGCTTCTCGCACCAGGACCCGGGCTTCGTCGACCACGTTCTCAACAAGAGTCCCGAGGTCGTACGCGTCTATCTGCCGCCGGACGCCAACACCCTGCTGTCCGTGGCTGACCACGCCCTGAGCAGCCGCGACTACGTGAACGTGATCGTCGCCGGGAAGCAACCCTGCTTCGACTGGCTGTCGTTGGACCAGGCCCGTGCCCACTGCGCCCGCGGCGCCGGAATCTGGGAGTGGGCGGGCACCGCGAACGGTTCGCGTGAACCGGACGTGGTCCTCGCCTGCGCGGGCGACGTGCCTACCCAGGAAGTCCTCGCCGCGGCCGGGCTGTTGCGCACCCATCTGCCCGAGCTGGCCGTCCGGGTCGTGAACGTCGTCGACATGACGCGACTGCTGCCCGAAGGCCAACACCCGCACGGCATGGCCGACTTCGAGTACGACGCCCTGTTCACCACCGACAAACCGGTGATCTTCGCGTACCACGGCTACCCATGGCTGATCCACCGCCTCGCCTACCGCCGGGCGGGCCATCCCCACCTCCATGTGCGCGGCTACACGGAGTCGGGCACCACCACGACGCCCTTCGACATGGTCGTCCGCAACGACCTCGACCGCTACCGCCTCGTCATGGACGTCATCGACCGCGTACCCGGCCTCGCCGTGCGCGCCGCGGCGGTGCGGCAGGCCATGGCCGACGTCCGCAGCCGCCATCACGCCTGGATCCGCGAGCACGGCACCGACCTCCCGGAGGTCGCCGAGTGGGCCTGGGCCGGCTGACCACCGAGCCTGCGGATCTGCGGAGGCAGGAGCGATGAGCTCGAATAGGCACGAGGAAGGGCACGAGGAAGGGCACGAGCCATGAGCAAGGACACCCGGGCCATCACCGTCGGCATCGACGGTTCCCGCGCCAGCCTGGACGCCGCCGACTGGGCGGCCCGCGAGGCTCACCGCCGCCACCTCGCGCTGCGCCTCCTGCACGCGGGCGCCGACCCCGCCGGGCTCGCACAGCTCCCGGACGGCGAGCTCTCCCGTACGACGCTCGACCGGGTCGCCGTCCAACTCGCGTACGCCCACCCGGCCCTGGACATCATCGCCCGCCGCACCGAGACCCCCGCGATCCCGGCGCTGCTCGCCGCCGCGGCGGAGTCGGAGGCCCTGGCCCTCGGCTCACGCGGCTTCAGCGACTTCGCCGGCTTCCTGGTCGGCTCGGTCGCGCTCGCCGTCGCCTCCCGCGCCGCACGCCCGGCGGTTCTGGTGCGCGCGGGCGAACTCCCCGAAGAGGAACGCGTGCCCGTCGACGAGGAGACACCGCCGGCGGAAGCCCCGTACCTGCCGGTGGTCCTCGGCCTGGACCTGGCGGACCCCGCCGACGGCCTCATCGGTTACGCCTTCGACACGGCAGCCGTCCGCGCGGCACCCCTGCACGTGGTGCACGCCTGGACGCCGCCCCCGTCGCGCGACCACACCGTCGGAGCCCGGACGCGGGACGACACGGCCGAGCAGGAGGACGTCGGCCGGCGCTCCCTGGCGGTGATCCTGCAGCCGTGGCGGCACAAGTTCCCGGAGACGACCGTCCTGGAGCAGGTGGTGCACGGTTTCGCGGGACACCATCTGCTGAAGGCGTCGACCAGGGCCGGGCTGCTGGTCATCGGCCGCCGCGACACGGCCGGACCCCGCCTGGGCCGTGTGGCCCACTTCGTGATCCACCACTGCGCGTGCCCGGTCGCGGTGGTCCCGCACGACTGAAACCGCGTCCTATCGGCGTTGGCGGCCGCGCACGAGCAGATGGAGGAAGTACGGGGTGCCGATCGCTGCGGTCATCAGACCGGCGCCGAGCTGAGCCGGCGCGATCACGGTACGGCCGACAAGGTCGGCGGTGCAGACGAGCACTGCACCGAGGAGCACGGCGACCGGCACGACCCGGGCGTGCTGCCGGCCCACCAGGGCCCGGGCCGCATGGGGTGCCACGAGCCCGACGAAACCGATGGTGCCCGCCGCTGCCACGGCGGTGGCGCTGAGCAGGACGCTCAGTACGAGGAAGCCCAGGCGGCCCCGCGCCAGATCGAGTCCCAGGAGCCTCGGGGTGTCCTCGTCGAGCGAGACGAGATCGAGCTCGGTGCGCCGCACGACCGCGACGAGCAAGGCCGCGGTGAGCACGGCCGCGAGCGGTGCCACGTCCGGCAGGGTGCGCCCGTAGGTGGACCCGGAGAGCCAGGTGAGGGCCATCGTCGCGTTGAACGGGTCGGTGAGAATGATGAGCAGGCTGATCAGCGCGGCGGTCCCGGTGGCGACGCCGAATCCGACCAGGACGAGCCGGTTCTGCTGGAACCCGCCTCGCGCGGCGAGCCCGAACACGAGGACCGAACTGAGCGCGGCGCCCGCGAACGCGCCGCCGGCCACGCCCCACGAGCCGACGGCGGGCACCGTCGTCACCAGGAGCACGGCACCGAGCGCGGCGCCGCCGGAAACGCCCAGGATGCCGGGATCAGCGAGTGGGTTGCGGGTCACGGCCTGGACGAGCGTCCCGGCCAGCGCGAGGGCCGCACCCGCGAGGAGCGCCGCGAGGACCCGGGGCACCCGGGTGTCCAGGACGAACGTGATGGTCAGGCCGGCCCGGCCCTGTGCCCAGTTCGCCACATCACCCAGCAACAGCTTGCTGTCGCCCAGCAGCACGGCGGCGATCGTCACGCCGACGAGCATGGCCACCAGGACGGCCGTGGTGGTGAGGAAGACGGCCCGGCTCCTGATGCGCAGCCGGTCCTGCGCGGCTGCTCCTGCGGTGTCCCGGACCCTCGTGGCCATCAGGATCAGAAAGACGGCGCCGACGAGGCTGGTGACGACGCCGGTCGGAACGGCGACGGCGACGTCCGCGGGCACGACGGCGCGCAGCAGCACGTCCGAGCCGAGTACCAGCGCCGCACCGGCAAGACCCACGACCGGAAGGCTGGTACGCGTCCGTGAGAACGCGCGGATCCTGCGGGCGAAGGGGCGGACGAGGGCGGGCGCGCACAGGCCGACGAAGCCGATCGGCCCGGCGAGTGTGACGGCCGCCGCGGAGAGCAGCGCCGCAAGTACGACCCCCGTTACCCGGGTGCCACGGACCGGCACGCCGAGGCCGCGGGCGGCGTCGTCACCGAGCGCCAGGGCGTCGACCCGGCGGGCGAGCAGCAGGAGCCCGACGAGACCGGCGAGGCCGATCGGGGCCATCTGCAGCACGCCGTCGAACCCGTTCTGGGAGATGCTGCCCTGGTTCCACTGGTAGAGGCCCTCCGTCTGCTGGGGGAACAGCAGGAGCAGGCCCTCGGTGACGGCGTGGAGGCCGAGGGTGAGGGCACTGCCGGCGAGAACGAGCCGGACGGTGCCCGCACCGAGGCCGGAAAGGCCGAGCACGACGGCCGCCGCCGCGAGGCCGCCGGCGAACGCGACGCCGGAGGAGGCGAACAGCGGGAGCGAGACGCCGGTGACGGCGACAAGGCCGAGGGCCAGATAGGAGCCGGCGTTCACCGCGAGGGTGTCGGGCGAGGCGAGCACGTTGCGGCTGACCGACTGCAGGGCGGCGCCCGCCATGCCGAGCACGGCGCCGACGAGCAGCCCCGCCGTCATCCTCGGCAGCCGCGAGGCGATGATGACGGACGCGTCGTCCGGGTCGGCCCTGCCGGTGAGCGCCTTCCAGACCTCGGGTGCGCCGACCTCGGCGGTGCCCTGCGTGATGTCGACGACCGCGAGGCCCGCGACGAGGAGCACCAGAGCCGCCGTCACCGCGACCGCGCCGGTCCGGGACGTGGCCGCCGACGGACGGGTGGCGGGAGTTGTTGCGGTGACGGCCATGGTGTTACTTCGTCAGCGCGTCGACGACGGCGTCGACGTACGTGCCCATCGACTCGGGACCGCCGAACATCCAGATGCCGTCGGGCAGCCGGTGGACGTTGCCCTTCTTCACGAACGGCAGGGACGTCCACACGGAGTCCTTCTTCAGGACTCCGTTGAACGGCGTGCTCGTCTTGTCGCCGTCGTTGCCGATGTAGGCGAACTGCACGTCGCCGAGCTTGGTGAGGCCCTCGACGTCGGTGGCGCCGAGACCGTAGTTCTCGTCGCCCTTGACCGTCCAGGCGTTCTTCAGGCCGATCTTCTCGTTGACCGCACCGATGAGCGAGCCGCTGGTGAACGGCCGGATGGAGACCTGGTTGGAGACGAGGTAGCCGTCGGCGAAGGCGTACTTCGCGCCGCCCATGCCGGCGTCGGCGAGAGCCTTCTTGCCCTCGGCGAGCTTCGTGTCGAACTGTGTCTTGAGCTTCTCGGCCTGCTGCGTGGTGCCGGTTGCCTGCGCGAACAGGTCGAGGTTCTCGGTCATCCGACCGATCGGGTCGGCGGTGTCGGCCGACTGCGTCACCATGACCGGGGCTATCTTGCGCAGCTGCTTCACGGCGGCGGGCTTCAGGTCGCTGCTGGCGACGATGAGGTCCGGCGACAGGGCGGCGATGGTGTCCATGCTCGGCTCGCCGCGCGTGCCGATGTCCTTGGGCTCGTTCTTGAGCGGGACGGCGGTGTCCCAGGTGTTGTAGCCCTTGATGTCGGCGACGCCGACGGGATCGACGCCCAGCGAGATCAGACTCTCCACCTCGTTCCATTCGGTCGCGACGACCTTCTTGGCCGGTCCGTCGAGCTCGACCTTCGCGCCCGTGGCGTCGGTGAGGGTGATGCGCTCGGAGGTCTTCTTCGCGTCGGCGGCGTCGGCGGCGGGCTCGGTCGTCCCGCAGGCGGACAGGGTGAGCGCCGCGGCGGTGGCGACCGCCGCGGTCATCAGGAGGCGTCTCATGAGGTGGTACTGAGCCTTTCGCTTCGCGTGTGATGCCGGCCGATCGCGCGGGTGCGCAGCAGGCCTGTGAGCGGGTCGGTGTCGACTTCGATGCGGATGCCGTAGGTGTCGGTCAGCCGCTCCGGCGTCAGTACGGCCTCGGGGAGGCCGTCGGCGGTGATCCGTCCGGCACGGAGCAGCACGATCCGGTCGGCGATCGCCGCGGCCTGGTCGAGGTCGTGCAGGACGGCACCGACGGCGATCCCGTGGTCGTCCGCCAAGTCACGGACGAGGTCGAGGAGTTCGACCTGGTACCGCAGGTCGAGGTAGGTCGTCGGCTCGTCGAGGAGCAGCACGCCGGTCTCCTGAGCGAGGCAGCCGGCGAGCCAGACGCGCTGGAGCTGCCCTCCGGAGAGGTGCTCGGCGCCGCGTTCGGCGAGTTCCGTGACGCCCGTCATGGCCAGCGCGCGGTCCACCGCGGCCGTGCCGTCCGGGTCCGCCCTGCCCCAGCGCCCCCGGTACGGGTAGCGGCCGAACTCGACGACGTCTCGCACGGTCAGCCCGCTGGGGGTGGGGCGCCCTTGGGTCAGCAGGGCGACATGGCGTGAGAAGTCGCGGGAGGTCAGGGCCATGCCGTCGGTGTCGGCGTCGATGGTGAGCGTGGCGGCCCTGGGCCGCTGCAGCCGCGCGATCGTGCGCAGCAGCGTCGACTTCCCGCTGCCGTTCGGGCCCACCAGGACGGTCACTTCGCCGGGCCGTAGCGTCAACGACGCGTCGTGTACGACGTCGACGTCTTCGTACGCCACGGTGACACCCGTGGCCGACAGTTCATGCCCGCGGGGACGTCTGACCGCGGAGGACTCTTCACCGGCTTTCACGCCGCGAAGGTTAGCCTAACCTTACCCAGGGCTGGTAGGGCGGCACGAAGCACGGTCAGCCGAAGCGCTCGATGCGGATACGGTCCACCGGCTGACCCGCGTCGACGAGGAGCCGCGAGGCATGCTCGGCGAAGCCGTTGGAGCCGCACACATAGGCCTCCCAGCCGCCGTCCGGCCGGTCGGCGAGGAGCGCCGCCACATGGGCGGCCGACAGCCGGCCCACGGGCACGCCGGGAGGCGCACTGCGCGTGAACACGGGCACGGTCTCGGTGCCGTACTCCCGCGCGTAGATCAACTCCTCGGGACTGCGCGCCGAGACGAGCAGACGCAGCGGTACGGACAGCCCGCGCGCGCGATGGTGGCGGACCATCGACATCAGCGGTACGACACCGGAGCCCGCGCCGACGAGCAGGGCGGGCCGGTCCCCGGTCCAGGTGAAGAAACCGCTGTTCGGACCGCGGACCTCGACCTCGTCGCCGGGCTCGGCAACCGTGTGGAACCAGCCGGACACCTCGCCGCCCTCGACATGGTCGAGGGTGAGCTCGATGTGCCCGGCATCGTCGGGCGGCGACGCGATCGAATAGTGCCGCTGGGCGGTGTAGCCGTCCTCCGCCGTGAGCCGCAGCATCAGATGCTGGCCGGGCACATGGCCACGCCAGCCCGGCACTGCGAACCGGAAGGTGGCCGCGCGCGGAGTCTCACGGCGGATCTCGGTGAGCGTGGCGCGCTGCCAGGTGGTCGCCGTGTCGTTGCCCACCGCGATCCGGCCGGGCACGGCGAACCGGGTCGGGGGCGTGAAGGTCCCGGTCATGTGAAGGCCGTCGGTCAGCGGAGTCTCAGTCACCGGAGTAGCGCTGCTCTTCCCAGGGGTTGCCGCGGTGGTGGTAGCCGTTCTGCTCCCAGAAGCCCGGCTCGTCATGGTCGAGGAGCCTGAGGCCCGCGATCCACTTGGCGCTCTTCCAGAAGTACAGGTGCGGCACGAGCAGCCGCGCCGGACCACCGTGCTCCGCGGGCAGCGGCTCGTCGCCGTACTCCCAGACGATCCACGCGCGCCCGCCGGTCAGATCGGCCAGCGGCAGGTTCGTGGTGTACCCGGTGTGCGCGTACGCGACCGCGTGCGTCGCCTCCGGAGCGGGGCGTACGAGATCCAGGAACGCGTCCACCGACACGCCCCCGAAGCGCACTCCGAACTTGGACCAGCTCGTCACGCAATGGATGTCGCCCTCGTACGCGGACGCCGGCAGCGCGTGCGCCTCGTCCCAGGACCAGGTGCGCGGCTCGGCCACCAGGCCGTCGACGGTGAACGTCCAGTCAGCGGCCGCCAGTTCGGGCGTGACCTCGGCGGACAGGACCGGCCAGTCGTCACCCGCGTCGTACTGGCCGGGCGGCAGCCCGGCGTTGTGGACGCGCGGACGTCCGGTGAAGCCTCGCGTGACATGCATACGGGTGGTGCCTCCAGGCCGTCGGTACGCCGTCGGTAGGGCGGCCCTTGATCGTCGCGTACGCGTTCCACGGTACCTGGCGCGTGCACGGGGAATAGCCGCCGGGCGATCTTCCTTGCAGGCTAGAGCCGGGCTGCCCCGGCTGGCCCCCGAATGGCGACAGTTGAGGAGAGTGAGGCAGCACATGCCCAAGGCGTACGTCTTCACGCGGTTCGGTGGTCCGGAGACCGAGGCCCTCGTCGACCAGGACAGGCCGAGCCCCGGTCCCGGTCAACTCCTGGTCGCCGTACGGGCGGCGGGTGTGAACCCCGTCGACTGGAAGCAGCGCAGCGGCTACGCCCGCCCCGGCCAGTCCGCGCGCGAACTGCCCGCCGTGTTCGGCAACGAGGCCGCCGGCGTGGTCGAGAAGGTCGGCGACGACGTCACCGGCTTCGCGGTCGGCGACGCGGTCTTCGGCAACCCGGTCGCCGGCGGCTACGCCGAGTACTCCCTGCTGCCCGTCGCGGTCACCGCGCACAAGCCCGCGGAGATCTCCTTCACGGACGCGGCCGCCCTGCCGGTCGCGGCGGCCACGGCGTACGACGGAATCCGTCAGCTCGACCTGCCGGCCGGTGCGACCCTGCTGATCACGGGCGCGGGCGGTGGCGTGGGGGTGGCCGCCGTCCAGATCGCGCGCGCCTTCGGGGTGAAGGTCATCGGCACGGCCAGTGCGGGCAAGAAGGACTTCGTCGAGTCGCTCGGGGCCGTGCACGTGCCCTCGGGCCCGGACTTCGTGGCGGACGTGCGGGCCGCGGCCCCGGACGGTGTGGACGCCGTCTACGACCTGATCGGCGGCGACGTCCTCGAAGCCGCGGCCGAACTCCTCACCGACCGCACGAAGTTGATCACCGCGGGCGGCAAGGACATCGTTGGCCGGCTCGGCGGCGCCCCCGTCGCCCGGGCCCGCAACTCCGCGATCCTCGACGAGGTCGCACAACTCGTGGTCGACGGCAAGTTGAACCCCTTCGTGACCCGGACCTTCCCGTTGGCCAGGGCCGGGGAGGCGCTGCGCACCGTGGAGGACGGCCATGCGCGCGGGAAGATCGTCATCGAGGTCGTCGGCTGAGCACACCGAGGGGACCGGGTGGGCGGTAGGGCCGGGGG
>NZ_JAAKZY010000050.1 GCF_011045015.1 Streptomyces scabichelini | reverse complement strand
CCTGGGTGGGAGATGTTTTTTTTATTTACAAGCAGACGACGGCATACCAGATCTGGGTGGGTCTCGTGGGATGGGAGATGTGTTACCTTGCCAGGGATTGGCCGAATCTTCGACTTCTCGTCACGGCAGGAATGTGAGCGGACTCGACTCGTCAGGGGATCAGGCCGCCGCCGTCGGGTACGCCGAGGCTGTCGGGGATGGTTTCCGGGCCGATGTCCGCGCCGGTTCCGGGCACCCCGCAGGTGAAGATGTCACGCAGCGTCACAATGGGAGGGAAGGGAGCACGCGCGGTGGAGTGGTTCACAGCCCCCGAGTACTGGATGAGCCGGCTGGTCTTCCAGCGGGCGCTGGCCGTCATGTATCTCTTCGCGTTCCTGAGCGCGGCGCTGCAGTTCCGCGCGCTGACCGGCGAGCGCGGCATGCTGCCAGTGCCCCGTTTCGTCGCCCGGGTGCCGTTCCGGCGGGCACCGAGCGTGTTCCACCTCCACTACTCCGACCGCTTCTTCGCGGCCTGGGCCTGGACCGGCTGCGCGGTGTCGGTGGCGCTCATCGCGGGCCTGGACGGTCGACTGCCGCTCTGGGGCGGCATGCTGCTGTGGCTCGTGCCGTGGGCGATGTATCTGTCGATCGTGAACGTCGGCCAGACCTGGTACTCCTTCGGCTGGGAGTCCCTGCTCCTGGAGGTCGGCTTCCTCGCCGTCTTCCTGGGCAACGACGAGGTCGCCCCGCCGGTCCTGGTGCTCTTCCTGCTGCGCTGGATCCTGTTCCGCGTCGAGTTCGGGGCAGGTCTGATCAAGATGCGCGGGGACGAGTGCTGGCGGAAGCTGACCTGCCTCGACCACCACCACGAGACGCAGCCGATGCCGGGCCCGCTGAGCTGGTTCTTCCACCGGCTGCCGAAGCCGGTCCACCGGGTGGAGGTGGCCGCCAACCACTTCACCCAACTGATCGTCCCCGTCTTCCTCTTCGCCCCACAGCCCATCGCGACGGCCGCCGCGTCCTTGATGATCGTCACCCAGCTGTGGCTGGTCCTGTCGGGCAACTTCGCCTGGCTGAACTGGATCACGATCGTGGTCGCGCTGTCGGCCGTGGACTACGGCGTGACGCGGGGCCCGTCGGACGCCCCGCTCTGGTACGAGATCGTGGTCCTGGCCGTCGCCGCGGGGCTGCTCGCCCTCAGTTACCGTCCGGCCCGCAATCTGGTCTCCCGCCGCCAGGTCATGAACCGCTCCTTCGACCCGCTCCATCTGGTCAACACCTACGGGGCGTTCGGCAGCGTCAGCCGTCTCAGGCACGAGGTGGTGATCGAGGGCACGGCGGACGAGGTGCCGCGCGCGGACTCCGACTGGCGGGAGTACGAGTTCAAGGGCAAGCCGGGTGATCCCCGGCACTGGCCGCGCCAGTTCGCCCCGTACCATCTGCGGCTCGACTGGCTGATGTGGTTCGTGGCGCTCTCCCCCGCGTACGCCGGCTCCTGGTTCGGCGCGCTGATGGAGCGGCTGCTGGAGAACGACCGGGACACCCTGCGGCTGCTGCGCCGCTCCCCGTTCCCGGCGGACGAGCCGCCCAGGTATGTGCGCGCCCGCCTCTACCGCTATCGGTACACGAACTGGCGCGAGCTGCGGGAGACGGGCGCCTGCTGGCAGCGGACGTACGTACGGGAGTTCCTGCCGCCGACGCGGCTGGAGGGCTCCGCGCAGAAGGTGTAGTGCCCGAATACCGCTGTCGATACGTGCCCGAATACCGCTATCAAACCGGATGGAAACCCGGCCTCAGAATCATTGTCCCGGCACTTTCAGCCCTCTGCCGGAGGAGACGCATCTCATGGCACAGCCGGATCAGTTGGCAGCCGAGGCCACCGCGGAGCCCAGCAGGGCCGCCGTCAGCCTGGAGGACGTCACCAAGCGGTATGGCAAGGGCCGTGCGGCGGTGGACGCCCTGCGAGGCATCACTCTGTCCCTGCGGCCGGCCACGTTCACGGCGGTCATGGGGCCCTCCGGCTCCGGCAAGAGCACCTTCCTGCGCTGTGCCGCGGGGCTGGAGAACCCCAGTTCGGGGCGGGTGCTCCTGGGTGACATCGATCTGGCCGGGCTGAAGGAGAAGCAGCTCACGCTGCTGCGCCGGGACCGTATCGGCTTCATCTTCCAGGCGTTCAACCTGGTGGCCTCGCTGACCGCGGAACGGAACATCGTGCTGCCGCTGCGACTGGGGCGGCACCGGGTGGACACCGACTGGCTGGATGAGGTGGTGCGCCGTACCGGGCTCGAGAACCGGCTCGGCCACAGGCCGGCGGAGATGTCGGGCGGGCAGCAGCAGAGGGTCGCGGTGGCCAGGGCGCTGGTGACCCGCCCCGAGGTGGTGTTCGCGGACGAACCCACCGGGGCACTGGACCTGACGACCGCCCGGGAGGTGCTGCGGCTGCTGCGCGAGGTGGTGGACGGGCTGGGGCAGACGCTGGTGATGGTCACGCACGATCCGCTGGCCGCTTCGTACGCGGACACGGTGCTGTTCCTCGCCGACGGGAGGATCGTGGATCAGCTGCACGGGCCCGGCATCGACCCCGAGCAGGTGGCGGAGCGGCTGACCCGGCTGGAGGCCTGACGTGCTGCGGCTGGCGCTGAGCTCGGTGCGGGTCCACAGGTTCGGCTTCGTCGGGTCGCTTCTCGCCGTGCTCCTCGCGACCTCTCTCATCACGGCATGTGCGGCGCTGATGGAGTCGGGATTCCGGGCCGTTCCGCAGGTGGACCGGTTCGGTGCCGCGGCTCTTGTGGTGCGTACCGACGACAGCCTCGAGTTGACCACCGTCTCCGACGGCGTGCGTGAGGTCTCGACCGTCGGCCTCGACACCCCTCCCCCGGTGCCTGACGGGACGGCCGAGCGGGTGGCGGCGGTGGACGGGGTGGCGGGCACCGTCGGCGACACCCCCTTCCTGGCGCAGGCGGTCTCCGGTCGCGGCCCGGTTCCGACCGCACCGGACGGCGGACCGTCACACGGGCATGCCTGGGAGGCCGCCGCGCTCACCCCCTACGAGTTGCGCGCCGGAAAGGCACCGGACGGCGACCGGGACGTGGTCCTGGACGTGGCCGCCGCCCGGCGCGGCGGACTGTCCGTGGGCGACGAGGTGACGGTGGTGGCGGCCGAGGGCACCGCGGTCTACACCGTCAGCGGAACCGCCGCACCGCGCGGGCGGGACGAACTGCCCTCCCAGACCGCGCTGTTCTTCTCGGCGGCCGAGGCCGAACGGCTGGCCGGGGAGCGGAGCCAGTACCTGGGAGTGCTGGCCGAGGACGGGGTGTCGGCGCCGGTCCTGGCCGAGCGGATGCGCGACGCTCTGGCCGGTACGGATCTGGAGGTGCTGACCGGGTCCGCGAAGTCCAAGGAGGGATCCCCGGAGACCGCCGACCGGTTGTTCGTGACGACCCTTATGTTCGGCTCGGTCGGCGGCATCGCCGGTTTCGTGGCCGCGTTCGTCATCGCCGGGGCCTTCGGCCTGGCCGTGCTGCAGCGCACCCGGGAGATCGCCATGCTGCGCGCGATCGGCACCACTCCCCGTCAGATCCGGCGGATGGTCAACATAGAGGCACTGATGGTGGCCGTGGTCGCGCTGGTCCCCGGCTGTCTGCTGGCGATCCCGATGGCACGGGCGCTGAGCGCGACGCTGGTGGCCCAGGACGTCGCCCCGCCGGAGTTCCGTGCCGAGTTCACCTGGCTGAGCTTCGTCATCGGGGCGGGCGCGGGGCTCGCCCTCACGCTGCTGTCCGCCTGGTCGGTGACCCGGCGGATCTCGAAGATCGGGCCGGCCGAGGCGCTGGCCGAAGCGGATCGGCCGACGGCCCGGCTGCCCCGTACCCGGCTGGTGATCGGTGTGCTGATGGCACTCGGCGCACCCGCGGTGGCCGCCTACGGGGTGTGGATCGGCGCCGACATGGGGGCCGCTCTGCAGTCCCTGGTCGTGATGATGCTGATGACCGCCGCCGCGCTCCTCGCCCCTCCGCTTGCCCGGCCGCTGATTCGGATGGTGGGCGCCCCGATCACCCGGCTGACCGGCGTCACGGGTGAACTCGCCGACGCCAACTCGCGCTCGGCCGTCCGCCGGGTGGCCTCCGCCTCGTCGGCGGTGATGCTGAGTGTGGCGATGGCGTGCATGACCATCCTGGTCACCGGAGCGCTGCAGAACGGCACGGTCGACCAGAGCCGGGAACGGCTGCTGGCCGGCCAGGTGGTGGTGGGCGCGGGCGGCGGTGAGCTGCCGGCCTCGGTGGTGGAAGCGGTGCGCGAGGCGGCCGGTGCCGGCGCGGTTGTCTCACCCACTCGCTCGGCCTCGTTCATCACCCCGCACATGGGCGGCACCGAAGCGATGGCCGCGCAGGCGGTGGATCCGGCCACGGTCGGCAAGGTACTCGACCTCGGCGTGGAGGAGGGCCGCATCGAGGATCTGGGCGAACCCGGTGCGGTGGCGGTGAGTTCCACGCTGGCCCGGCAGCGTGGTTACGCGATCGGGGACACCGTCATCGGCTGGTTCCCGGACGGGGCACGGGCCGAGCGCACGGTCCGGGCGGTCTATGACCGGGGGCTGGGCTTCGGCGACGTTCTGCTGCCGGAATCGGCCTTCCGAGGGCATCTGGCCGAATCGCTGGTCAGCAGTGTGCTGGTCAAGGGCGGCAAGACGCTGGAGCCAGGATCGCTGTCCACACCGACGGCGGCCGTGCTGAGCGCCGGTGACTACTCGGCCGCGCTCAAGGACGCGTACAAGGACAGCAATCGCGGGACCTATCTCGCGCTCGGCATCCTGGTCGCGTTCACGGCGCTGGCCGTGGTGAACACGCTGGTGATGGGTACCGCGGCACGGAGCCGGGAGCTGGCCATGCTGCGGGTGGTGGGCACCACGCGCGCGCAGATCACGGCGATGGTCGGCCTGGAGACGCTGGTCGTGGTCGTGATCGGTGCCCTGGTGGGCACGGCGGCGGCACTCGTCGGTCTCGCCGGGGCGGGTTCGGCCGTCACGGGTGGCTTCGCGCTGCCGGTGCCCTGGGGCGAGTACGGCCTGGTGGTGGCCGGGGTCGGGGTCCTCGGCGTACTGGCCGCGCTGCTTCCGGCGGCGGTGGCGGTCAGGGCCCGGCCCGCGGAAGCGCTGCGCTACTGAGAGGGGTGCGGGCCGGGCGGTCACAGCTTCGGGAACTCGCTCGGCTTGATCCATTCGCGCAGCGAGGCCGTCACCAGCAGCGGCAGGCGGTAGCCGTGGACCTTTGAGTCTCTGTCCTCGTTGTACTCGACCTCTGCCAGGTGCAGGTCCGTCAGCCGCTCGAGGAGCCCCTCAGCGGTGCCCGCCGGCCGGCTGAGGAGTGTGCCCGCACGTTCCGATGTGAGCGGCTCCGAAGCGGCGCACAGCAGTCGCAGCATCTCGGCTTCCGTGGCCGACAACTGCCGGTAGGCCCGTCGGAGTTGGTCCACGAACGAGAGATCGCCCGCCGTCAGCTCGCGGGCCAGTCGCCGCGGATCCGCCAGCCGGGCGGCGTAGCGGGTGAGCGAGAGGTTCGGCCGGGCGGCGAGCCGGGCCCCGGCGATCCGGACGGCGAGGGGCAGACGGTCCACCGCGTCCACGATCCGCTCGGCCGCCTCGCGTTCGGCGCTGACCCGGTCCGCGCCGATGATGCGATCGAGGAGCCGTAACGCGTCCGCCCGGCCGAAGCGGCCGACGTGGATCACACGGGCGGCCTCCAGGCCTGCCAGCCGGGAGCGCGCGGTGACCACGGTCACCGAGGATCCGGTGCCCGGCAGTAACGGCCGTACCTGTGCCTCGCTTTGGGCGTCATCGAGCAGGATCAGCATCCGCAGCGGCGCAAGGCGGGCCCGCAGCAGGCCGGCCAACTCACCGGTGTCGGTCACGGACGCGTCCGGGTCGGCGCCCAGGGTGCGCAGCAGCGAGGTGAGCACCAGGGACGAGGGACGGGGGGCGCCTCCCGGAGTGGCCAGGTCGACGCTCAACTGCCCGTCGGGGAAGTCATGGTCCAGTTGGTGGGAGAGATGGACGGCGAACGCCGTCTTGCCTGCGCCGAGCGGCCCGGTGACCACCATCAGCGAGGCACCGCCGGTGCGGATGGCCGTGAGCGCGACGCCTAACGCGTCTTCCCGACCGGTGAAGTCGCCGATGGTACGCGGCAGCCGACGGGTCCAGCGGGTGACCGTGGCTCCACGCCGGTCGGACGGCTGGGTGGTGACGCTCTTCCGGGACGGGCGGGTGCGGCCGGTGTGGGCCTCCACATCGGCGGCTTCCGGCTGTGGGGCGGCCAGGGGTGCGGCGTGTCCGTCTGCCGCGTCCGCGTCCGTGGCCGGGACGGCGGGGCGCGCGGTGTGGTTCACGACGATCGTGGCGCGTGGAGCGGGGAGTTCCTCCAAGGGGCCGCCGCCGAGGATCAGCTCCTGCAACTGCTGTAACTGTGACGAGGGTTGCAGCCCGAGCTCCTGGGCGAGCAGCAGACGTACGGCGTCGTACGCCGCCAGCGCCTCGCTCTGTCTGCCGGACAGGTAGAGCGCCTGGATCTGCTGGACCCGCAGCCGCTCCCGGAACGGATGAGTGCGGATCGCCGTCCCGATGGCATCGACGACCTCGGCGTACCGGCGGAGGCTGAGTTCGGCGTCGAAGTGATCTTCCATCACCCCGGCCCGGACTTCCTCCAGATGCACCGACTCCGCCTGAAGGGTGGGGACGGCCAGTAGATCGGCCAGCGCTTCACCGTGCCACAGGTCGAGTGCCGCCGCGAACCGGCCGGCGGCCGGTTCGACCTCGCCTCGGGCGAGGTCGGCACGGGCCTTGCGGACGTCGTGCTGGAACCGGTGCAGATCCAGTTCGCCGGGACGCAGTTCGAGCCGGTACCCGGGAGGTGCGTACTGGAGCCTGCCGGGGGCTTCCTCCTCGTCGAGGAGCTTGCGCAGGTGCCATACGTAGACCTGGAGGTTCTTGTTGGCGGTGCGCGGCGGGGAATCGCCCCACAGCGTCCGGACGAGCCGGTCCACCGAGACGGCGGAGCCGGCCCGGCAGGCGAGCGCAGCGAGCAGTGCGCGTTGCTTGAAGGAGCTCACTCTCACCGGCTTGGCCCGGGACATCACTTGGAGCGGTCCCAATATCCTGATCTGCAGCGCTGGATCCATGGGTTCCCCGATACCCTTGACTGCTACGGGAGCGCTCCCACTGGTCAAGTGGCGCTTGCTCCCCAGTTGTCGATCTGTTCGCCGAGTGATGCTCTCCGCCAAGCCCCGGCCCGCGCACCACCAATCGAATGTTACTCCTGACCCCTCGTCAAGCCGTAGGAACATTCGTTCAACTGGACTTCTGACAGCGGGACTTCCTGCCTGAGGTGGATCAGCGGCGGACGCCTGCCGCCTGTGCCGCGTCCACCATGCCCGCGCCGTAGAAGCCGTTGCCCCACCGGGTCTGGCAGACCGCGTCCGGCTCGCCGTTCCCGTCGAGGTCGTACCGATCCGGGCAGGCCAGCCGGTCTGCCTGGGCGAGAAGCCCGCCGGTCAGCAGCAACGGACCCCATCCCGGATGACGGGACTTCAGCAGTGCGGCTGTGCCCGTCACATGCGGGGCCGCCATCGATGTGCCCTGCAGCCACTGGTACTGGTCGCCCGGGAAGGTGGACAGCACCGCCCCTGTGGTGGCCGGTGGCACGGGGGCCTGCAGGAGGTGGTCGCCGCCAGGTGCGGTGAGCTCCGCGACGCCGGTTCCGTAGTTCGAGTACGACGACTTCAGGTCCTTGGGGCCTGTGGCCGTGACCGTCAGCACTCCGGGCAGCTCGTTGGGCAGGTCCAGGCAGGAGTTGTCGACCGGCCGCGCGCTCGGCTCGGAGTCGGTGGGGCTGGCCCTGTCCACCGTCTTGTCGGCCAGGTCCAGGTGCAGGTTCCCGGCCGAGGCTATGTTCAGCACACCACGCAGCTGGGCGTAGCCGGTGGCCCTGCGCAGCGCCTCGCTGATGGCCTTCTGGTCGGGCTGGCCGGGGCAGTTGAAGTACCAGGGGTCGACGAAGTAGCTGTTGTTGGTGATGTCGAAGTCGTGCTCGGCGGCCCATATGAACCCGCACAGGACGCTCTCCGGGTAGAAGTAGCCGCCCTGTCCCTCGGCGACCTTGACGGCGGCGATCCGCACGCCGGGGGCCACGCCCGCGACGCCCTTGCCGTTCTTCGCGGCGGCGACGATCCCCGCCACATGAGTGCCGTGGTACCAGCCGGCGGTGGACGGGTCGGGGCGCCAGGCGCCGGCCTTACGGTCCGGCTTGCCGCCCACGCAGTTCACGGAGTTCGCGGCGTCGAAGTTGGCGGCCAGGTCTTCGTGGGTGTCGTCCACACCGGTGTCGATGACGCCGACCCGGACACCGGGGCTGCCGACCGTGACACCGTGTGCCTTGTCGGCACCGATCCGGCGGAGGTTCCACTGCTCGGCCGAGAGCGGCTCCTCGCCCTTCGCGGAGCGGGCGGCACCTGCCTTCGGCGCGGTACCGACGGGCTGCTCGTACGCGAGGGCGCCGCGCTCGGCGGCGGTGCCGGGACTCGCGCCGATCGGGACCGTACGCGTGGCTCCGGCGGAGGCGACGCCCGACCTGCCGCGGACGCGGTATGCGAAGCCGGCGCGGTCGGAGTGCGCCACCACGACACCGATCTGCGGGTAACTGGCGATCACCGTGCCGCCCTCGGCGGTGACGGCTCGCACGGCCGCCGACGTGCCCAGTGGGCCGCCCTTGGCGTTCACCAGATAGCTGAGCGTGCCCGGTGCGTCGGAACCGGCTGACGCGGCGGCGGATTCCGCTCTCGCGCGGCCTGGTTCGGCGGCGGTGGCGGTCGGCGCGGACACCGTGGCCGCCGCGACGAGGGCGGCGGCGACGAGTAACGCCGGTGAGCGGTGGGCGAGACGGTTGAAGAGCGTGCGATGCACGATCGGAGTCCCCTTCGGCTCGGTGGTGGCTGGTTCGTGGGCGTGTGAGGGGCGCTGCGCCGGGTCGGATGCGGTCGGATGCCGGTCGGATGCGTGGCGGCGGATCGTGGTGCGAGTGTCAGTCGACGGGGCGCAGCAGTTCCTCCAGGCCGTCGATGACCCGCAGGCCGGCGGCCCGGCGCGGCTCCGCGGCGGTGTCCAGGACCCGCGCGAGGCCGAGCACCGCGGCGAGCCCGGGAGCGGCGGCGCCGTCCGCGCCGGCCGCGAGCAGTTGCTGGGCCCGGCGGCTGCGCTGGACCAGACGCAGCGCCACGGCCGCCTGCCCGGCGAAGAGTGCGAGCAGGTCCATGGCGACCAGCGGGGTGCGCAGTTCGCGGTTGCGGTCGAGGACTTCGAGCACGCCGAGCACTTCCTCGCCGTGCAGCAGTGGGGCTGCCATCAGCGCCTGCGGCACATAGGCGGTGGACTCGGCGAGGTCGCGGGCGAAGTTGCGGTCCGCGGCCACGTCGTCCACCTCGATGGGCTGCCGGGACTGCAGGACCCAGCCGGCGATGCCCCGGTCCGCCGGGAACCGCCGCCCCACCAGGTGGTCCTCACCCTTTCCGGACACCGCCTCGAAGATCAGCGCGCTGCGGCCGGCGCTCTCGTCGAGGAGGAAGATGGAAGCGGCCTGGGAATCGAAGATCGCCCGTGCCGTTTCCACCACGGACTGCAGCAGGCGGGCGTGCTCGCGCTCGGACTCGATCAACTGGGCGGTCGGCGAGGCGGCCGGAGATCCCGGTGACTGAGGCGGAAGGCTCATGAGTGTTCTCTCCTGACGTTCTCGGAGGCGAGGAACAGCGCCTGTTTGACCTGGAACGGGGTGAACCCCGGATGCTTCGCGAGAATGCGCGCGCACATCCCGGCGACATGCGGAGTGGCAAAGCTGTTGCCGGTGCACCGCCGGGTGGTGCCGCCCGTCCAGGCCACCGGTACCTCGACCCCGGGGGCGAAGAACTCCACCGGCGGCGCGGGGTTGTAGAGCAGCAGCTCGGGGTCCTCCTGGTCGTGGGAACCCACCGAGATCACCGAGGAGAACCGCCAGGGATAGCTCTCGACCGGCATGTTGTGCGCGGAGGCGACCAGGAGCACCCGGCCGAAGTAGGCGTGGTCGGCGATCTCGTGGAGGGCCTCGGCGAACTTCCGGCGGGTCGTCGAGAGGCTCATGTTGATCACGTCGTAGCCCTGCGCGACGGCCCAGCGGACGCCGGCGATCAGGGCGTCGCCGCTGCCGCGGAACCCCGAGCCCAGCACTCGTATGCTGTGCACCTCACAGTCCGGTGCGAGACGGCGGATGACGGAGGCGCAGGCGGTGCCGTGCCCGCAGGCGTCGCCCTCCTCGTCCTCGACGAGCCGGTAGCCTTCGTCACCCTCGCCGCGGTGCACGGCGTGACTCGAGGCCAGTGCGCCGATCGCGGGGTGTCCCGCCTCCACCCCGCTGTCCAGGACGCACACGCGGACGCCGCGTCCGGTGGAGCCTCCCCAGGCCCACTCGGCGCCGCCCGCGACGTCGGCCCATTCGGTGACCGTCTCGATCTCGGCCCGGTCGCGGCCGACCAGATTCCAGGTGAGAGTCCGCGTCGCCGTGGTCATTCTCGGCTTCCTCCGTCGCTCCCGGGCGGCCCGGCCGGTCCGCTCCTGTCCGAATCCAGGGCGGCCCACAGCGTCTCAGCGCGCCGGATGCCGACCAGATGGCCCTTCGCGGCGAACCCGTCGCGGGCCGAGTGCAGTGCGTCCAGGGCGTCCTCCGTGCGGCCGAGTACTGCCGCGACGTGCGCCCGGTCGATGTCGACGCCGGCCCGGCAGACCGGCGAGTCGGTGCTGCGGGAGGCCTGTTCGGCCAGCGTCAGATGGTGTTCGGCGGCTGCCGCGTCCCCGTGTACGGCGGCCAGCCGGGCCTGCATGCCGTGCAGGTCGGCCGCGGCGCCCGGGCGTGACTGCTCTTCGGAGAGTGCTGCCAGGAGGGGCGCGATGAGTCGCCGGCACTCCTCGGCCGACGCCGGATCAGCGGGTCCGGCGGTGTCTGCCGCGATGCGGTCTGCGCCACTGCGCAGCAGCAGGACCCGGGCCAGGTCGCGCACCGCGTTGGCGTGCAGTTGGCGGTCGCCCAGCCGGTCGAGGTCCTCCGCGGCGCCGCGGAGCAGGGACTCGGCCTCCGGCAGTCGGTCCGCGAGCACCTCCGTGGCCGCTGTGAACAGCCGGGTCGCCGGTACGGCGAAGAGGTGGCCGAGGTCGGTGAGCGTCTGCTCGGCGTCCGCGAGCCGGCTGCGCGCGTCGTCGAACCGGCCCCGCATGGCGAGCAGTACGGCCATCGGGCAGGAGATGGTGGCCCTGGCCAGTCGGCGTCCTGCCAGGTGGCCGCCCATGAACTCCCGGCAGCGACGCAGTGCCGCAGGGGTGGGCTCGGGTCCCAGCCACAGCGAGACGGCGAGCGCGCCCAGGATTCCGGCCTGGTCCAGCTCGGCTCCGGCCCGCACCGACTGGTCCAGCGCCTCGTGCAGATAGCCTGCGGCCTCGGCGTACTGCCCCAGGCCCTGCTGGTGCTGGCCGAGCCGGAGCAGCGCGCGGGCCCGGCCCAGCGGATCGTCGTCCGCGGTGCAGACCTCCAGCGCCTCCTGGGCCGTCGCCGTGGGGTCGGGGTCGGTTTCGGGTACCAGGTAAGCGAGTTGCAGCCGCGCCCGGGCGGCGGTGGCCCGATCCCCTGTACCACGGGCCTCCTCCAGCACAGCGAGCAACTCTGCGACGGCGTCCTCGGTGTCCCCGGAGGCGAGGCGGGCCTCCGCATGGGCGACACGCAGGTCGAGTCCCGCGCCGGGCAGCGCGATGGCGCGCGCCAGCAGCTCCTCCGCCCAGCCGATGTCACCTTGCCGCAGTGCGGTGGTGCCGGCCTTCGCGAGATGCCCGGCTGCCCGCACACCGACGTCCCGCGCGCCGCTGTCGATGGACCCGAGTTCGAGCCGCAACCGGTATGCCTGCTCCATGTGGGTCCCGATTTCCGCGTGCGGGATTCCGCCCGGGAGCGCGGCGCCCACGGCGCCGGGTATGCCCGGCTGCCCGTCCCCGCGGGGGGGCACAGCGTCCAGGGCACCTGCGGCACCCGGCAGATGCCCGGCGGACGAACCCTGCGGACCGGCGGTGACACCGGCATCCGGCGGCGCACCGAAGGCAGTGGCAGCCGCGCTGCCCGACACGGACGGCTGCCCGGCCGCCAGGCCCTCCAGGTGCTCTGCGAACCGTTCGTGCCGGCCCGCCCGCACGAGCTTCGGCATCCGCTCGTAGGCCACGTCCCGCACCAGTTGGCTGGCGAACCGCAGGCGCCCGTTCGGCTCGTTGCCCGCCTCCACCAGCCGGCGTCGCAGAAGTGCCCGTATCACCGGCTCCAGTTCGAGGGACGCCGCGGCGTCACCGGGCCGGTCCCGCAGTACGGCGACGTTCGCTGTCGTGAAGTCCGTGCCGATCACCGCGGCGGCCTCGAGGACGGCCCGTTCCTCCGGGGCCAGCCGGTCCAGACGAGCCTCGATCACGGCGCGTACCGACAGCGGCATCCGTTCCGCGTCGCCGCCCTCTCGCAGCATGCCGGTGATCTGGGTCAGGAACAGCGGGTTGCCTTCGGAGCGGGCCACCAGCCGGTCGAGGTCCATCGTGGCGTGGCCGACCACATCCTCGCCAAAATCGCCGCCCTCGCTCACGGCGTCCGCGGTGACCAGGGCCGAGACGAGTTCGCGGCAGTCGTCCGGGGCCAGCGGCGGCACCACCAGAGACGTCGCGTGCAGTTTGCCGCTTCCCCAGCTGGTGCGCTGGTCGAGGAGTTCCGGCCGTGCGCCGCACACCAGCAGCAGCGGCACGCCCTGTACCCAGTCGGCGAGATGGTCCACGGCGGCGAGCAGGTCCCGGTTCGCCCACTGCAGATCGTCCACCACGGCGACCAGCGGCCGATGCCCGGCCAGTGCGGTGAACAGGTGCTGCAGTGCCCAGCAGGTCTCCTCCAGTGTGGTCCCTGACACCCCTGTCCCTGCCAGCCGCAGCAGCACCGCCGAAGCTGTCGCGGCCGTCTCGCCGGTGCCGAGCACGGTGGCGAGGCGGTCGCGCGGGGACTCACCGAGCAGTGTGTTCAACAGTCCGGCCAGCGGGGCGAGACCGCCGACGCTCCCGTACGGCAGACAGCGGGCGCCGGCGACCTGGGCGCCGCGTCCCCCGGCTTCCTCGGCGAAGGCCCGCAGCAGCCGGGTCTTGCCGACACCGGGGTCGCCGAACAGGGTGACCAGATGGCAGTTACGGCCCCGCTCGACCCGGCCGAGCACCAGCCGGAGCTGCGTCAGTTCGTCGCTGCGGTCGACCAGCGCCGTGGTCGACCGGCGGTCCGGGTCCTGTGTGTCGGAGACCACCGAGCGCAGCGACCAGACCGGGACAGGACCGGCGATGCCCTTGACGGTGATCGGCTCCAGAGGGTCCGCCTCGATGGCCGCGGCGGCCAGACGACGGGTGGCCGCACCGATCAGCACCTGCCCGGCGGGGGCGTGCTGCTCCAGGCGGGCCGCGATGTTCACCACCTCGCCGGAGACGAGTGTGTGTCCGTCCGAAGGGCTGCCGGAGGCCACCACCTCGCCGGTGTGCACTCCGATCCGCACCGCGAACCTGGTACCGACCTCCCGCTCCAGCTCGTCACCGAACGCGGCGACGGCCTCCAGCATGTCCAGTGCGGCGCGGCAGGCGCGCAGGGCGTCGTCCTCGTGTACCGCGGGCACTCCGAACACCGCCATCACCGCGTCCCCGATGAACTTCTCCACCGTGCCGCCGTACCGCTCGAGGCAGCCGCGCATCAGGGCGTAATAACGGAGCAGGACATGGCGCAGCGCCTCCGCGTCAAGGCGCTCGCTGAGTGCGGTGGAGCCGACCATGTCGCAGAACACCACGGTGACCGTCCTGCGGGTCTCCGGCGGTGGCGCGGCCACGGTCAGCCGCTGGCCGCAGGACGAACAGAACCGCGCATCCGCAGAGTTCGGCGCCCCGCACTCAGGGCACTGATTGTCCATACGCCCAAGCCCCCCGGATGTCTGGGACCTTGAGGTCCGTCGGATCGTCGGAATCGGCCGGGCCGACCGGACATCGGCCGGCCCGGAATCGGTCGGCTCAGAACAGCACGCCGCCGATGATCGGTTCGGCACTGTGAGCCTGTACCTCGGGAACTGCTTCCTGCAGCCGCTCCTGAACGGCGATCAGCACAGAGACCTCGCCTGCCGTCAGGGAATCGAGTACGTGCCGCTGCTCCTGGGCGATCGAGTCGACGGGAAAGCCCGCCGCACGCAGGGCATCCAGGTTGGGATGCCGCTCAACGTCGCTCATCGTCCACCATCCTTCGCTCGGTGCGCCGCACTGCGCGACGCCGTCGGCGTGCGGGCCGCCGTGGGAGTCGGCAGCCCACACACAACTGGCGGACTACCAGACGATGATGCCCATCTCGGCGCCCTCGGCGCCGTGCGCCTGAACGTCACTGACCGCCTCGAGCCGGCCCTTGACCGAGGCCAGCACAGCGATCTCCTGAGGGGAAAGGCGGGACAGCTGCTCACGCTGCTCGTCGGTCAGCCCGTCGGTGGGGATGCCGGCCGCGGCAAGAGCGGAAAGTGCGTCGTTCTTGGCCATTGCTTCGTCTCCCCCCGCGCTACCAGATGATGATTCCGGTGCCCTCGGCACCCTCTGCGCCATGCGCCTGGACGTCGGTCACCGCGTCGAGACGGCCCTTGACGGCGGCCAGTACGGCGATCTCCTCAGTGCTGAGCTGAGCCAGCTTGCTCTTCTGCTCATCGGTCAGCGAGTCCATCGGGATGCCTGCCGCCGACAGTGCTGCCACTGCGTCATTCTTGCTCATGCGGTTCCTCCTGGTTGCTCATCCGGTTGATCGGTCGGTCGTCGGTGGGGGTCGCGCGGGCGGAGGTCACCAGAGGATGACGCCGATGCCCTCCGCGCCCTCGGCGCCGTGTGCCTGTACGTCCTGGCCGAGCCTGTCCTTGAGGCCCTTCAGAACGCCGACCTCGTGCTCGGACAGGTTGGCGAGCACCTCGCGCTGCTCTTCGGGGATGCTGTCGACGGGGACGCCTGCGGACCTGAGCTCCTCAATCGGGTTGGGCATGGTGGTACTCCTTCGTGTCGAATTCCTGTCGAACGAATGGTGCGGTGCGTGTGTGGTGCGTTCGCCGCCGGCGGCCGGGCCACCGGAGCTACCAGAAGAAGCCCTGGTGGAGCGCGGCGCCGCGGACGTATGGGGCGGGGGCGAGGTCCGGCGCGCGGGGCGCCGGGGTGACGACGGGCTCGGCGATGTGCGCCACGACCTCCGCTTCCTCTTCCTCCTCGGCGAGTTCGGCCGGAGTGTCGGGGACCGTGGTGTCGAGGAGGGGGCCGGGCGGCGCGGCAGGGGTGGCGCTCTTCGGGGACGCTCCTGGCGCCCTGCGCGCCGTGCGCCGTCCGTAGAGCAGCACGACGATGCCGAGTACGACGAGCGCGGGTCCGGCGGTGTTGAACGTGAAGTCGATGCCGTAGCGGCCGGCCAGCCAGGCGCCCAGTGGCGGCGCGGCGAGCTGGAGCACCACCGGGACCGAAGAGGCCGTGGAGGTGACTCGGCCGATCAGTTCGTCCGGGGTCTCCCGCTGCAGCACGTACGGGAAGACGATCATGATGCCGGCAGAGCCGAAGCCGAGCCCGAAGCCGACCACCGCCCAGAGGGCGGCCACTCCGCGGATCTCCATGCCCAGCGAGGCACCGATGTTGGTGACGAGCAGGCCTGCCATCAGCTGGGCGGCGCCCATCAGCACGAAGGGGTTGAGCTTGCGCCCCCATTGGCTGACCACGAGGGTTCCGCTGACGGCGCCGAGTCCGACGGCGGCCACCACCAGGCCCAGTTGGGTCTCGCTGACGCCCAACTGCCGCATCGCCAGCGGCGAGAGCGTGTCGAAGGTGAAGACCAGGAAGACCGTGGCGCTCATGCTGAGGATCACCATGACCAGGGCGGGGGTGCGCAAGATGAAGCCGAACCCGTCGGTCAGATCCGCGCGGAAGCCACCCGCCCGTGACGCCCCGGAACCGGTCGAGGCCGGGGCCCGACCGCTGCCGTCGGGAGCAGGGTCCGGGGCGGCAAGGCGCAGGGTGCTCAGCAGTACGGCGGAGAGCAGGAAGGTACCGGCGTCCACCAGGAACGCGGCGTCCACTCCCCAGGCGGCGACCAGCAATCCGCCCAGCGCGGGCCCGGCCACCTTGGCGGCCTGATTGGTGAAGACCGTCAGCGACATCGCCGACAGCATGTCCTCGCGCGGCACGGTGAACCGGATGGTGGTCTGCTGGGCGGGCACGAACAGCGTGCCGAACGCCGACTTGAAGAAGACCAGGACCAGCAGTACCCACAGCTCGGGTGCCACCAGATAGCCGAGCACCAGCCCGGCCCGTGCCACGTCGCAGCCGACCAGCACGCGTTTCTTGTCGGTGATCCGGTCTGCCAGCACCCCGGCGACCGGGGACAGGACCACCCAGGGAAGCGCGATGCTGACGCTCAGCGCGGCCAGTGCTCCGGCGCCGTGCTGCCAGGTGTACGTGACCAGCACGATGACGGCCAGATAGTCGAGCCAGTCGCCGATCGCGGAGATGGCTTGACCGGCGAACAGGGTCCGGAACCTGCGGTGCCGGAGCGGTACGGCGATCTCGATACGCGCCATGCTCGTCCTCCTCCTTCCAGCGAGCGTTCTGGGCGCAACCCTGGGGCTACGGAGTGTGTCCGGCCGGTTCGGGAAGGGCCGGCACGGTGCAGCGGCGGCCCTGCTCGAAGGGCTCGGCCAGTTGCTCGAACATGTCGATGAGCGCCTGCAGGGTGTGCAGCGCGGAGAGCCCGATGGAGCCCTCGAGGCGTGCGTCGAGCGGCAGTTCGTCGATCAGCGCGCGCAGATCGGCACGGTGCTTGATGTCCAGAGCGGCGTGCCGGTGCAGGGTCCGGAAGCCCTCGGCCGGATAGCCGGTGCGGGCGGCCAGTTCCTCGCCCACCCGACGATCGGGCGGATTGCCCTCGACCACCGCGATGTGCCCGAGCAGGCAGGCCGGATGGTGGTGGTGGATCCAGTAGTACTGGGCGCCGACCAGAGCCGCCACCGTGGCCGGCGGAACCCGCCGCCACACCTCGGCCGGATCGCGGCCGATGGCCGCCAGGTCCTCGCACAACCAGTCGTCGTGCCCGGCCTCCTCACGGATGTGCTGCTCCCAGTACGGGACCAGAGCGGCGGCCACCGCATCGGTGGCGGCCAGTTCACGGCAGCGGGCCAGCGCGGCGTTCATCAGGGGCACGGTGGAGCGGATCACCTGGTGCATCAGGCACAGGTACTCGGGGTAGATCTGGTCCGGCTCGGGCACCGACCAGACCCGGCCGCCGACCCGCCGGAAGGCGGGCAGCAGCAGGTCGATGCGAGCGTCCAGGGCGGCACTTCGTGACGCGGCCGCGGGGGCGCCGGCGGCGGAAGTGGTGGCAACGGTGGCTCCGGCCGGGGTGGTGGCGGGTGCGGTCACGACGTCTGCTCCTTCCTGTGGCCGGCGAGCACCCGGATGGCGTCGACCAGGCCGTCCTCGCTGCCGTCCTCCGGCAGTCGGCGGGCCATCACCCAGCACAGCTCGCAGATCGAGCCGTACTCGCGGCCTGCCAGGTCCTGGAACCGGGGATGGGCGGTGAGCATGCCGGGCCCGACCGTGCCGACGGCTCGGAACAGCGGGTCGTCGCGGAGCCCGTCGATCGCGGCGGTCACCTCGTCGGCGGTGGTGGTCCGGCGGCGCATCCGGCGCGGCCCGGCACCCATGATCACCGTCTCGTTGCAGCAGGCGGTGGCGGTGCCGTCGTAGCGGATCACTTGGACGTTGGCGGTCGGGCAGGTTCCGAACGCTTCTGCGGGGAATCGTTTCCGCGGGCCGAACCACGGGTCCTCGAGATCCCGGGCCCGCCCGTAGTTGAGCGGCGGTGCCGTGGCGATCTCGGCGTGGTCGGACCAGTTCACGCCGAGTGCTCCGCGCAGCAGTTCCTCGGCCCGCTCCACCATGCCGGGCCCGTCCATCACCTGCACCACGAGCCAGACCTGCTCCTCGGCCACGGCACGGGCGGCACCGGCGAAGCGGCGCTCGTGCACGGATGCCTCGTGGTAGGCGTCCGTGGACAGGAAGATCGCGGAAGCGCGGCGGATCACCTTTCGCGCCCACTCGGGTGCCCCGTGGCCGGCCTCGGCGTCCGGGCCCCAGAAGCCACTGGTGTAGATGATCATTTGCTTGCCTGTGGCCGCGATCCGCTCGGTGGCCAGGGACAGTCCGCGGCGTTCCACGAAGGGCTCGCCCCCGGAGATCCCGATGATCCGGTCGGCCGGCAGGGCACACAGCCCGTCGACGATCTCCTCGAAGAGCTCGAAGTCCCTGATCCGCGGCGAGTCGGGACGGGAGTCCACGGAGCAGTGGGCGCAGCCCACCGGGCAGTTGTCGGTGATGAACAGCAGGGCCAGGGTGCCACGGGCGAGCCGGCCGTCCTGCAGATCGGCGAAGGTCAGCCGGCGCATTTCAGCACCTCCTCGCCGGCCTGGGCAGCGCCCGGTCCGGCCTTGCCTTCCGCCGTGTACTGGGCCTGCAGCTCCGCCGAGTCCGGGTGGCCGAGCAGCAGCAGGTGCCCGTAGCGGCGGGTGCCGTAGCGGCGGGCGAAACCAGCCGGTCCGACCTGGTCGACCATCCTGGTGATCTGCTGCTCCATCAGCACGGTGGACGGACGGTGCATCAGGGCCCGTACGCCGGCGGACGTGGCCGGGTCCGCGGACAGCTTGAAGCAGCTGGCGCAGTAGCCCTCACCGCAGCCCGCGCCCGCCTGGTCGGCCAGGTACTGGGGGCCGAACGCCCGTATGCCACGCAGCAGATGCCGGTCGAGATGGCGGCGTCGCAGCTCCTCCCACGGATCCTCGGCCGCATGGCCGAGGCGCAGGTGCGCAGGCAGCCGACCGCCCAGACCGTCCACCACATCCTGGTTGCAGCAGGCCACCACGGTGCCGTCGAAGCTGACCAGCGGCCAGGCCGCGAGCGAGCAGGGTGCGGGCAGCAGCCGGTGTGGATCGACGGCCGGAGAGCCGGACCCGTCCTGCTGGGCGCGGGTCGGCCGCACACCGCGCCGGATCAGCTCGTCGTCCAGCCATTCCTTCGCCCGGCCGCCGGCCTGCACCAGGGAGACCCAGATCGGTGCGCGATCGTCGAGGGCCTCACGGATGTCCCCGGTGGCCTCCACGAGATACGGATCCTCCTCGTCCAGGCCGACCACCTGCAGGCTTACGTCCTTGCCCGCGTCGAGGAGTTGTCGCAGAACCCGCAGTACGTCCTCCCGCGGCACCTCCTCCTCGTGATAGGTGTCCAGGCTCGCGGAGAAGTGGTCCACCGCGTCTATCGCCGCCATGATGCGGTCCGGGACACGAGCCGACCGGGCGAAGAACATTCCGGAGAGAATGTGGGTCTGTGCTCCGACCTCTCGGCAGCGTTCCGCGATCCGCTGCACCAGGCGCGGCCGCAGCAGCACCTCGCCGCCGGACATCAGTACGTAGTCCGGACGATTCTCAGGGGTGAAGCCGGCCACGAAGTTCTCGAAGATCTCGGCATCGTGCTGCTCGCTGTTCATCAGCGACTCGGTCGAGCAGTGCCGGCACTTCAGCGGACACCGCCGGGTCAGGGCCAGCATGACCGCCGCGGCGGGCCTGCTGCGGACCTCGAGTACGTCCAGGAGATGCACGAGACACTCCGATCCGGTCGTGGGCGGCTCCCAGGCCTTCGGAGGACCAGCATCAGGCGCGCCGCCTTACGTCCGGTTATCGACCGCTATCGGAGTACTTGCTTCAGCATCAACCCGCAGACAGGAGGCGTGAACCGGCGCATGACAACAGCGATTCGCGACATCTTCGAGCCCGCGCACACGACCTGACCCACTCGGGCGCATGCCTGCCACCGCCGCAATGGCCCGATGTTTGTCTGCGCCCGCGGGACGCCCGCTCAGAGCCCGTAGACGCGGGTGGCTGTCCCCGCGAAGACGTCCTCCCGCTCGCTGCCGCTCAACCCCGCCGTCAACTCGACCGCCGTCTCCAGCACTTGGGCGTACGTCGCGGCCAGCGTGCACACCGGCCAGTCCGAGCCGAACATCAGCCGGGACGGCCCGAAGGCCTCAAGCACGGTGTCCGCGTACGGGCGCAGGTCGTCGACCGTCCAGGTGGCGTGGTCCGCCTCGGTGACCATGCCGGACAACTTGCACACGGTGTTGGGGAGTCCGGCGAGGGCCCGCACGGCGCCGGCCCAGGGCTCCTGCGCGCCCGAGGCGATGGGCGGCTTGCCCAGGTGGTCGAGGACGAAGGTGAGTCCCGATTGGTCGGCGGCCGCCTTGACGCAGGCGGACAGTTGGTGGGGCAGGACCACGAGGTCGTAGACGAGCCCGGCCTCGGCGACGGCGGTCAGCCCCCGGTGCACGTCCGGGCGCAGCAGCCACTCGGGGTCGGGCTCACCCTGCACCTGGTGGCGGATGCCCCGCAGGTGCGCACCGCCCGGGAGTTCCGCGAGCCGCGCCAACTCGTCGGTGACGTCCGGCCGGGTCAGGTCGGTCCAGCCGACCACTCCCCCGATCAAATCGCTCTCCGCCGCGAGGGCCAGGAACTCCGGAGTCTCCTCGGGCACGGTGATGGTCTGCACGAGGACGGTGCGGCCGACATCGGCGGCCCGCGTCTTCGGTCGGAGGTCCGTGACGGTGAAGTTCCGTCGCAGCGGCTGGAGTTCGGGGCCGGTGATCCAGTCCTGGTCGCGTACGGAGAGGTCCCACACGTGGTGATGGGCGTCGACGATCACGGCAGCTCCCAGACGACCGGCAGTCCCGCCTCCGCGCCCTCGGCCGAGTAGTCGTGCACCACGTCGAGGAGGTCCGCCATCCGTGCCTGCCAGGCGATGTTGACCGGCAGTTTCTCCAGCTCGGCGAGGAGCCGGGAGTAGTCCTCGCACTCCAGGACGTGGAAGAGATCGGTGCCGCTGCGCCAGATCGTCCAGGAGGTGGCGCCGGCGGCGCGGATCGCGTCCGTGAGCTCTACGGGGACCTCGCGGTGCGCGGCCTCGTACTCGGCGATGCGGTCCGCGCGGACCTTGGTGTGCAGGGCGATCCTCACGAGGGTTCCTCTCCGGTGACGGCCACGGGGACCGGTGCCTCCTCCGGCAACAGCTTCGCCTCCCGCAGCTCCTGCCAGAACTCCGCGGGTACGTCCGTCGTGAACTGCCGTACGGTGTCGCGGACTTCGTCCGCCGAGCGGGTGCCGACGAGGACGCTCGCGACGGCGGGGTGCGCGAGCGGGAAGGCGAGGGCGGCGGCGCGCAGGGTGGTGCCGTGGCGTTCGGCGACCCCCTTGATCGCCAGGGCCTGGTCCAGCAACTCCTGAGGTGCTGACGCATAGTTGTACGTCGCTCCCGGCTTCGGGTCCGCCAGGAGACCGGAGTTGAAGACGCCGCCGATGACGACGGACGTACCGCGTTCCGCTGCGGACGGCAACAGCTCGGTGAGGGCCCGCTGGTCGAGGAGCGTGTAGCGGCCCGCGCACAGCACCACGTCGACGTCGGTGTCACGCACGAAGCGCGTGAGCATCTCGGCCTGGTTCATGCCGGCGCCGATCGCGCCGACGACGCCTTCGGAGCGCAGCCGTTCCAGGGCGGGGTAGGCCTCGTCGAACGCTTCGGAGGCGTGATCGTCGGGGTCGTGGAGGTAGACGATGCCGACGCGGTCGAGGCCGAGCCGTTCCAGGCTCTCCTCCAGGCTGCGGCGGACGCCGTCGGCGCTGAAGTCCCAGACGCGGCGGTGGGTGGCGGGCACGGCGAAGCCGTGGGCGAGGTCGTCGCCTCCCCCGCTGAAGGGCTCCAGGAGGCGCCCCGCCTTGGTGGAGACCGTGTACCCGGACCGCCCGCGCAGCATCGCGCCGACGCGCCGCTCGGACACGCCGATCCCGTAGTGCGGCGCCGTGTCGAAGTAGCGGATCCCCGCGTCCCAGGCGGCGTCGAGGGCGGCGTACGCCTGCTCCTCGCTCACCGGCGTGTAGAGCCCCGCGATGCCCGCGGCGCCGAAGGCCAGCTCGGTGACCTGGACGCCGGACCGTCCCAGGCTCCGGGACCGCACCGGCATGCGCATCACTGCCCCGCGGGGCGCAGCCGCAGCCCCTGCATTCCGCCGTCGACGGCGAGCGCCGTACCGGTGGTCGCGCCGGACAGCGGGCTGGCCAAGTAGGCGATGGCGCCCGCCACTTCGGACGCCGAGACGAGCCGCCCTGTGGGCTGGCGGGCTTCGAGTGCGGCCCGTTCGGCGGCGGGATCGTCCGCGGCGTCCAGGAGGCGGCCGACCCACGGGGTGTCCGCGGTGCCGGGGTTCACGCAGTTGACGCGGATGCCCTCGCGGACGTGATCGGCGGCCATGGCGAGGGTCAGCGACAGTACGGCGCCCTTGGACGCGGAGTACAGGGCGCGCTGCGGGAGGCCCGCGGTGGCGGCGATGGAGCAGGTGTTCACGATGGCCGCGTGCGCGGAGGCGCGCAGGTGGGGCAGGGCCGCGCGGGCCGTACGCACCATGCCGACGACGTTGACGTCCAGGACCCGGTGCCACTGGGCGTCGTCGTTGTCCTCGACGGTGCCCTGGGCGCCGATGCCCGCGTTGTTGACCAGCACGTCGAGTCCGCCGAGGTCCGCGACGGCGGCGGCCACGCTCTGGCGTACGGAGGTGTCGTCGCTGACGTCCGCCTGGAATCCGAGCAGGGGCTTGTCGACGCTCGACGGGTCCAGGTCGAGGACGGCGACCTGGGCGCCGCGGGCGGCCAGGAGTTCCGCGGTGGCCCTGCCGATGCCGGACGCGCCGCCCGTCACCAGCGCCTTGAGACCCGCAAAGTCCTGGGTGTCGGTCATGCCGCTGCCCCCTTCTGGTCGGTGAGTGCCTGCTGGGCGAGGTCGGCGGCCCAGAACGTGCCGCCGGGGAACGTGAACTCCGCGAGCGACTCGGGTTTCATCGTGGCCGAGAAGCCCGGCGCGGTGGGTGCCATGTAGTGACCCTCCCGGATCACCACCGGGTCGAGGAAGTGGTCGTGCAGATGATCCACGTACTCGATGACGCGGTTCTCGGTGGTGCCGGAGAGTGCCACGTAGTCGAACATCGAGAGGTGCTGGACGAGTTCGCACAGGCCGACGCCGCCGGCGTGCGGGCAGACGGGGACGCCGAACTTGGCCGCGAGGAGCAGGATCGCGAGGTTCTCGTTGACGCCGCCGACGCGGGCCGCGTCGATCTGCAGCACGTCGATGGCCCCGGCCTGGAGCAGCTGCTTGAAGATGATCCGGTTCTGCACATGCTCGCCGGTGGCGACCTTGACCGGCGCGACGGCCTCACGGATCGTGGCGTGGCCGAGGACGTCGTCGGGGCTGGTGGGCTCCTCGATCCAGTACGGGTTGAACTCGGCGAGTGCCCTGACCCAGTCGATGGCCTCGTCGACGTTCCAGCGCTGGTTGGCGTCGATGGCCAGGCGGATGTCGGGACCGACGACTGAACGGGCGACTCTGCAGCGGCGTACGTCGTCGTCGAGATCCGCGCCGACCTTCAGCTTGATCTGGGTGAAGCCGTCGTCCACGGCCTGGCGGGCCAGCCGGGTGAGCTTCTCGTCGGAGTAGCCCAGCCAGCCGGGCGAGGTGGTGTAGCCGGGGAAGCCGCGCTCCCTCAGCGTCCCGGCTCTCTGCTCGGCACCCTCTCTGCCCCGGTTCAGCAGTTGGAGCGCGTCCTCGGGGGTGAGGACGTCCGCGATGTAGCGGAAGTCGACCTGGGACACCAGGAACTCGGGGGTGGCGTCGGCGAGCAGCTGCCACAGCGGCTTGTCGGCGCGCTTGGCGGCGAGGTCCCAGACGGCGTTCACGACGGCGCCGATCGCCATGTGCATCACGCCCTTCTCGGGTCCCAGCCAGCGCAGTTGGCTGTCCCCGATCAGGTCCCGGCCCAGCGATCCCGGGTCCGCGCACAGCTCGTCCACCGGCCGCCCGAGGACATGCGGGCGCAGCGCCTCGATCGCGGCGACCTGGACATCGTTGCCCCGCCCGATGGTGAAGGTGAATCCGTGCCCCTCCAGGCCGTCGGCCGCGTCGGTGCGCAGGATGACGTACGCGGCCGAGTAGTCGGGGTCCGGGTTCATCGCGTCGGAGCCGTCGAGCTCACGCGAGGTGGGAAAGCGGATGTCGAAGGTGTCGACCGCGGTGATGCGGGGGGCGGCAGGTGAGGACACAGAAGTGCCTTTCGATCAGGGACAGGGGAAGCGGACTGCCGACGCCCCCTTAGGGGCGCGGGGAACTGCGCGACCAGCCACAACGGACCCGCAGCTTCGAACCGCACTCAGTCCTGCGCACGGCCAGTCGTCACACGGGCAATCATGAGGGCAACCAGGATGATTCCTCCGTAAATGGCCTGGATCCAGAAGGACGGAACCTGCGCAAGGGTGAGCAGGTTCTGGACAACGCCAAGAAGGAGGACGCCCGTGAGGGCGCCGAACATCGTGCCCCTGCCGCCGTCGAGGCTGATGCCGCCGATGACCGCCGCCGCGAACACCGTGAAGATCATGTTCTGGCCCTGGTTGGCGTTGATCGCGCCGACGTAGCCGGTCTGCATCAGTCCGCCGACCGCGGCGAGTGTTCCGGCGACGATGAACACGCCGAGCATCACGCGCTCGACGCGGATGCCGGCCGCACGCGCCGCGTCCGCGTTTCCGCCGATCGCGTACAGGGCGCGTCCCCAGCGGTGGTACTTGAGAACGAAGCCCGCGACACCGAACGCGGCCGCCGCCAGCCACACCGAGATGGGCACGGTCAGGAAGGTGGAGGTGGCCAGCGTGTAGAAGGCGTCGGGCATGCCGAACAGCGTCTTGCCCTTGGTGGCGCCGACCAGCAGGCCGCGCAGGACGATCAGCATCGCGAGCGTCACGATGAACGCGTTGAGCTTGAACTTCACCACGAGGACGCCGTTGAAGGCGCCGATGGCCGCGCCCACGAGAAGGATCGCGAGCAGAGCGAGCCCTGCCGGGAGTTCCTGGCCCCACCCGGACTGGGCCGCGGGCAGCACGAGGAGCGCGCCGACGGCGGGCGCGATGCCCACGACCGACTCCAGGGACAGGTCGAACTTGCCGGTGATCAGGACGAGCGATTCGGCGAGCACGACCATCGCGAGGGCGGCGGAGGCACCGAGGATGGAGATGATGTTGCGCTCGGTGAGGAACGAGTCGTTGACGAACGCGCCGAGCACGAGGAGCAGCAACAGCGCCGGTACGAGGGCGAGTTCGCGGGCCCTTCGCAGGAGTACGGACTTGGCGCTGGTGGCGATCTTCTCCGGCTTCACGGCGGTGGTGGGCGAGGCCGACGGGGCCTTCGTGTCAGCCATGGTCCACTCCTTCTGTTCTGTCAGTTCTTTCAGTTCCCTCGACTCCTTCGATGGAGGCGATGAGCTCGTGGTCGCCCCAGCCCGCCGCGTGCTCGGCCACCACGCGGCCGTGGAAGAGGACGAGGACGCGGTCGCAGCGGCGCAGGTCGTCGAGTTCGTCGGAGACGACGAGGACGGCGGTGCCGTCGTCACGGGCCGAGTCCATCCGCGCGAGCAGGGACTCCTTGGACTTCACGTCGACGCCCGCGGTGGGGTTGATGAGGACGAGCAGCCGAGGGTCGGAGGCCAGGGCCCGGGCCATGACGACCTTCTGCGCGTTGCCGCCGGAGAGGTCGGAGACGGGCTGGTCGGGGCCCTCGGTGTGGATGTCGAGGCGTTCGATCAGCTCGGTGGCGACGCCGCGTTTGCGTTCGGTGCCGACGAACCCGTACCGGCCGAGACGGTTGAGGACCGTCATGGTGGCGTTGTCGCCGATGGTCATCCCGAAGACCAGGCCCTGGTCGTGCCGGTCGCGGGGGACGCAGCCGACACCGGCGCGCAGGGCGGCGGTCACATCGCCGAACGGCAGCGGCCGGCCCTCGATCCGGGCCGTGCCACCGGTCGGTGTGTGCAGTCCGGCGAAGGACTCGGCGAGCTCGATCTTGCCGCTGCCGCTGGATCCGGCGAGACCGACGACTTCGCCGCGCCGGACGGTCAGGCCCACCTTCTCGTACGCCGGGGACGTGAGCCCCTCGGCTTCGAGGACGACGGGCCCCTCCTCGTGCACCGCCGCACGCGCGGACGACTCCTCGGCCGTGATCGACTCCCCCGCCATGGCCTCCACCAGCGCCGGCCGCGGCAGCTCGGCGACGGGCGCCGTGGTGATCCAGCGGGCGTCACGCAGGACCGTGACGGTCTGGCACACCTCGTACACCTCCTGGAGGTGGTGCGAGATGAACAGGAAGGTGACGCCGGACTCCTGGAGCGCTCGCATACGGGTGAAGAGGCGCTCGATCTCCCGGTTGTCGAGCTGCGCGGTGGGCTCGTCGAGGACGATGAACCGGGCGCCGAAGCTCAACGCCCGGGCGATCTCCACCATTTGGCGGTCCTCGACCTTGAGGTCGGCGGTACGTGCCTCCGGGTCGACGTGCACGTCCCAGGTCTGAAGAACCTCGGCCGCCTCGGCCTTCAGCCGGCGCCAGCTGATGAAGCCGCCGCGCCCGGTCGGCTGCCGGTTGATGAAGAGGTTCTCGGCGACCGTCAGTTCCGGGACCACCGTGGGCTTCTGGTAGACGCAGGCCACCTTGCGGCGCCAGGCGTCCCGGTCGGCGAGCGGGGGCGCGGGCTCGCCGTCGAAGCGGACCGTGCCCTCGTCGGCGGCCTGGAGTCCGGTGAGGATCGTGACGAGCGTGGACTTGCCCGCACCGTTGCGGCCCACCAGGGCGTGCGACTCGCCGGGCAGGACGGTGAGCTGACCGTCTTGGAGGGCGACGGTGGGACCGTACCGCTTGGTGATCCCCCGCGCCTCCACGAGTGGTGTGCTCATCCGACGGTGTTCCCCCAGAGCTTGGGGTCGTCGACGTTCTCCTTGGTGACCAGCGGCGCCGGCAGTTGGTCCTCGAGGATCCCGCTGGGCAGCTTCACGATCTCGGAGTCGTGGTCGGTCGGACCCGGCTTGAACGTCTTCCCCTGCATCGCCGCCTTGATGTAGTACATGCCGTACTTGGCGTACAGGTCCGCGGGCTGCGACACGGTGGCGTCGATCTGGCCCTTGCGGATGGCGTCGTACTCCTGCGGGATGCCGTCGTTGGAGACGATCGAGATGTGGCCCTTCTCGCCGGCCTTCTTCAGCATTCCCTTGGACTTGAGGGTCTGCAGTGTCGGCGCGAGGTAGACGCCGCCCGCCTGCATGTAGATGCCCTTGATGTCCGGGTTGGCGTTGAGGAGCGTGTCCAGCTTGGAGGCCGCGGTGTCGGACTCCCACTTGGCGGGGATCTCCAGGACCTTCAGATTCGGGTAGTTCTTCTTGACGCAGGAGCGGAACGCCTCGGAACGGTCGCGGCCGTTGACCGAGGCGAGGTCGCCCATGATCTGCACGACCTTGCCGGAGGGGATCTGCTTGCCCAGGTATTCGCAGGCCTTCTCGCCGTACGAGACGTTGTTGGCGCGTACGACCATCGCGACCTTGCCCTTCTCGGGCGCGACGTCGACGGCGACCACCGGCACGCCCTTGCGCTCGGCCTGGTCGAGACCGGCGGAGATCGCGGCACTGTCCAGGGGGGCCACGACGAGGCCTTTCACGCCCTGGTTCAGCTGGTTGTTGATGTCGGTGATCTGCTGCGAGGGGTCGCTGTTGGAGTTGACGGTCTTGAGGGCGTCGACGTCCTCGGACTTCGCCATCTTCGGCACGTAGTCGTTGTACGACTGCCAGAACGGCGAGGTCAGCAGCGGCAGGATCACCCCGACCTTGCCCTCGCCGCCCTCGTCGCCGGAGGCGACGCTGTCCTCGGTGCTGCCGCATGCCGCCAGCACGAAGGTGGCGCAGGCGGCAGCAGCCGCCGCACGCAGGGGGATACGCCTCTTCCGCAGTCTCGTACTGGCTGTCCGTGGACTCATCCGTCGGCTCCTCATCGAGCGAGATCTAGCAGGTGCCTCGCATATTTATCAGACCACTTCCCTCTGACAACACCCTTAGGCATCAAATCTTCGCCGTTTTGCGCCGTAGTGGTAGGACCACTGGTGTAGTGGTAGGACCACTCTGCTGGTTAGACTGCGGCGCACCCGGTGACAGGAGGAAGTGGCGTGGACGAGACCCTGCCCAGGCAGACGGCGCCCGCCCCGCAGAAGGGCACCGTGACGCAGCGCGCCATCGAGCAGATCAAGGCGATGATCGGAGAGGGCCGTCTGGAGCCGGGCGAACGGCTGCCGACCGAGCGCGATCTCGCGGTCCAGCTGGGCATCTCACGCAGCTCGATGCGCGAGGCGATCCGCGCGCTGACCGTCCTTGGCGTCCTCGAGGCGCGGCACGGGTCCGGTATCTACGTCACGCAGCTGGAGGCCGGCGATCTGCTGGAGACCTTCGGGGTGGTCGCGGACCTCTCCCGCGGCCCCCAGCTGGTGGAGCTGCTCGAAGTGCGGCGGATCCTGGAGTCGACGGCGACCGCGCTGGCGGCTGCCCGGATCACATCCGGTGAACTGGCCGAGGTCGAGAAGCACTTGGCCGCGATGAACGCGACGGACGATCCGGAGGAGATCCTCTCCCATGACCTGGCGTTCCATCGCGCCATCGTGACGGCCGCCGGCAATGACACCATGGCGGCGATCCTGGAAGGCCTGTCCTCGCGCACGTTCCGTGCCCGGGTCTGGCGCGGTTACCAGGAGGAGGGCGCCTTCGAGCGCACCCGCCGCGAGCACGCGGCGATCCATCGCGCGCTCGTGGCCCACGACCCGGAGGCGGCACGGGCGGCTGCCGCCGCGCACGTGGGCGAGGTGGAGGAATGGCTGCGGACACAGCTCAGGCAGTAGGGGCGCCGGCGGGGCGGTACCCGGCGAGGGCAGTCAGGGATGACGGTAATGGAAAATGAAAATCCGTTCTCATCGGCTGGGCGCGCAGGTGGTTTCGCGCGAAGGACACGATAGAAAGGACCCATGCCGGAGCCTGAGGCCCCCGTGCGGGGTGTGGACGACGTGGACGAGGTGACCCGCGCGGTGCTGACCGCGTCGCGGTTGCTGGTGGCGGTCTCCGCCCGTTCACTCTCCGCGGTCGAGGAGCGGGTGACGCTCCCGCAGTTCCGGATGCTGGTGGTGCTGTCCACGCGGGGTGCCACCAAGCTGGTCGCCCTGGCCGAACTGCTGCACGTGGCGCCGTCCACCGCCATGCGCATGGTGGACCGGCTGATCACGGCCGGTCTCGCCGACCGGCAGACCAATCCCGACAATCGCCGGGAGACCCTGTTGCGGCTGACCGGCGAGGGCCGGCGCACGGTGCGGGAGGTCATGACCCGGCGCCGCGCCGACCTCGCCGAGATCGTCGAACGGCTCGACCCCGGCCAGCGGGTGGCGCTCGTCGAGGCGCTCACCGCCTTCAACGAGGCGGGCGGGGAACCTCCTGATCCTGCGGACGACCGCGAGTCGCATCCGTTGGGCTGGGCGGACGCCGAGCTGGGAAGCGGAGCCTGACCACTCTGCCGGTACGTGGTCGGTCTCGTAGGAACCGAGGGGCAGTCAAAGGGCCGTCACCCCAACGACGGGTTGGACGTCGAGTTGGCCGTCGCATCGGGCGTCGGCGGGCCGGGCGTCTTGATGTTCAGGTCCGGACGGGGCTTGAGGACCACGACCGGTGCTCCTGGCTGAGGCGGGGGCGGGGTGGTGTCGTCCTTGGGAAGCTTCGGCGGGGCGGTCTGCTGGAAGTTGTTCTGGTCGAAGTTCACCAGCTCGGTCTTCTCCAGGATGGTCATGTGGTCGAGAACGGTGGCATTGGCCAGGTCGGCGAGCTGACGGATCATGCTGTTCTGGGTGGAGGCGCGGATCTTGGCGATGACGGGGAAGATCTGCCCATGCGTGACGCGCATGATGCTGACGGCGGTGGAGTCGAACTGCTTGCCGCTGCTCCCGTCCACGGTCGCCACGAACTGCTGCTGCTGCGGAGACGCCTGGTTGGGCAGCGTGATGCCCAGCTCCGGGGCGATCTGACGGCACATCTCATCGAGGTTGCCGTGCCCGACGACCAGGTGCTTGCCGGCCTCCTTCATGGCCGCGGTCGTGCCGCGCTCCATGGCCAGCTCACCGAGGGGGTACTCCCACAACCCGGCCGCGCGCACCTTGACGACGAAGTCACGGTCGGCCTCGGTGATCGGCCCGTACCGGGTGTTGGCGACGATGCGCTCCGTGTTCGTGGACGCGTTCTCCACTCCCAGCATGGCCGGGTAGGCGAGAGCACCGAGGGTCAACGTCAGGCCGCCCACCACGAAGACGGTTCCCGCTACGTTCCGTGACATGCGCATTAATTCCTCCTGGCGTGACTGGCTCGGACGACAGGAGGTACGGATACGGCACGGGGTGCGATCATTGCACCGGGTAAATTTTGCCGTCCCACGCGTGATTTACGCCACACGCGTGTTCAGAGTTGCGAGCGGTACAGCGCGAACTGCGCGATACGCGCGGCCCGGCGCGACCGCGTGACCCGCAGCCGCCAGCGCCGCGCCCGCACCGGAGCCGGCAGCAGCAGGATCCGGCTCGCACCGAGCGTGCCCGCCTCGGTGACCCGCTGCCAGGTGCCACCTCTTTGGGCCTCGATGACGACGCTCTCCACCTGCTGCCCGTACCGGATGTCCTCCGCGAGCCGTATCCGGTCCACCTCACGGGCCGCGCCCAGGTCGACGGTGACCGTCCCCGGCGAGGTCGTCACCCGCGCCCCGCGCGCCAGATCCTCCGGCAGCTCCCGGTCGACGCGCTCGCGGAACTCCCGCAGCCGGGCCACGTCGGCGGCGGGCAGCAGACCCTGGGTGTCCGGCGGGATGTTGAGCAGCAGCACCGAGTTGCGGCCCACCGAGCGGAAGTAGATGTCGGTCAACTGCTCGACGGTCTTTGGCTGTTGGTCCGCGTGGTAGAACCAGCCGTCCCGGATGGACACATCACTCTCGGCCGGCCACCACTGCAGGAAGTCCGCCACCGGCTGCGCCGCGACCAGCGCGTCCCGGCCGCCCATGTCGGGCGCGTCGTAGGAGAGCGCGAAGTCCATCCGCCCGTTGTCCTTCTCGGTGACGGGTACGACGCTCCACTCGTTCTCGCGGGCGCTGCCGCCCTCGTTGCCGACCCACCGGACGTCGGGCCCCGACACGGCGATCGAGGCGTCCGGCGCGAGCGCCCGCACCAGCGCGTACCAGCTGTCCCAGTCGTACTTCTCTACCTTGTCCGGCGGTATGCGGCCCTGGGCGCCGTCGAACCACACCTCGTCGACGGGCCCGTACTCGGTGAGCACCTCGTAGAGCTGGTTGAGCATGTGGGCGCCGTAGTCGGTGGCGGGGAGCGTGAACTGGGGCCCGCCAGAACGGTCGTCGTCGGCCACCGGCGTCGGGATCGTCCGCTCGTAGCGCGCGCTTCCGTTGGCGTACACGCCGTCCAGGTACTGGTTCTCGTCGGCCGGGGAGATGTAGACGCCGACCTTGATGCCGTACCGCCGCATCGAGTCGGCGAACGAGCGCAGCACGTCACCCTGTCCGTCGCGCCAACTGCTCGACGCCACCGTGTGGCTGGTGTAGCGGGACGGGTAGAGCACGAAGCCGTCGTGGTGCTTGACCGTGAGGATCGCGAGCTTGAAGCCGCCGTCGCGCAGGGCACGGGCCCACTGGTCGGTGTCGAGGCCGACGGGCTGGAAGACGTCGGGGTCCTCGTCCCCCATCCCCCATTCGAGTCCGGTGAAGGTGTTCACGCCGAAGTGCAGGAAGGCGGTGCGTTCGAGGCGCTGCCAGGCGATCTGCCGATCGGTGGGCCGCACTTGCGAGGCCTTGGCGACCAGTTCCTCGGGGGTGTCGTCAGGACTGACGGGGATGCGGTGGTCCGGTTCGGCCGCCGGTCCGCCGGGGGCCGCGAGGGCGAACGAGGTGCTGCCGGACGCGGCGAGAGTGGCGGCTGCCGTGACGAAGAGACGTCTGGAGAGTGGCATGGGGCTGGAACTCCTCAGGTCATAGGAGGGTCAAGGAGTGTTCAGGGTCCATACGGCGGGGCTCTGCCGGTCCGGCGGGTACTGCACGAGCCGTCCGTCGTCCGTCACGTGCACGGCCATCTGCGTGATCGCGTTGACGAGCCGGTAGCCGCCCTGCGCGGGCACCAACTGCCAGCGCTGGAGGGTGTTCGTGGCGTCGCAGGTCTGCTGGGTCACTTCGACGCCGGGCTGGAGCGGCACGTTGAGGGTGAGCTTTCCGCCGCGTACTTCGAGACAGCCGTTCGCGGACTTCAGTGTCACGTAACCGTCCGGGGTGCGCCGCACCTGGGCGTCGAAGGACCTGAGGGCCGTACGGAAGGTGTACGTCCCGTCCGCGACCGGCACCCGTGTGAGGTCCCGCCAACCGGGTGCGTGGCCCACGGCCGCCGCGCGAGCGGTGAAGTCGGCGTAGGTGGCGTCGGGATGCGGGCTGCCCCAGGTGGCCTGCGCGATGTGCCGCAGCGCCGGATCCGTGTCGACGGCGACCTCGTTCTCGGTCTCACCGCGTCCGTTGTCCGGCCAGAGGCTGATCTTCGCGCCCGTGATGCCCTCGCGCGAGGTGAGCTGCTCGCCCTCGAAGATGCGCGGGTCCCAGCTCTGGTCGTACAGCGCCTCGGTGTCCGTGTGGAAGCCGCCGCGCACGAGATAGAGGGCGTACGCCGCGTTCATCAACGGGTAGCCCTGAGCGACGAGTTCGCTCGGCTTCACCGCCACGTTCAGCCAGTGCTCGACCGTGGTGCCCGCGGTGACCGGCACGGTGTTGGCGCCGGTGAGGCCGTCGTTCCAGATGCGCAGCTTCTTGCCCTTGCCGGCCGTGTAGGCGTGGACGCGGTTGACGAAGTCGATGAACGCGTCCTGCGGGGTGGCGTTCGCGCCGTACTTCGCCCTGGCGTACTCCAGAACGTGCGGGTACTTGGCGAAGTCCGAGCCGAGCATGTACTCGTCTGCGCCCATGTGCCACGACTTGGACGTGAAGACCTGCGCGTACTCGTCCATCAGGCTCGTGTAGTAGTCGAAGGCCTCAGGCTTGGTGATGTCGAGCCGCGACGGCTGCTTGTTCCCGTCGGAGTCGGTCAGTTGGAGATCCGGACGGTTCTCGATCCAAGGGTCCATATGTCCCGGGGAGTTGATCTCCGGGATGATCGTGACGTGGTACTTCTCGCCGAGCGCGACGAGGCGGCGTATCTCGTCCTTGGTGTAGTAGCCCCAGGTGTTGGCCTCGGGGTGCGCGTCGCTCTTCACCTTCAGTTCGAGGAGCAGCTGGTTGAGCTTGTGGTACGCCATGTCGCGTACGAGGTTCTCGAGCCAGGCCGTCGTGATGTGGATGTAGCAGGCGCAGACGCCGACACCGCGTTCCTTGTACTGCGGGACATCGACGGTGCGGCCCGCGGGCACGCGGTCGCTCTGGGCGAGGAGTTGGAGAATCGTCCGGGTGCCGTAGAAGGCTCCCGTCTCGGTTGCGCCTGTCACCGACAGTCTTTTGCCCGCGCGGAGTTCGTAGCCCTCCTTGCCCAGCGCGGACTTGGACGGCGCGATGTCGACAACGATGTCGCCGGTGCGGGCGCTCCCGCTCATCACCGGGATGGAGCCGTGACCCGCCGCACGCAGATCGCCGGCGAGCGTGTCGGCGACACGGCGCTCCACGGGGCTGTCCGCGATGAGGCGGGCAGAGCTGCCGTACTTATAACTGCCGGATTCCGCCGTCCAGTCGGACAGGGCGGGAACGGTGACGGGAGGCTCCGCCTCGGCCGCCTGCGCCGCCGGGACGGGCGCCGCGAGCAGCAGCAGAGCCGCAAGGACTCCGAGGACCCGGCGTCTTGGATACCTACTCAAGGACGACCTCATGGACGACTCCAATCATCGGACGTCTGAGCATTGGGCTGCCCCCAGGGACTGTCAATGGGGTGGGCTACCAGCCGAGTTGGGCGAGTGGTCGGATGACCTGGCGCTCTGTGGACATCACGGGCAGAGCGGCGCACGAAAGTCCAAGAAGCCCGCCCGATTGTCCAAGGCCGACAGCCCCTCGACGCGGCGCCCCGACCCGGGGCACAGTTGCTCTTCATACTCGCGAGTAAGTTCAAGCGTCGTCCGTACTGGACCACCGACAAGGAGCGCCCGTGACCAGCTGGGTCGGCCGCACCGCCGCCGAGATCGCCACAGCCGTACGCGAGAAGCGGGCCACACCCCGTGAGGTGGTGGCCGAGCATCTCGCGCGGATCGAACTGCTCGACGCCCGCGTGGGCGCCTTCCGGCAGCTGCGCGCGGCGGCGGCACTCGCCGAGGCCGACGAGGTGGCGGCCCGGGCCGACCTGGCCGAACTCCCGCTCGCGGGCGTGCCGGTGGCGGTCAAGGACAACCTGGCCGTACGCGGCGAGTCCACCCGCCTCGGCTCCGCCGCGACCCCGGACACCCCGGCCGCCGACGACCACGTCACGGTGGCCCGGCTGCGCGCCGCGGGCGCGGTCGTCGTGGGCCTGACGAACGTGCCGGAACTCGGCGTCTTCGGCACCACGGAGGGCGTGCACGGCACCGCCCGCAACCCGTGGGACACGACGCGCACGGCGGGCGGCTCCTCCGGCGGCAGCGCGGCCGCGGTCGCCGCCGGGCTGGTGCCCCTCGCGCTGGGCAACGACGGGATGGGGTCGCTGCGCATACCGGCCGCCAACTGCGGGCTGATAGGCATCAAGCCGGGCTCCGGTGTGGTCCCGGCGGGCATCGGCCACGGCGACTGGTTCGGCCTGGCCGAGAACGGGCCGCTCGCGACGACGGTCGAGGACGCCCGGCTGATGTTCTCGGTCCTGGCCGCCACCGACGCCGTATCCGCGCGGAAGCCCGCCAACCGCAAGATCGCCGTCTCCGTGCGCAGCCCGCTGGTCGGTGTCACCATCAGCCGGCCCTACGTGACCGCGACCAGGGAGGCTGCTCAACTGCTGGCCGGGGCAGGGCACCGGGTGCGGCGCGCCGATCCGCCGTACCCCCTGTGGCTGGGTACGACCGCGCTCGCGCACTGGACGGCGGGGACGGCGCTGGAGGCCGAGGGCCTCGACCGGCGTCGGCTCACGCGACGGACGCGCGTCCACGCGGCCCTGGGGCGGCGCTTCATCGGCTCGGTGCGCGAAGGCACACGCAGGGAGCAGCTCCGCACGCGTATGGAGCCGTTCTTCGCGGAGCACGACGTGCTGCTCACGCCGGCCCTCGCACGGCGGGGGCCCGCCGCCGCGGCCTGGCACGAGCGGGGCTGGCTGCGCAATCTGCTGGCCAACACGAACTACTCGCCGTTGACTCCGCCGTGGAACCTGACGGGCTGGCCGGCGATGGCGGTGCCGTTCGGGACGCTGCCGTCGGGTGCCCCCTGCGCCGTACAGCTGGTGGGCAGGCCCGGCTCGGAAACGGATCTCCTGGAACTGGCCGGCCAGTTGGAGGAGTTGCGCCCGTGGCGACGCACTGCGCCACTGGCGTAGGCAGGGTCCCACCCGGCGGCTAATCGGCTTGCTCGGGGCGTCTCCTGATGACGAGGATGGCGCCATGCCTGCCTTCACCGCCGACGACGGAACCGAACTCGCCTTTCATGTCATGGGTGAGGGCGAGCCGCTGCTCTGCCTGCCCGGCGGTCCCATGCGCGCCTCCGCCTACCTGGGCGATCTCGGAGGGCTGTCGAGGCATCGGCAACTGGTCATGCTCGATCTGCGGGGCACCGGTGACTCCGGCGTCCCGGCCGACCCGGCCACGTACCGCTGCGACCGGCAGGTACCCGACGTCGAGGCCCTGCGCCGCCATCTCGGCCTCGAACACGTCGACGTGCTCGCGCACTCGGCGGCCGGGGACCTCGCCCTTCTGTACGCGGCCCGGCATCCCGAGCGCGTACGAACCCTCACGCTGGTCACCGCCCGTGCCCGCGCCCTCGGCGTCGACTTCACCGACGAACACCGGCGGGAGGCGGCCGCCCTGCGCGCGGCCGAGCCGTGGTACGGCGCCACCCGTGACGCCTTCGAGAGGACGTTGGCCGGTACCGCCACCGACGCCGACTGGGACGCCGTCGCCCCGTATTTCTACGGGCGTTGGGACGAGGCGGCCCAGGCACACGCTGTGCTGGACGTCGCCCAGACCAACGAGAAGGCCGGGGAAATCTACCCCTCGCCCGACGCCTTCGACCCGGCGACCACGCGCGCCGCCATCGCCTCTCCGGCGGCTGAGCGGGGGCGCCTACCGGGAGGGTGGGTTCGGTTCGTGGGCGACTGCGGGTCCGTCGTGGCTGGTCGCGCAGTTCCCCGCGCCCCTGAAGGGACGCTCCCGGCGCCGTCCGCCATCATGCTCGCCAGCCCCGACGAACCCCGCACTTGCCCACCGGCGGGAGGGGGCGTGGGCCGGTGCGTCGTACGCCCGTCGCGTAGGTTCGGTCTCAGGCCACCCGCACCGTGTACCAGCAAAGGGCCGTATGCCCACCCTGCGACGGGCTGACGCACCGGCCCACGGCCCCGCACCCACCACTAACCCAGGGGCGCGGGGAACTGCGCGACCAGCCACAACGAGTCCGCAGCCGACCGACCGCCGGAGGCAACCCGCGTCAAAGCGCCCGGTACATGACGTGCAGTCCGACCAGCCCGTGTCGTGGGTCTTCGTACGCGTCCGGGACGGTGCCAAGGACGGTGAAGCCGAGCGAGGTCCACAGCTTCACGGCGGGGTTGGTCTCCACGACGGCGTTGAACACCATGCCCCGGTAGCCCTCGGCCTTCGCCGTGGTCAGGACGTGTTCGGCGAGGCGGCGGCCGATGCCGCGGCCTGCGTGGTCGGGGTCGACCATGAAGCCGGCGTTGGCGATACGGGCCGCGGGGCCACCGTAGTTGGGCGTGACGTAGGCCGAGCCGACGACGGCTCCGGTGTCGTCCTCGGCGACGTACACGCGCTTGCCCGGCGCCATCCACAGGGCGCGGGCGTCCTCTTCGGAGGTGTCCGGGTCCCAGGCGTAGGTCTCGGCGGCGGCGACGATGCGGTGCCAGAAAGGCCAGATCCGCGGCCAGTCGTCGGCCGCGGCTTCTCTGATCAGCATGGGCGTGAGTCTGGCACGCCCATGCTGTCAGCGATCGCGCTGATCCCTAGGGGAACGTCTCAGTCCACGCTGGGCAGGATGTGGGGCTCCGCGAGGTCGTCCTCGTAACCCGCCAGGCGGATCGGGGCCGACCTGGACCACACATCGAGGCTGCCGAGCGTCTCCTCGGGCCCGCTGCCTTCGCGCTCCGTGCGTTCCTCGGGGCGTTGATCGCTGTTCGTCGTCTCCGGTGTCACCGCGCACTCCTTATGTGTCGGGTCACCCTCGGGGCGTGCAGGGCCAGTCTGCTGCCGGTCGCTCGACGCCCGCTCGGGTCTGGTTAGGCAGTACGGACGCGGTGGCGCCGGTAACTCATGTGAGAGCAGGCCGTGGTGACCGGCTTGTCCCGGGACGGACCGTGGGTGTGGTGGGACCCAATTATGCTGTCCGTCCGGTACAGGGTACCCAAATGAGCGGGGGTCCGCTCGATGGGGCTGAAAACAAGAGGTAACTGTTTCGAGTCGATCGGCGACAAGGGGCCATCGGGCACACCGTTTTCCCGTGGTTGTCCACAGGCACGGAGCCACTCGTCCGGCCCTGTGCCAACATGATCAAACGCACCCATTGTCATGCGAAGGAGCCCGACATGGCCGCCCAGCAGGTACGCGGGGTCATCGCCCCCGGCAAGAACGAGCCGGTTCAGGTTCGCACGATCCTGATCCCGGACCCGGGTCCCGGCGAGGCCGTGGTCCAGGTGCAGGCCTGCGGGGTCTGCCACACGGACCTGCACTACAAGCAGGGCGGGATCAGCGACGAGTATCCGTTCCTGCTCGGCCACGAAGCCGCCGGGATCGTCGAGTCGGTCGGCGAGGGCGTGACCGAGGTGGCGCCCGGCGACTTCGTGATCCTCAACTGGCGTGCGGTGTGCGGCCGGTGCCGGGCCTGTCTGCGCGGACGGCCTTGGTACTGCTTCGACACGCACAACGCGCGGCAGAAGATGACGCTGGAGGACGGCACGGAGCTCTCCCCGGCCCTGGGGATCGGCGCCTTCGCGGACAAGACGCTGGTCGCGGCCGGGCAGTGCACCAAGGTGGACCCGGCCGTGTCCCCCGCTGTCGCGGGTCTGCTCGGCTGCGGGGTGATGGCCGGAATCGGCGCGGCCATCAACACCGGCTCGGTGGGCCGCGGCGACTCGGTGGCCGTCATCGGCTGCGGCGGCGTGGGCGACGCGGCGATCGCCGGGGCCCGGCTGGCCGGTGCGGCGCGGATCATCGCCGTCGACATCGACGACCGGAAACTGGCCACCGCCCGCACGATGGGCGCCACCCACACGGTGAACTCGAAGGAGACCGACCCGGTCGAGGCCATCCGCGAGCTGACCGGCGGTTTCGGGGCCGACGTGGTCATCGAGGCGGTGGGCCGCCCTGAGACGTACAAGCAGGCGTTCTACGCCCGCGACCTGGCGGGCACGGTGGTCCTGGTCGGCGTCCCGACACCGGAGATGAAGCTGGAGCTGCCGCTGCTCGACGTCTTCGGCCGAGGCGGCGCGCTCAAGTCGTCCTGGTACGGGGACTGTCTGCCCTCGCGCGACTTCCCGATGCTGATCGACCTGCACCAGCAGGGGCGTCTCGACCTGGCGGCCTTCGTCACCGAGACGATCGAGCTGGACGCGGTGGAGCAGGCCTTCGACCGGATGCACGAGGGCGATGTGCTGCGTTCGGTGGTGGTGCTGTGATGGCCGCCCGCATCGACCACCTCGTCACCTCCGGCACGTTCAGCCTGGACGGCGGCACATGGGACGTGGACAACAACGTCTGGATCGTGGGCGACGACTCCGAGGCCGTGGTGATCGACGCCGCCCATGACGCCGACGCCATCGCCGAGGCGCTCGGCGACCGCCGCCTCGTGGCTGTCGTCTGCACCCACGCCCACAACGACCACATCGACGCGGCTCCGGCCCTGGCCGCCCGCACCGGCGCACCGATCCTCCTCCACCCCGACGATCTCCCGCTGTGGAAGCAGACCCATCCGGGCCGGCTGCCGGACGGCGAGCTGGCCGACGGACAGCGGCTGTCGGTGGCGGGCACCGAGTTGACCGTCCTGCACACTCCGGGCCACGCCCCGGGGGCCGTCTGTCTGCACGCCCCGCAGCTGGGCACCGTCTTCACGGGCGACACCCTTTTCCAGGGCGGTCCTGGCGCCACGGGACGTTCCTTCTCCCACTTCCCGACGATCATCGACTCGATCCGGGAGCGGCTGCTGGCCCTGCCGCCCGAGACGACGGTCCGCACGGGCCACGGCGACTCCACGACGATCGGCGCCGAAGCCCCGCACCTCCAGGAGTGGATCGACCGGGGGCACTGATGCTGCCGCGGGTGCTTGGGACGGCCGCGGGTCCTTGAGACGGCCGTGAGCCCTTGGGACGGCCGTGGGGCGCACTCGGTTCGCAGTTCAGATCCTGTTGGTTCGGTTGAAAGCTGGCCATGATCTGCTGGCGCCGGACAACGGCCTTTCTCGCCCGCAGGGAGGACTGGCGCATGGAGCTGCGCAGCGTCGATGAGCTGATGGATCTGCTGCACGCCTGCCAGGGGGTCAGAGGCGCCCCGGGCCCCAGCGGCAAGGGGGTCGATCTGCACGATCATGCGCTGCAGACCGCGGCGCTGCTGCGGCGCGGCCATCCCAGTGACAAGGAACTCCAGGTGGCCGGCCTGGTGCACGGCATCGGGCAGCTGCTGCACCCCGGCGACAAGGCCGGTCACGCGGACCACGCGGCGGACGCCGTACGTTCCCTGCTCGGCGAGCGGGTGGCCCGTCTCGTACGCCGGCAGGCCGCCCCGTGGGACGACGGTCCGTTCGACGACGACCTGCTGTCCCTGCGGCAGGCGGACGAGGCGGGCAAGGTCGCCGGGTTGAACGCCGGAGTCCTTGAGGACTGGCGCACGGTCCTGGAACTGGTGGCGGCGCGCGCCACCGTCCGCCGCTGACACTGATGCTGACGCGGAGGACGCCTGGTGCCGTCGAGGTCTGGTAGCTGACGGTCCGTCATGAGACCGTACGCGGATGACATCGCCGTACGGGCTTGCGGGCAAGGCCGCGATCGTCACCGGGGCTTCGCGCGGGATCGGGCGGGCGGTCGCGGAGGCGCTCGTCCAGGCGGGCGCGCGGGTGTGTGTGACCGCGCGCGATCCGGGCGGGGTGAGCCGGGTCGCCGAGGAGCTCGCAGTCGTCGGGCTCGCGGGCTCGGTCGCCGAGCCGGCGCATCTGCGGGAGGTCACGGAGCTGGCGCTGCGCGAGTTCGGGCGGATCGACGTCGTGGTGAACAACGCGGCGACGAACGAGCCGTACGGACCGCTCATGGACGCCGACCCGGACCGCTGGCGCGAGGCGTTCACGGTCAACGTCGAGGCGCCGCTGCGACTGGTGCAGTGCGCCTGGCGGGCGTGGATGGCCGAGCACGGCGGCGCGGTCGTGAACGTCTGCACGGAGGGCGCCGCCCACGTGGGCCCTCAGGTGGGCGCGTACGGCACGAGCAAGGCGGCCCTGCTGCACCTCACCCAGCAGCTCGCGGGCGAGCTGGCCCCGAAGGTGCGGGTCAACTCGGTCTCCCCCGGCCTGGTCCGCACCGAGATGGCCCGCTTCGTCTGGGAGCGGGCCGAGGACGAACTGGCCGCCGGGCTGCCCCTCGGCCGCATCGGCGAGCCGGAGGACATCGCCCGGGCCGTGGTGTGGCTGGCCTCGGACGCGGCGGAGTGGATCACGGGCGCGGACCTGCTGGTGGACGGCGGTACGCGGGTACGGGCGGCCCACACGGCGACGGCGTACGCCGTCCACGAGCGCCTGCGGTCACAGGCGCCGTCGGATGCCGACAGCCGCGCGTCCTGACACGGCCGAGCACGACACGATGTGCACAGGGGTGCCCGAGATCAAGGCGGCGACGCGATTGCCCCCAATAGGGCAACAGGCCCGCGGAGGGCCTGCACGGAGTCGAACCACGAAGAACGCGTTGCCATCGCACCGGGCACCCTCACGGTAGGACAGCGGCTCCCGCACGGGCCACCGGATTACCGCGGGCGGGCGGCCCTACCACTTGCCGGGCGCGTAGTCCTTCAAGAACACCCCGTACAGGTCCTCGCCCTGCTCCCCCCGCACGATCGGGTCGTACACCCGGGCCGCCCCGTCGATCAGGTCGAGCGGGGCGTGGAAGCCCGCGTCGGCGAGGCGCATCTTGTCCGGGTGGGGGCGCTCGTCGGTGATCCAGCCGGTGTCGACGGCGGTCATCAGGATGCGGTCCTTCTCGAACATCTCCTGGGCGCTGGTGCGTGTGAGCATGTTGAGCGCGGCCTTGGCCATGTTGGTGTGCGGGTGCCCCGCGCCCTTGTAGCCGCGGCTGAAAACACCCTCCATGGCGGACACGTTCACGATGTACGTGCGATGGGCCCCCGAGGCCGCCATCGCGGCGCGCAGCCGGCTGATGAGGATGAACGGCGCGGTGGAGTTGCAGAGCTGGACCTCCAGCAGCTCGACCGGAGTGACCTCCTCGACCGCCTGGATCCAGCTGTTGGTGTCGTGCAGGTCGGGCACGAGACCGCCCGCGTCGATGGCCGTACCGGCGGTGATGCGCTCCAGCGAGGCCGAACCGGAGACCAGGGCGAGGTCGGTGACGTCCTGGGCGGTCAGCGCGCCGCCCCCGGCGGCCGGCAGCGCGGCCACGGCACCGGAGCCGAAGGTGCCGATCACCTCGGCGGGCGGCAGCTCGCCCGCCGGGAGCGGGGCGGACTCGGCGGCGAGCAGCTCGCTGTAGGCACCCGGGGAGCGGCGTACGGTCTGGGCCGCGTTGTTGATCAGGATGTCCAGCGGGCCCGCGGCGGCGACGGAGTCGGCGAGCGCGACGACCTGGGCGGGGTCGCGCAGGTCGATGCCGACGATCTTCAGGCGGCCGATCCACTCGTCGCTGTCGGGCATGGCCTTGAAGCGGCGGATCGCGTCGTTCGGGAAGCGCGTGGTGATCGTGGTGTGCGCGCCGTCGCGCAGCAGTCGCAGCGCGATGTACATGCCGATCTTGGCGCGGCCGCCGGTGAGCAGCGCGCGCTTGCCGGTGAGGTCGGCGCGGGCGTCGCGGCGGGCCCGGTTCTCCGCGGCGCACTTCTGGCAGAGCTGGTGGTAGAAGTAGTCGACCTCGACGTACCGCGTCTTGCAGATGTAGCAGGACCGCGGCCGCTGGAGTATCCCCGCGACCTGCCCGGCCTCGATCGCGGACGACGGCAGGATGCCCTCGGTCTCGTCGTCGATGCGCTGCGCTGAGCCCGTCGCCGTCGCCTCCGTGACCGCCTTGTCGTGGGCGGTCTTGGCGGCCCGCCGCTCCTGACGGCGGCGCTGCTTCACCGTGCGGTAGATCCCCGCGGTGGCGCGGCGCACGGCGACGGCGTCGGGGTGGTCGACCTCCAGCTTGTCGAGTTCCTCGAGCACGCTGAGGCAGACGGCCAGCCGCTCCGGGTCGATGCCGGGACCGTACGAGGCCTGTGCCACCTCTGCCGCGTCCACGGCGGGGGTCGCCTGGCTGTCCTCTGTCACCGTCATCACTGTTGCCGTTTCTCGGGTTCCGCGCCGCGCTCGAACCGCGCTCGCTTTCGAAGGCGGAATTTTACGGAGCGCGGGGCGAAGTAACCAAACCCGAGGTGATCACCGCCCTTTTCAGGGTGCGCAGGCGACGTTCAGCGCCTCCACCTCCGCGATCACCGCCTTGGCCAGCCGGTCCAGGTCCGGCACGGCCTCCGCGTCGGCGACGAGCCCGTAGTGGACACGTCCGCGGAATGTAGAAACCGCGACCGCCAGGGACTGGCCGCGGGCGAGCGGGGCGAGCGGATAGACCTCGGTGAGCGGGCAGCCGCCGAGCTTCAGGCCGAGGCTGGGCAGCGGCACGCTGGTGACCAGGATGTCGAAGAGCAGCCGGGCCGCCTGGCCGACGACGGGACCGCCGAGCCGGTGCCCAAGCGGCAGCACATGGTCGGCGAGCAGGGCGACGGCGCCGGCGCCCCGGTTGGGGCCCGCGTCCTTGTTGTGGTTCATGGCCGTCCGCACCGTGTCGAGGCGGCCGAGCGGGTCCGGATCGTCGACGGGCAGCCTGATCAGATAGCCGGAGAGCCGGTTGCCCTGCGGTTGCGCGGTGCGCGGGCGGCGCTTGGAGACGGGGATCAGGGCGCGGGGCGCGACGCCCTCGCTGCCGTCGCCGCGCTCGTCCAGCCAGCGGCGCAGGCCGCCCGCGACGATCGCGATCAGGACGTCGTTCACGGTGCCGCCGACACTCTTGCGGATCTTGTGCACCTCGTCGAGATCCAGGTTCACGCCCGCGATGCGGCGGGTGCCGGTCGGCTGCGAGACCAGGGCGGACGAGGACCGTACGCCCAGGGTGGCGCGGGCGACGGAAGCGCCGATGTCGAGGGCCCGGCTCACGTCGGAGAGGGTGCCGCGGACGAGGCCCGGCAGTTTGCGTACGTCCGGGAAGAGGCCCCGTGACGGCTCCTCGGGACGTGGGCGGGGCGCCGGCAGGTCCATTGGGTCCATGATCGCTGCCGCGAGCGTCAGCGCCCGCAGTCCGTCGGCCAGGGCGTGGTGGAACTTGAACAGCACGGCGAACGAGGTGCCGTCCACGCCGGGCAGCACATGCGCCTCCCACGGCGGCCTGCCGCGCTCCAGAGGGCGCTGCATGAGCGCGCCCGCCGAGTCGTGGAAGTCCGCGGTCGGCGCGTGCAGCCGGACATGGTCGAGCGGATCGAAGTCGGGGGCGGGCTCGCGGGCCGCGCCCCCGAAGGCCAGCGGCTGCCCGAAGGAGAGCGGCTGCCATACGTCACGGATCCGCATCCGCAGCCCCGGTACGCCCGCGGCGCGGGCCGCGAGCAGGTCGGCGGCGTGGGCGCCCGCGGCGGGCGAGTGGGTCTCGAAGACACCGAGGGCGCCGAGGTGCATGGGGTGCTCGGCGGACTCGATGTTCCAGAACGCCAGGTCGAGTGGTGCAAGCAGGTCAGAGGTCAATGGCTTGCTCTCGCGTCGACGACGGGTGAGCAAGCAGTCAACCCCCCACAACCGATTACGGTCAAGTACGATCAAGCTACGCACAGTTAACAGCAGATTAAGTCCCACCCCTCTGAGAGGGGTGGGACTCATGTGGTTCATGAGGTCGTTTCAGCGCAGGTGAAGCGGCCTGAGCGGCCGCCTCGGGGCAGGCGGCCCGCCCGCTCACCGCGATGATGAGCGGGCGGATCAAGCCCCGCGCGTCGGTCGCGGAATCAGCCAGAAGGCCGTCGCCCGGGCTGACGCGTCCGCCGTCGGGTCACGCGGCCGGGCAGCCCGCCGGAGCCGCCCGGGACGCGTCCTGGATCAGTGCCTCGTGCGCCGCCTTCAGACGGGGCACATCGGGCTTGATCACCTTGCGGTCGTACGTCAGGAGACCGTTCAGTTCGCCCTCCACATCGGATATCTGGGTGTAGACGGCGCCGTTGCTGCCCCGGCAGACCAGTGCGCGCACCTCGTCGAGCTTGGCCAGATAGTCGTCGGTGTAGGTCGCCGGGTCGACGTCGACGTACGACTGCTGGACCGACCAGGCGTGTCCTGGCACGGCAAGGCCGAGACCGCCGTACTCGCCGCTGACCAGCGCCCGTTTCCCGTCGGGGGCGGGTGGCAGCGCCGGGCTCGGGTAGCCATGCTCGTCCATGAGGTCGCCGGCGTTGCCGTCGGCCCCGAGGTTGAGGCCCGACTGGCCGTTGACCAGGCGCGTCGGGTCCCAGGACTTCGCCTGGTCGGCGATACGGCCCATGTCGTACTGGCCCCAGCCCTCGTTGAAGGTCACCCACATGACGACCGACGGGCTGCTGATGTGCTCGTCGATCATCTGCTTCATCTCGCGCTCGTACTGGGCGCGGGACGCGGCATCGGGATTCACTCCGGCCTCCATCGCGGGCATGTCCTGCCAGACCAGCAGCCCGAGCCGGTCGGCCCAGTAGAACCAGCGGTCGGGCTCCACCTTGATGTGCTTGCGGACCGAGTTGAAGCCCATCTCCTTGTGCATTCGCAGGTCGTACGCGAGGGCCTCGTCGGTGGGCGCCGTGTGCAGGCCGTCGGGCCAGAAGCCCTGGTCGAGCGTGGCCATCATGAAGACGGGCTCGCCGTTGAGGACGGTGCGCGGGGTGCCGTTCACCCGCTCCACGGCGATGGACCGCATCCCGAAGTAGCTGCTGACGCGGTCGCGGCCGACGCTCACCTCGAGGTCGTAGAGGAACGGGTCGTCCGGCGACCAGAGCCGAGGCTTCGGGATCTTGAGGCTGAGGGGCCCTCCGGTACGGCCGCTCACCGTGGCGACCTTCCGTTTCCCTTCGTACGCCGTTGCCGTGACCGGTACTCCGTCGCGGACCCCGCCGACGTCGACCGTGAGCCGGCCGCCCGCGACGTCAGGGGTGAGCTTGAGCGAGTCGACGTGGTCGGCGGCGACCGGCTCCATCCACACCGTCTGCCAGATGCCGGAGGACGAGGTGTACCAGATGCCGCTCGGGTCGAGGCGCTGCTTGCCGACGGGCGGGTTCTCGCCGTTCGCCGAGTCGGTCGGGTCGTAGACGCCGACGATCAGCTCCTGGGTGCGGCCGGGCTTGAGCGCGTCGGTGATGTCGGCGCTGAACTTGTCGTAGCCGCCCTTGTGCTCGGCGACCTTGACGCCGTTGACGTAGACCTCGGACTGCCAGTCGACGGCCCCGAAGTTGAGCTGAAGCCGCTTGCCGGAGCCGATCTTCCAGTCGGAGGGGACGCTGAAGGTACGGCGGTACCACATGCGGTCCTCGTGCCGTTCGATACCCGAGAGCTGGGACTCCACGGGGTACGGGACGAGGATCCGCTCCTTGAGGTCCTTGCCGACCGGGGGGCGCTCGCCGGCCTCGGCCGCGGCGAACTGCCAGCGCCCGTTCAGGTTCCGCCAGGCGTCACGCGTCAGCTGCGGCCTCGGGTACTCCGGATGGGCGTTGCCCGGACCCACTTCGTCGGCCCACTCGGTGCGCAGCTGGTACGTGGAGCGGTTGGCGCCGCTGCTCCAGAAGGCTCCGACGACGTTGCCGTCCGAGCCGGCCAGACCGCCCTCGCCGTCGTAACGGAGGTCGACGGTGCCGCGGGCGGTGCCGGTCTTGTTGCCGACGACGGGTTCCTTGAGCGCGACGAGGAGGGCTCTCGGGTCGGCGGGGTCCACCGTGGCCGTCCCAAGAGGCCATGCGGCGCCGCCGATGACAGCCTCCAGGTGGTCGGTCAATCCGGCCGGGGGCGCGGCGAGGTTCTGTGCGAAGTCGAGCCTGAGGGTGCGGCCGTCCTTGAGGACCGTGGTCGCGACGGCTCCGTCGTAGTCGTATCCGTCCGGGAGCCGGAAGGCGGACTGCGGAACGGCCTCCTTGCTGCCGCCCGGCGGGGTCCAGCGGAGGTGGAGATTCGAGCCGCCGTAGTGCTCGAAGTACTCGACCTTGATGTCGTAGGCGCGCCCCGCGGTCAGCTCGACGGGCTGACCGGTCTGTTCCCTGTCCCAGTCGTCGACCCAGTGGTCGATGACGAGCTTCCCGTCGACCCACAGCCGGAAGCCGTTGTCGCCGATGACCGAGAAGGTGTGAGGGCCGGTCTTCTCCGGCACGATCTTCCCGGTCCAGCGGACGCTGACGTCGTCGGATCGTCCGGTGGCGAAGTTCAGCCGTGGTTCGAGGTTGTCGAAGTCGAGCTTCGGGTCGAATCCGGTGGCTTTGAGCTCGTGGAAGTCGAAGGCTCCGGGGGCGGACTGGGTGTAGTACTCGCCCTTCAGGCCGTGGATCTCGGCGGGGTCGTCGGCCGCGGTCGCGGCGGGCGCTGCGGTGAGTCCCGCGAGGGCGAGGCCCACGGCGAGGAGTAACGCGAGTCGGTCTCTGAGTCGTCCGGGTTTTCCGGGTCGTCTGATGCGCACGGGTTCCTCCTTGGTTGAGGAAGGTGGCGGCTCGTCGCTCCAGGCTGGATAACGTTGTCAGGAACGGCAGTTGGCATGACAGCACGGATCCCCGCACTTTGTCCACGGACATGACAAACGGCCCCGGCGCGTGTTCCGCACCGGGGCCGTCTCCGTGATCGTCACGACACCTGCTGGCCCTTCCCCAACGCGATCACGCCGCCCTTCGAGACCGTGTACAGCACATGGTCACGTTCCGGGTTGACGCCGATCGTCGCTCCAGGGGGCACCTGTACGTTCTTGTCGAGGACCGCGCCGCGTACGATCGCGCCCCGGCCGATGTGGACGTTGTCGTGCAGTACCGAGCCCTGGACGACGGCGCCCGGGTCGACGACCACGCCCGGCGAGAGGACCGAGCGGGTGACCTGGCCACGGATGAGGCAGCCGGCGCTGACGATCGACTCGCTGGCGATGCCGCCGGCGTTGAAGCGGGCGGGCGACAGCTGGCCGGAGTGGGTGTAGATGGGCCAGCTGCGGTTGTAGAGGTTGAAGGCGGGCCGCTCGGCGATCAGGTCCATGTGGGCGTCGTAGTACGCGTCGAGGGTGCCGACGTCACGCCAGTACCCCTGGTCGCGCACGGTCTCGCCGGGCACATGGTTCTCACTGAAGTCGTAGAGCTGGGCCTCGCCGCGTTCGGTGAGCATGGGCAGGATCGAGCCGCCCATGTCGTGCACGGAGTGCTCGTCCTCGGCGTCCCGTTGCAGCGCCTCGATCAGGGCCTTGGTGGTGAAGAGGTAGTTGCCCATGGAGGCGAACACGCACCCGGGGTCGTCCGGGAGACCGGGCGGGTCGGCCGGCTTCTCCAGGAAGCTCTCGACGGTCTGCCCGTCGGATCCGGGGGCGATGACCCCGAAGGACGACGACTCGCCCCGCGGCACACGTATCCCCGCGACGGTCACGCCCGCCCCGCTCTCGATGTGCTGCTTCAGCATCTGCCGCGGGTCCATGCGGTAGACGTGGTCGGCGCCGAACACCGCGATGTACTCGGGCTGCTCGTCGTGCACGAGGTTCAGCGACTGCAGGATCGCGTCGGCACTGCCGAGGTACCAGCGCGGGCCGAGCCGCTGCTGGGCCGGGACCGGCGTGACGTAGTTGCCCAGCAGGCTGGACATCCGCCAGGTCGTGGTGATGTGCCGGTCCAGCGAGTGCGACTTGTACTGCGTCAGCACGCAGATGCGCAGGATGTCGGCGTTCACAAGATTGGAGAGCACGAAATCCACGAGGCGATACGTTCCGCCAAAAGTCACAGCGGGTTTCGCGCGGTCGGCGGTCAGGGGCATCAGTCGCTTGCCCTCACCGCCCGCCAGTACGATTCCCAGCACCGAAGGTCCACCGCGTCGCATGCCGCCGCCCCTCTACCGCCCGGTTGTGCCGCTTTCTTTTACTCCACTGTCTGAGGACTACCCCTTGAGGAGCTCCTCGTACAGCTGGACCGTGCGCCGGGCCACCGCGTCCCAGCCGAACTCCCGCACCGCCCGTTCCCGCCCGGCCTCGCCCATGCGTCGGGCGGCCGTGGGATCGGCGAGCAAGGAGTCGAGGGCGCGCGCGAGCCGGGCCTCGAAGTCGTCGTCGGCGGAGACGAGTAAACCGGTCTCGCCGTCCTCAACGACCTCGGGGATCCCGCCGACGCGCGAGGCGACCACGGCCGTGCCGCACGCCATCGCCTCCAGGTTGACGATGCCCAGCGGCTCGTACACCGAGGGGCACACGAACACGGCGGCGTGCGTGAGGAGCTGGATCACGTCCGGGCGCGGCAGCATCTGCGGGATCCAGAACACGCCCGCGCGTACGCGGCTGAGTTCCTGGAAGAGGCCGCGGAACTCCTGGTCGATCTCCGGCGTGTCGGGGGCGCCCGCGCACAGGACGACCTGGGCTGCCGGGTCGATGTCCCGGACCGCGCGCAGCAGGTGGGGCACGCCCTTCTGGCGCGTGATGCGGCCGACGAACAGGACGTACGGGCGGTCGGGGTCGATGCCCACGCGCTCGAGGACGTCCGTGCCGTGGTCGGGCTGGTAGAGGGAGGTGTCGATGCCGTTGTGCACGACGCGCACCTTCGCCGGGTCCAGGGCCGGATAGCAGCCGAGGATGTCCTCGCGCATGGCTCCGGAGACGGCGATCACGGCGTCGGCGGCCTCGATCGCGGTGCGTTCGGCCCAGCTCGACAGGGCGTAACCGCCGCCGAGCTGCTCGGCCTTCCAGGGGCGCAGCGGCTCCAGGGAGTGGGCGGTCATGACGTGCGGGATGCCGTACTGGAGCTTCGCCAGGTGGCCGGCGAGGTTGGCGTACCAGGTGTGCGAGTGGACCAGTTCGCGGCCTTCGAGGCCGGCGGCCATCGAGAGGTCCACGGAGAAGGTGCGCAGCGCGTCGTTCGCGCCGTCGAGCGAGGACCAGGGCCGGTGCCGTACGACTCCGCCCGCGACGCCCTCGCCCCAGCAGTGCACGTCCAGGTCGGTGAGGGGCCTCAGCTCCCGGGCGAGGAACTCGACATGGACGCCCGCGCCGCCGTACACGTCCGGCGGGTACTCCCGGGTCAGCAGGCCCACTCGCACCCGGTACCCCCTGTCTCAGCGGCTGGTTCCCACATGGTCACCCAGAACAGGCCTCCTGGGGAAGAGCGCAGTGACAGCAGGGTCAGGATCGGCGCGATGGACGGGCGCGACCTGCGGACACGCGACCTGACGAACACGGAAAGTGACCGGGGTCGGGATCCATGGAAATCGAGTAGACCAAACGGGCATACCGGCTGGAGCATGGGAGTTGTACGCGGTGTCACCCAACCTGGGGAGGACGGGGCGAAGGTCGTACTCCATCGGCAGTAGGACCCAATGCCTTCTCCAGCATGACGACGCGAGCGCCTTGGAAGGGCATCGTTATCACCATGAACACCGACCGATCGCCGCGCCGGACACCTCGTCGACCGGAGCGCGCCAGCCTGCCGCAGAGGAGGGTCCCATGAGCGCCCTCGCTTTGTCTGTGCTGCTGTCGCTCGTGTCCGCCGTCGCCTACGCCGGCGGCGCGATCGTGCAGGAGCGGGTCGCCGAGGCGACGCCGGAGTCGTACGCCCCCATGCGTCGGCCGGCCTGGTGGGCCGCGGTGGGCCTCAACGGCCTCGGCGGACTGCTTCATGTCGTGGCGCTGGCCTTCGGACCCCTCAGCCTGGTGCAGCCGCTGGGCGCGCTGACCATAGTGTTCGCGCTTCCCATGGCGGCTCTCTTCGTCCGCCGCAAGGCCGGTGCGACAGCGTGGCGGGGCGCCATCATGGCGACGGTCGGCCTGGCCGGACTGCTGTCACTGGTCGGCACGGCCGACTCGCAGTCTCTGGACAACTCCCAGCAGCTGGCGGTGGCCCTGGCCACCGGCGGTGCGGTGGTGGCGCTGATGACGGCCGCCCGCGCCGCACACCGGCACCCGGCGGTGCGCAGTGTGCTGCTGGCGGTCGCATCCGGTGTCGCGTTCGGTATGTCGTCGGTGTTCACGAAGACCGTCGCGGTGGACTGGACGGGCGGCATCTCGCTCGGCCTCCTGCCCACTCTCGCGGTGATCGGCGTCCTCGCGACGGCGGGCATGCTGCTGTCGCAGGCCGCCTACCGGGGCGCGGGACTCGCGGCGCCGCTGGCCACGCTGACGGTCGTGAACCCCGTCGTGGCGGCGGCGGTCGGCATCACGATGTTCGGCGAAACCTTCCGCTACGGCTCGACGGGCACCGCCCTCGCGCTGGGCTGCGGTGTCGTCGCCGCGGGCGGCCTCATCCTCCTGACGACGGAGCGGATCAGCGGCACGGAGCGTACGGAGCCGGTCCCGGCCCAGCCCGCCACGGCGGCCTCGGCCCCGGCTGCCGACGAGGCAGTCGTACTGCCCGAGCAGCAGACCGCCGAGGTGGAAGGACTGGTCGCCGCCACCGCGGTGGTGCGGGACGAGGCGCCGCTCGCGCCCGCCGCGGTCGTGGTGCCGACACCCGTGGTCGCGCGGGAGGCCGCCCACCTGGCGCGTACCGGGTCCAACGGACCCCCGCCCGGCGATACGCCGGACGGCGGAGACGAACGGCCCCGGTACGGCCCGTACTACGACGGCCCGTACATGCCGCTGATACCGGTGCCGCTCGTGGTCGGATCCCGCGTCAAGTCCTGACATCGGCCGTACTCCGCCGTGCGCCGTACGGAAACTGATGTCCGGCGTCCGCGTCAGAAGCCGTCAGAGACTGACGCCACCCGCGCGCAGATAGGCGACCGGATCGATGTCGCTGCCGAAACCGGGCCCCGTCCGCACCTCGAAGTGCAGATGCGGGCCCGAACTGTTGCCCGTGGAGCCGGAGCGGCCGATGCGCTGTCCGCTCACCACTCTCTGCCCGTCCTTCACGGAGATCGCCGACAGATGGGCGTACTGGGTGTAGCGGCCGTCAGCGTGCCGGATCACCACCTGGTAGCCGAAGGATCCGCCCCAGCCCGAGGTCACGACCTGGCCCGCGGCGACCGACTTCACCGAAGTGCCGGTGGGCACCGGGAAGTCGACGCCCGTGTGATAGCCCTTCGACCAGGAGGAACCCGTCGCGCGGTAGGCAGTACCGGTGCCGGCGTCCACCGGCGCGGTGAGGGTCCTGGCCGACTCGCGGGGCTTGGTCTCGGCCTTCTCTTCTTCCTTCTTCTTCGCAGGGGCCGTGTCGGACACCGGTGTGCCGGAAGGGGCCTTGTCCGGGGCCTTGGCGCGCAGGCTCAGCTGCTGGCCGGGGACGATCATGTTCGGGTCGGCGCCGATGGTCTTGCGGTTGGTGTCGTACAACTGCCGCCAGCCGCCCTGGACTTCACGGGAGCCGGCGATGCCGGAGAGCGTGTCGCCGCGGACGACGGTGTACATCTCGGCGCTGCCCGCCCGGGACTGGGGCGTGGTCTGCGGCTGTACGTCGCGGACGGTGCGCTGAGGTTTCCGGTCCTGGGTGCCCGACGGGTTGATGTCGGGGGTGTCGCCGCCCCGGGTGAGACCCGCGCGCACCGAGCACACCGGCCAGGCGTTGGGCCCCTGCCCCTTCAGGACCTTCTCGGCTATGGCGATCTGCTGGTCCTTGGTGGCCAGGTCGGCGCGGGACGCGTAGGCCGTTCCGCCGAACGCCTCCCAGGTGGACTGGCTGAACTGCAGTCCGCCGTAATAGCCGTTGCCGGTGTTGATGTCCCATTTGCTGCTGGACTCGCAGGCGGCGACCTTGTTCCAGGTGTCCACATCGGCCGCGTCGGCTACGCCGGTGGCTATGAGGGGCATCGCCATTCCGGCGCCGCCCGCCGTGACCGTGAGCGAGGCTCGGTTGATCCTGTTCGGCTGATACCGGCGGTGCCGGCCCCGTACGGCCATGGAATAGCCCCCTCGACATACGTCAGCAGCGGCAAAAGTAGACGCCGCGAACAGGCCATGACAAGGCGGCAATCAGCCGCTCTGTCCGGCCAAGTGACCAGTAATGCACCCTGGTTGCTGTGGCGGCTGAGGCAGAACGGCTCGCCGTGCGTACACACCGTCGGCAAGTCAGGATGGTCAGTGGGGCGATACTGACGGGCACCACCGTTCTTTTTCAGGACCTTTAGGAGCCAACCGTATGAGCACTTCAGCGCAGATCGGCGTGACGGGTCTCGCGGTCATGGGGCGCAATCTCGCCCGTAACTTCGCACGCAACGGGTACACGGTCGCCCTGCACAACCGGACGGCGTCACGGACGCATGCGCTGGTGGAGGAGTTCGGCAGCGAGGGCGACTTCATCGCGGCCGAGACCGCCAAGGAGTTCGTGGCGGCACTCGAGCGGCCGCGCCGCCTGGTGATCATGGTGAAGGCCGGCGAGCCGACCGACACGGTGATCCGGGAGTTCGCCCCGCTCCTGGAGCCCGGCGACATGATCATCGACGGGGGCAACGCCCACTTCGCGGACACCCGGCGCCGGGAGCGCGAACTGCGCGAGCAGGGCCTGCACTTCGTCGGCGCGGGCATCTCCGGCGGTGAGGAGGGTGCGCTGCACGGGCCGAGCATCATGCCGGGCGGTTCGGTCGAGTCGTACGGATCGCTCGGTCCGATGCTGGAGAAGATCTCCGCGAAGGCGGCCGACGGGACGCCCTGCGTCTCGCACGTCGGCCCGGACGGCGCCGGTCACTTCGTGAAGATGGTGCACAACGGCATCGAGTACGCGGACATGCAGCTGATCGGCGAGGCGTACCAGCTGCTGCGGGACGTGGCGGGCTACTCCCCCGCTCAGATCGCGGACATCTTCCGCACCTGGAACACCGGGCGCCTTGACTCCTACCTGATCGAGATCACCGCCGAGGTGCTGTCCCACGTGGACGCGGCCACGGGCAAGCCCTTCGTGGACGTGGTCCAGGACCAGGCCGAGCAGAAGGGCACGGGCCGCTGGACCGTGCAGATCGCGCTGGACCTGGGTGTGCCGGTGTCGGGTATCGCGGAGGCGGTCTTCGCACGGTCGCTGTCGGGCCACACGGAGCTGCGCGAGGCCTCGCGCGGGCTGGCCGGGCCGAAGGCGGCGCCGCTCGGCGAGTCGGAGGCGGGTGCCTTCGCCGACCAGGTGGAACAGGCGCTGTACGCCTCGAAGATCGTGTCGTACACGCAGGGGTTCCACAAGATCGCGGCGGGCAGCGCGGAGTACGACTGGAACGTCGATCTGGGTGCGGTGTCCTCGCTCTGGCGCGGCGGGTGCATTATCCGCGCGGCGTTCCTTGATCGGATTCGGGCCGCGTACGACACCAGGCCGGATCTGCCGAGCCTGCTCTCCGACGCGACCTTCGCCCAGGAGATCGGCGCAGCCCAGGACGACTGGCGGGCGGTCCTTGCCACGGCCGTTCAGCAGGGCGTTCCCACGCCGGGCTTTGCCGCGGCTCTCTCGTATTACGACGCGTTGCGTGCGGAGCGGTTGCCTGCGGCGCTTACGCAGGGGCAGCGGGACTTCTTCGGGGCGCACACGTATCGGCGTGTGGACCGGGAGGGGTCGTTCCACACGCTGTGGGGTGGGGATCGGTCCGAGGTGGCTGGCTAAGAGCTCGGGGGGTATGGG
>NZ_JAAKZY010000004.1 GCF_011045015.1 Streptomyces scabichelini | reverse complement strand
CCCATTTCCTGCGACCGCCGACGGGGGCGGTCGCAGGAAATGGGGGAGACCAGGCTGATCCAGGGCCGGTACCGGTTGCTCGACCTGATCGGTCGCGGCGGCATGGGGGAGGTGTGGCGTGCGCGCGACGAGTCGCTGGGCAGACAGGTAGCCGTCAAGTGCCTCAAACCGCTGGGCCACCATCATGACCAGTCCTTCACCCGTGTCCTGCGCGAGCGGTTTCGACGCGAGGCCCGCGTGGCCGCCGCACTCCAGCACCGCGGGGTGACCGTGGTGCACGACTTCGGCGAGTCCGGCGGCGTGCTCTATCTCGTCATGGAGCTGCTGGACGGCCGCAACCTCAGCCAGCTCCTGGAGGACAACAAGCACCACCCGCTGCCCGTCACCGACGTCGTGGAGATCGCCGACCAAGTGGCCGCGGCCCTCGCCTACACCCACCAACAGGGCATCGTGCACCGCGACTTGAAGCCCGCGAACATCATGCGGCTCAACGACGGCACGGTGAAGATCTGCGATTTCGGCATAGCTCGCCTCGGCCACGACATCGGCTTCACCTCCCGTCTCACGGGCACCGGTATCGCGATGGGCACGCCGCACTACATGTCGCCCGAGCAGATCAGCGGCGTGTCCGTCGACGAGCGCAGTGATCTCTATTCGTTCGGCTGCGTGCTGTACGAGATCGCCACCGGGGCGCCGCCGTTCGACCTCGACGACGCGTGGGCCGTCCTCGTCGGCCACCGCGACACCATCCCCGAGCCGCCGCGCAGCCACCGCGCCGAAATCCCCGAGTACGTCGAGGAGATCATCCTGGACCTGCTGGCCAAGGAGCCCGAGCAACGTCCGCACGATGCCCGCGAGCTGGTGCACCGGATCAGCGCGGGCCGCACCACACCGGCGTACGTACCGACCGTGGTGTCTCCTCCCGTGCGGCGCCCGGCGCCGGGGCCGCCAACCGGCCGCGAACCGCGCCTGCCCTCCTGGACCCGGGGCATGACCACCGGCCACAAGGCGACCGGCGCCGGCCTGCGCACCACACCGCCGGACGCCGCCGCGGGGCTGACCGGCGAGTGGATCCCCCGCACCGACACCCGCCGTGCCCAGGAACCCGTACCGGCCGAACGGCCCACCCCGTCACCGGAGTTGGTCAACACTCTCACCGGCCGGCACAACGCGGGCCTGAGCCTGGGCCGCCTAGGCCGCTGGGCGGAAGCGGGCGAGGTCCACCGTGCGGTCGCCGCCGAGCGCGAGCACGCCCTCGGACCCGACCACCCCGACACACTCTCCAGCCGCTACGAGGTCGCCTTCACCCTCAGCCGCACCGGCCGCCCCGCCGACGCGCTGCGCGAGTACACCCACGTCGCCGACGCCAGGGAGCGCGTGCTCGGCCACGACCACCCGGACACGCTCGCCGCGCGACAAGAAATGGCGTACGTACTGGGGCAGCTGAGCCGCCACTTCGAGGCGCACCAGGTGTACACGGCCGTGCTCGCCGCCCGGGAGCGCGCCATGGGACCCGACCACCCGGACACCCTGCGCTGCCGCCACAACCTCGCCTTCAACCTCAGCAGGCTCGGGCGCCTGGAGGACTCGTACCGCATGGCCCTCGACGTGGCCGCGGCCCGCAACCGGGTGCTCGGCGCGAACCACCCCGACACACTCGTCACACGGTACGAAGTGGCGTACGCACTCGGTCAGTTGGGCCGCTGGCCGGAAGCACTGCAGACGTACCAGGAGGTCGCCGAGGCGCGTGCGCAGGCCCTCGGACCCGACCATCCCGACACGCTCGCCGCACGCTACGAGGTCGGCATCAGCCTCGGCCGGCTCGGCCGCAGCGCCCAGGCTCTGACGCTGTACCGCGACCTGATCGACGACCGCACCCGCGTCCACGGCCCCGCCCACCCCGAGACCCTGCGCGCCCGGCACGGCCTCTGCGTCAACCTCGGCCGCCTCGACCGCTGGGAGGAGGCACTCGCCGAGTCCCGCGACGTGTGCGCCATCCGTGAGCGCGTTCTCGGCCCCGATCACCCGGACACCCTGGTCAGCCACCGCGAGGTCGCCGTCGGCCTCGGCTGGCTCGGCCGCTGGGCCGACGCCCTCACGGAGTACCGCCGTGTCGCCACGGCGCGCGAACAGGTTCTTGGCGCCGACCATCCGGACACCCTCGCCAGCCGCAATGACGAGGCGCACTGCCTGGAGCAGCTCGGCCGCGGGGCGGAGGCGGTGGAGCTGTACCGGAGGGTGGCGGCGCTGCGGCAGCAGCGGGCGTCAGGGGCGCGCTGACGCTCCGCTCGTCAGCCCCGATGCTGGGGCTGCGCCCCAGACCCCCGCAAGGGGGTGGGGGTGAGGAGTCCTGTCGCGGCTGCGGGCCCGTAAGTGTCACCACCCCCCGCCCGGGCGCCCGCCGCCTGCCGCGCATCTCTGGCCGACCTAGATCAACCCGTGTTACCAAGAGGCATGCCTGGACACAAGCGACACGAGGAATACGACGCCGTGATCGTCGGCGGTGGCCACAACGGTCTGGTCGCCGCCGCCTACCTGGCCCGCGCGGGGAAGTCCGTCCTGGTCCTTGAACGCCTGGGGACCACCGGAGGCGCCGCCGTGTCCACCCGGCCGTTCGCCGGGGTCGACGCCCGTCTGTCGCGGTACTCGTACCTGGTCAGCCTGCTGCCCCGGAAGATCGTGCGGGATCTCGGCCTGGACTTCCGGGTCCGCGGGCGCACCGTGTCCTCGTACACACCCGCCGAGCGCGACGGCCGGCCGACCGGGCTGCTCGTCGGCGGTGGCGAACGGCGCATCCGCGATGCCTTCGCGCGGCTCACCGGTTCGGACCGCGAGTACCAGGCCTGGCAGCGCTTCTACGCCATGACCGGCCGCGTCGCCAAGCAGGTGTTCCCCACGCTCACCGAACCCCTGCCCACGCGCGACGAACTGCGCCGCCGTGTCGACGACGAGGATGCGTGGCGCGTGCTGTTCGAGGAGCCGATCGGCACGGCCATCGAGGAGACCTTCTCCGATGACCTGGTACGCGGTGTCGTGCTCACCGACGCGCTCATCGGCACCTTCGCGGACGCCCACGACCCCTCCCTGCGGCAGAACCGCTGCTTCCTCTACCACGTGATCGGCGGCGGCACGGGAGCCTGGGACGTGCCGGTCGGCGGCATGGGAGCCCTCACCGACGCACTTGCCGGAGCCGCCCGCGCAGCGGGTGCGGCCCTCGCCACCGGGCACGAAGCGGTCCGGGTGCAGACCGATGGGCACACCGCCGAGGTCACATACCGGACCGAGGCCGGAGAAGGAGTCGTCACGGCCCGGCACGTCCTGGTCAACGCCTCTCCGCACGAGCTCGCGACCCTCACCGGAGAGGAGCCGCCCGCCCCCGCCGAGGGCGCCCAGCTCAAGGTGAACATGTTGCTGAAGCGGCTGCCGAGGCTTCGCGACCCGTCCGTCGACCCGCGCGAGGCGTTCTCCGGGACCTTCCACATCGCCGAGGGATACGAGCAGTTGGCGACCGCGTACGCGCAGGCCGCGTCCGGCGAGCTGCCCGCCGCGCCGCCCGCCGAGATCTACTGCCACTCGCTGACCGACCCGACGATTCTCGGACCCGGCCTGGTCGAGCAGGGCTACCAGACACTCACCCTCTTCGGCCTCCACACCCCCGCCCGGCTCTTCGCACGCGACAACGACGCCGTACGCGAGGAACTGCTCAAGTCGACCCTCGCGCAATTGGACGCCCACCTCGCCGAACCACTCGCCGACTGCCTGGCGACGGATGCGGAAGGCCGCCCCTGTATCGAGGCGAAGACCCCCCTCGACCTGGAACGCGACCTGAGGCTGCCCGGCGGCAACATCTTCCACCGCGACCTCGCCTTCCCCTACGTACAGGAAGGCACAGGCCGCTGGGGCGTGGAGACCCGCCACGCGAACGTCCTGCTGTGCGGCGCGGGCGCGGTGCGGGGCGGCGGGGTGAGCGGAGTACCGGGGCACAACGCCGCGATGGCGGTGCTCGAAGAGCGGGAACCGGGATAGCGGCGACCGCCGGTCAGTTGTCCGACGGCGTCCAGCCCACCGCCTCGACACGAGCCGCGTCCGAGGGCCTGGCCTCGTCGAAGACGACCCGGCCGGCGGCCTCGACCCGCAGCCCGTCCACGTACGCGCCGCGCCCGACGTAGAGCCGGTCCGTCGTGTAACGCCACCGCAGTACGACCTGTGGGGCCATGGCGAGGTCGGCCGTGAGCCGGTGCCATACCCGGCCGGACCAGCCGGTCGCCGAACCGGCTGGATGGTCCCGCGCATCCTCGCCGTGGCGCTGCGTCGTGAACGGCACCGGCTGCCACGTCGTGCCGCCGTCCGCCGAGGATTCCAGCCAGAGGGCGTCCGACTGGGGTTCGGTGTCCCACCACAGGGCGCAGCGCAAGCGGCCGCCGCTGCCGAGGGCGAGCACGGGCAGCGTGAGGGTCGCGGACGTCGCGGTCGCCATGCCGGAGAACCAGGCCGTACGCCCCCGCGCGGGCCGCACCGGGACGGCCCGCGCCAGGTTGTTCGCGGCGGCGACCCGGGGCGCGGAACCGGATCGCCAGCTGCGCACGGGATGAACGGAGTTGCCGAGCACGATCAGGAAGGAGTCGGTCGTCGGGTCGAGGACCATGGACGTGCCGGTGAAGCCGGTGTGGCCCGCGGTGCGCGGAGTGGCCATCGCGCCCATGTACCAGTGCTGGTAGAGCTCGAAGCCGAGGCCGTGCTCGTCGCCGGGGAAGGCGGTGTTGAAGTCGCTGAACATCAGCTCCACCGACTCGGGCTCCAGGATTCTGGCCCGGCCGTACGAGCCGCCGTTGAGGAGCGTACGGCCGAGGACCGCGAGGTCCCAGGCACTGGAGAAGACACCCGCGTGGCCGGCGACTCCGCCGAGGCCGTACGCGTTCTCGTCGTGCACCTCGCCCCAGACCAGTCCGCGGTCGATCCCGGACCATGGCTTGCGGGCGTCCTCCGTGGCGGCGATCTTCGGTTTCCAGGAGGCGGGCGGGTTGTAGCGAGTGCGGTGCATCCCGAGTGGAGCGGTGATCTCGTTTCGGAGCAGGGCATTCAAAGGCTGACCGGTGATCTCCTCCAGGACGAGCTGGAGCGAGATCAGATTGAGGTCCGAGTAGAGGTACTTGGTGCCCGGTGGGTTGAGCGGCGCCTCGTTCCAGATGAGTTGGAGCTTCTCCTCGTACGTCGGCGCGTTGTAGATCGGGATCCAGGCGCGGAACCCCGAGGTGTGGGTGAGGAGCTGACGGATGGTGATGTCCTGCTTGCCCGCACTCCCGAACTCCGGCAGGTACGAGGCGACCTTCCCCTCCAGCTCGAGCCCGCCCCGCTCGATCTGCTGCACGGCCAGGATCGAGGTGAACAGCTTCGAGACCGAGGCGAGGTCGAAGACCGTGTCCTCGGCCATCGGAATCTGCCGGCCGGCGGGGAACTCCACGCCGGTGTCGGTCTTCTCGTCGTACGCCGAGTAGCGCACCGCCTTGCCGATCGGCTGATGCAGGGCGACCGTTCCGCCGCGTCCGGCGAGCAGTACGGCACCCGCGTACCAGGGGTACTTGGGGGAGGGGCCGAGAAACGTCTCGACGTCGGCGACGAGTTGACGCAGATGCCCGGCGAGCAGGCCCGCCCGCTCGGCCGATCCATGCCGCAGAGTGGGTCGGCCGTGCTGCGGCGCGGCGGACGCGGGACCTGCCGGGAACGGTACGAGGGCCAGGGCACCGCCCAACGCCAGCGTCTTTCCGACCAGTTGGCGACGGGTCAGCCCGTCGCTCGCTCTGCCCGCCGTGCCTTCGGTCATCGAGAAGCCTCCCGTAGCGCCGCCTGAAAGTATCTTTCGGAGCCCGCCTTCCGAGGTGAAACTTTTGTGTCAGGTGGGGGGTGTGTCAAGACTGCCGGAGAGTCAGGGCGTTGCTGCCGGAGGGTGAGAGCGTTCGCCTGCGCCCGCCCGGCAATAAATCTGACGGAGCATCAGAAAAAGTCTTCCCTCGTCCGGAGGACTGCGGCATCCTGCGGCCATGCAGACGGAGCTGAGCAAGAAACTGGGAGTCGAGCACGCCATTTTCGGCTTCACGCCGTTCCCCGCCGTCGCCGCGGCCATCAGCCGGGCGGGTGGGTTCGGTGTGCTCGGCGCGGTCCGCTACACCGCCCCCGACGACCTCAAACGGGACCTCGACTGGGTCGAGAAACATGTCGACGGCAGGCCCTACGGCCTGGATGTCGTCATGCCCGCCAAGAAGGTCGAAGGCGTGAGCGAGGCCGACGTCGAGGCGATGATCCCCGAGGCGCACCGGCAGTACGTCAAGGACACCCTGGCCAAGTACGGCGTGCCGGAACTCGCCGAGGGCGAGGCGTCCGGCTGGCGCATCACCGGGTGGATGGAGCAGGTGGCCCGCAACCAGCTCGACGTCGCTTTCGAGTATCCGATCAAGTTGCTGGCCAACGCGCTCGGTTCACCGCCCGCCGATGTCATCACGCGCGCTCATGACCAGGACGTACTTGTCGCCGCGCTCGCGGGCAGCGCCCGGCACGCCCGTAAGCACGCGGAGGCGGGCATCGACATCGTCGTCGCCCAGGGCTACGAGGCCGGCGGCCACACCGGGGAGATCGCCTCGATGGTGCTCACGCCCGAAGCCGTGGACGCCGTCGATCCGTTGCCCGTGCTGGCGGCCGGAGGTATCGGCAGCGGACAGCAGGTGGCGGCCGCACTGACGCTCGGCGCTCAGGGGGTGTGGCTCGGCTCCATCTGGCTGACCACCACGGAGGCCGACATGCACTCACGCGCCCTGACCCAGAAGCTGCTGGCAGCCGAGTCCGGCGACACGGTCCGCTCGCGCGCGCTGACCGGCAAGCCCGCACGGCAGCTGCGTACCGAATGGACCGACGCCTGGGACGACCCGAACGGACCCGGCACGCTCCCCATGCCGCTGCAGGGCCTGCTGGTCGCCGAGGCGGTCTCGCGGATCCAGAAGTACGAGGTGGAGCCGCTGCTCGGGACGCCCGTCGGGCAGATCGTCGGCCGGATGAACAGCGAGCGCAGCGTCCAGGCCGTCTTCGACGACCTCACGCGCGGCTTCGAGCGGGCCGTCGACCGAATCAACCGGATCGCGGGAAGGAGCGAGGAGTGAGTCAGGCACCCAACGGTTTCTGGGCCCAGGCCGCCGCCGAGCCGGAGCGTACGGCCCTGATCGCGCCCGACGGCGAGGAGTGGACCGCCGGACGGCTGCACGCCGAGACCAACCGGCTCGTGCACGGGCTGCGCGCGGCCGGGCTCGAACGCGGCGATGCCTTCGCGGTCGTGCTGCCCAACGGAGTCGAGTTCTTCACCGCATACCTCGCCGCCCAGCAGGCGGGCTTCTACCTCGTCCCCGTCAACCACCACCTCGTCGGCCCCGAGATCGCCTGGATCGTCTCCGACTCGGGCGCCAAGGTGCTCATCGCGCACGAGCGGTTCGCCGACGCGGCAAGGCACGCCGCCGACGAGGCGAAGCTGCCGGAGAGCCGGCGGTACGCGGTCGGCGCGGTCCAGGGATTCCGGCCGTACGCCGAACTCCCCGACGGACAGCCCGACTCGCCGCCCGAGGACCGCACCCTCGGCTGGGTCATGAACTACACCTCGGGCACCACGGGCCGCCCGCGCGGCATCCGGCGCCCACTGCAGGGCAAGCTCCCCGAAGAGGCGTATCTCGGTGGCTTCCTCGGCATCTTCGGGATCAAACCCTTCGACGACAATGTGCACCTCGTCTGCTCGCCGCTCTACCACACGGCAGTGCTCCAGTTCGCGGGCGCTTCCCTGCACATCGGCCACCGGCTGGTGCTCATGGACAAGTGGACACCTGAGGAGATGCTCCGCCTCATCGACACACACCGGTGCACGCACACGCACATGGTCCCGACCCAGTTCCACCGCCTGCTGGCGCTCCCCGGCGAGGTACGCGCCCGGTACGACGTGTCGTCCATGCGGCACGCCATCCACGGCGCCGCCCCGTGCCCCGACCATGTGAAACGGGCCATGATCGACTGGTGGGGCAACAGCGTGGAGGAGTACTACGCGGCCAGCGAGGGAGGCGGTGCCTTCGCGACCGCCGAGGACTGGCTGAAGAAGCCCGGCACGGTCGGCAAGGCCTGGCCCATCAGCGAACTCGCCGTCTTCGACGACGACGGCAACAAGCTGCCGCCCGGTGAACTGGGCACCGTCTACATGAAGATGAGCACCGGCGGATTCTCGTACCACAAGGACGAGACCAAGACGAAGAAGAACCGCATCGGCGACTTCTTCACCGTCGGCGACCTGGGCTATCTCGACGAGGACGGCTATCTCTTCCTCCGCGACCGCAAGATCGACCTGATCATCTCGGGCGGCGTCAACATCTACCCGGCCGAGATCGAGTCCGCGCTGCTCACCCACCCCGCCGTCGGCGACGCCGCCGCGTTCGGCATCCCGCACGACGACTGGGGCGAGGAGGTCAAGGCCGTCGTCGAACCGGCCCCCGGCTTCGAACCCGGCGAGGCGCTGGCCGCCGAGATCCTCGGCCACTGCGAACGGCAGCTGGCCGGATACAAGCGGCCCAAGAGCGTCGACTTCATCGAGACGATGCCGCGCGATCCCAACGGAAAGCTGTACAAGCGGCGGCTACGGGAGCCGTACTGGGAGGGGCACAGCCGTCCGGTCTAGATCACCGACCGTCCTCCACGCACTTCGCGCCACAGACGCCCGCTGCTTGACCCGCTCCCGCCGCCGAACGAGGATCGCGCCAGGGCAACGGGACGAAGGAGCGGGGTATGACGGTGGCGGCTGGACGCAGCGTGACGGTCGACGGAGTGCTGCGGCGCAGCGCCCGGCGCACTCCCGCCCGCGCCGCGGTCCACTACGGCGAACGGTCCTGGACCTACGCGGAGTTGGACGACGCCGTCTCGCGAGCCGCGCAGGTGCTGCGCGACACGGGGCTCGAACCCGGCGACCGGGTCGGTTCCTACGGCCACAACTCGGACGCGTACCTGATCGGGTTCCTGGCCTGTGCGCGCGCCGGCCTTGTGCACGTACCGGTCAACCAGAACCTGACCGGTGACGACCTCGCGTACATCGTCGGCCAGTCCGGCAGCACGCTCGTCCTGGCCGACCCGGACATCGCCGGGCAACTCCCCGACGGCGTACGGGTGATGCCGCTGCGCGACGCCGACGACTCGCTGCTCGCGCGACTGGCCTCGACGCCGCCGTACGACGGTGACGAGGCGCGCACCGAGGACTTGGTCCAGTTGCTCTACACCTCGGGCACAACCGCCTTGCCGAAAGGGGCCATGCTCACGCACCGCGCCCTGGTGCACGAATATCTGAGCGCGATCACCGCCCTGGACCTGAGCGCGGGCGACCTGCCCGTGCACTCGCTGCCGCTGTACCACTCGGCGCAGATGCATGTGTTCCTGCTGCCGTATCTCGCGGTCGGCGCCCGGAACACCATCCTCGACGCGCCCGACGCCGAGCAGATCTTCGATCTGATCGAGGCAGGGCGCGCGGACAGTCTGTTCGCTCCGCCCACCGTGTGGATCGGGCTGTCGAACCGCCGCGACTTCGCCACCCGCGACCTGAGCGGGCTGCGCAAGGCGTACTACGGGGCGTCGATCATGCCGGTACCGGTGCTCGAGCGCTTGAAGGAGCGGCTGCCGAAGCTGGCCTTCTACAACTGCTTCGGGCAGAGCGAGATCGGCCCCCTGTCCATGGTGCTCGGGCCGCACGAGCACAAGGGGCGGATGGATTCCTGCGGGCGCCCGGTGATGTTCGTCGAGGCGCGGGTCGTGGACGAGTCCGGCAAGGACGTGCCCGACGGGGAGCAGGGCGAGATCGTCTACCGCTCACCGCAGCTCTGCGAGGGCTACTGGGACAAGCCCGAGGAAACGACGGAGGCCTTCCGCGACGGCTGGTTCCACTCCGGGGATCTCGCCGTACGGGACGCCGAGGGGTACTTCACCGTGGTCGACCGGGTGAAGGACGTGATCAACTCCGGCGGCGTACTCGTCGCCTCACGGCAGGTCGAGGACGCGCTCTACACGCATGACGCGGTGGCCGAGGTCGCGGTGATCGGGCTGCCGGACGACCGCTGGATCGAGGCCGTGACCGCGGTGGTCGTCCCCCGCGGCGAGGTCACAGAAGCCGAGCTCACCGCCCACGCGCGCGAGAAGCTGGCGCACTTCAAGGCACCGAAACGGGTCGTGTTCGTGGACGAGCTGCCGCGAAACGCGAGCGGGAAGATCCTCAAGCGGGAGCTGAGGGATCGCTTCCGTGACTGAGCGCTCCGCTGGAGGTGCGGTTCGAAGCTGCGGGTTCGTTGTGGCTGGGCGCGCAGTTCCCCGCGCCCCTAAAGGGGCGCGATACTGCAGCGGGCTTTGGACAGCGACCCAAGCTCGCCCGAACCATCGCCCCAGGTGATTGAACGGTCGAGGCGGGCGAGCCGTACACATATCGGCGGGCCCGGCCTCCCGGGCCTGGTCCGCCGTGCCACCAGCGGGAAACGCACGGAAGGACCTCCGGGTTGTCGAGCACCACGAACTCACCTCAGCTGCCGGACACGGACCGGACGACCCCGGAGAAGGACGTGACGCCGGAGGTCCCTCCGGCGGACACGTCCGACGACACGCCTGCTTCTGAAGAGCGCGCCGCGACTTCTGAGGAGGACGCCGCGGCCGAGGAAGGCAGCGTCACTCAAACCGCCACGGAAGCCCCCGCCGAATCCGCCGGTGAATCGGCCACCGAAGAGGAATCGCCCCCGAGCGACGATCCCGTCGACGCCCCGGACAAACCCGTCGCCGCCCGCCGCTGGCGGGACAGGCACCCGGTCGCGGCGCGCAACGTGGGCTGGACGGTCACGGTCCTGTCCCTCGGGCTCGTGTACTTCGCGCTCCTCATGCCGACCTCGATCGAAGCCTTCAGGCCGGGCCTGTTCATACGCATCCCCGTGGAGGCGATCCTCGGCGCCGGTGTTCTGATCTTCCTGCCGCGCAGGCCACGGCTGGTGGTGGCGGTCCTCGCCGGCCTCAGTCTCGGCGTGCTGACCCTGCTGAACGTCCTCGACATCGGCTTCAACATGTTCCTCGGACGAGGATTCAACGTGGTCCTCGACTGGGTCCTGTTCGACGACGCGAAGGCGTACCTGCAGGACTCGATGGGCAGCGGGGGCACGATCGGTGTCCTGATCGCGGTCGTGGCCCTCGTCCTCGTCATTCTCGCCGCGATGGCACTGGCGGTCCTCCGGCTGAGCAACGTCATGGCCCGTAACCGCGAGAGGGCGTCCCGTACCACCGTGGTGGCCGGGACCGCCTGGGTCACGTGCGCGGCGCTCGGTCTGCAGCTCGGCACCGGTTCGCCGCTCGCGGCCAGGAGCACGGCCGCCCTTCTCGAGGACCGTATGCACCGGGTGCAGGCCACCCTGAAGGACGAGGCGGCGTTCGCCAAGGAGGCCAAGAAGGACAAGTTCGGCAACACCCCGGGCAACCAGCTGCTCACGGGCCTGCGCGGCAAGGACGTCATCTTCACCTTCATCGAGAGCTACGGCCGCAGCGCGGTCGAGGACGAGGACATCGCGCCGGGCGTCAACGCGACCCTCACCGCCAAGAACGAGGAGCTGACCAAGGCCGGGTTCGCCGCCAAGAGCGGCTGGCTCACCTCGGCGACGTACGGCGGCAACAGCTGGCTCGGCCACTCCACGTTCCTGTCGGGCCTGTGGATCAACAACCAGAACCGCTACCGCGTCGTCACCGCGGGCGAGCACCTGACCCTCACCGGGGCCTTCCAGCGCACCGGCGCCTGGCGGACTGTGGGCGTCATGCCGGGCGTCCAGAAGAACTGGCCGGAGGGCAAGTTCTACGGACTCGACAAGGTCTACGACTCCCGGGACCTCGGCTACAAGGGCCCCAAGTTCAGCTGGTCGACCATGCCCGACCAGTACGCCCTGAAGGCCTTCGAGCGGCTGGAGCACGGCAAGAAGCAGGACAAGCCGCTGATGTCGCAGATCATCCTGACCTCCAGCCACCAGCCCTGGGCGCCCCTCCCCAAGACGATCCCCGATGAGCAGGTCGGCAACGGCTCGGTCTACAAGGACATCCAGAAGGCCGGCAAGAAGCCCGGGGACGTCTTCTACGACTCCGACAAGGCGAAGGAGGAGTACGGCAAGTCCATCCAGTACTCCGTGACCAGCCTCATCGACTACGTGACGAAGTACGGCAGCAAGGACACCGTGCTCGTCTTCCTCGGCGACCACCAGCCCATGGCCAAGGTCAGCGGCAGCAAGGCCAGCCGGGACGTGCCGATCTCGATCGTCGCCCAGGACAAGTCCGTACTGGACAAGATCGACGACTGGGACTGGACGGACGGCCTCAAGCCCGACGCGACGGCCCCGGTCTGGCGGATGGACTCCTTCCGCGACCGCTTCCTGACGGCGTACGGCTCACAGCCCAATCCCTCCAAGTAGGGGCCGGCCAGGCTGCCTATCGCCTTCGAAGGTCCACGATCCGCTTGATCTTGCCGACCGACCGCTCCAGCGACTCCGGTTCGACGATCTCGACTCCGACCGAGACTCCGATGCCGTCCTTCACGGCCGCCGCGATGGCGTGCGCGGCCGCGTCGCGGGTCGCGGGAGCGGCCCCGGCTCGTGCCTCGGCGCGCACGGTGAGCGCGTCGAGGCGGCCCTCGCGGGTCAGCCGCAGCTGGAAGTGCGGGGCGACGCCCGGGGTGCGCAGGACGATCTCCTCGATCTGGGTGGGGAAAAGGTTCACACCGCGCAGGACGATCATGTCGTCGCTGCGGCCGGTGATCTTCTCCATGCGGCGGAAGACGCGTGCCGTGCCGGGCAGCAGGCGGGTCAGGTCCCGGGTCCGGTAACGGATCACGGGCATGGCCTCCTTGGTGAGCGAGGTGAAGACCAGCTCGCCCTCCTCGCCGTCCGGCAGCGGCTCGCCCGTGATCGGATCGACGACCTCCGGGTAGAAGTGGTCCTCCCAGACGTGGAGCCCGTCCTTCGTCTCCACGCACTCCTGCGCGACGCCCGGCCCGATCACCTCAGACAGCCCGTATATGTCGACCGCGTCGATCGCGAACCGCTCCTCGATCTCCCGGCGCATCTCCTCCGTCCACGGCTCCGCGCCGAAGATGCCCACGCGCAGCGAGGTCCCGCGGGGATCGACACCCTGCCGCTCGAACTCGTCCAGCAGCGTCAGCATGTAGGACGGGGTCAGCATGATGATCCCGGGCTTCAGGTCCTGGATCAGTGTGACCTGGCGGGCGGTCATGCCGCCGGACGCCGGGATCACCGTGCAGCCGAGCCGTTCGGCTCCGTAGTGCGCGCCGAGCCCGCCGGTGAAGAGCCCATAGCCGTATGCCACATGGACCGTGTCACCGGGACGGCCGCCCGCCGCCCGGATCGAGCGGGCGACCATGTCCGACCACAGGGACAGGTCCCCGTCCGTGTAGCCGACGACCGTGGGACGCCCGGTGGTGCCGCTCGACGCGTGAATGCGCCGGATCTTGTCCCGGGGCACGGCGAACATCCCGTACGGGTAGTTCTCCCGCAGGTCCGCTTTGGTGGTGAAGGGGAAACGGACCAGGTCGGCGAGCGCGCGGCAGTCGTCGGGGTGTACTCCGGCCTTGTCGAAGGACTCCCGGTAGAAGGGCACGTTCTCGTACGCGTGCCGCAGCGACGCCCGCAGCCGCTCCAGCTGAAGGTCGCGCAAGCCGTCCACGTCGAGTCGTTCTCCCGCGTCCAGCAGATCCGCCGTGCCCGCCGTGCCCGCCGCGTCCGCCATGGGGACTTCTCCCTCGCCAACCGCACCATTACGGACGACCGATCATTCGGTCGAGGTGTTCGGGATCAGTAATTCAGGGGCGCGGGCGGTCGTCAAGACGTACGGCAGGGGTGTGGCGGGCGGAGCCAGGAAAGAGGCAGTTCGGTGTGTCCGGCCCGGGGAAGGCTCAGCGGTTCGCCTCCACCGCTACCGACCGGGCCCACCGGTAGTCCGCCTTGCCGCTCGGGGAGCGCTGGATGGTGTCCGTGATGACCAGTTGGCGCGGGACCTTGTAGCCGGCGAGGCGCGTGCGGCAGTGGGCCTGGATGTCGTCCAGGGTCGGCGGCGCCACACCGTCGCGCAGCTGCACCACGGCCGCCACATGGTTGCCCCACTTCGCATCCGGCACTCCTGCCACCAGCGCGTCGTACACGTCCGGATGCGCCTTGAGGGCCTGTTCGACCTCCTCCGGATAGACCTTCTCGCCGCCGGTGTTGATGCACTGGGAGCCGCGGCCGAGGACGGTGACGACGCCCTCTTCGTCGACGGTCGCCATGTCGCCGAGGAGTACCCACCGTTCGCCGTCCTTCTGGAAGAAGGTCTCGGCGGTTTTCTTGGGGTCGTTGTAGTAGCCGAGAGGTACGTGTCCACGCTGGGCGACGCGGCCGGGTTCGCCGACGGCGACAGGTTTGTGAGTGGCGGGATCCACCACCTGTGTACGGGAGTTGACGCGCACCCGGAAGCCCCTGTCCGGGCCCGAGTCCTCCGTCGCCGTGCCGTTGAAGCCGGACTCCGACGAGCCGAAGTTGTTGAGCAGCAGCACGTTGGGCATGAGGGCCTGGAACTGTTCGCGCACCGTGTCCGACATGATCGCGCCGGAGGACGAGACGCTGAACATGGACGAGCAGTCCGTACCCTTCATGGGGCCGTTGAGCGCGTCGATCAGCGGACGCAGCATCGCGTCACCGACCAGCGACATGCTGGTGACCTTCTCCTTCTCGATGGTGCGCAGGACCTCCTCGGGCACGAACTTGCGGTGGATCACCACGCGTTGGCCGAAGTGGAAGCCGATGAACGCGGTGAGGGTCGAGGTGCCGTGCATCAGCGGGGGAGTGGGGAAGAAGGTGATCCCGTCGCCACCCGCCGCGACCCGCTCGGCCAGCTCCTCCGGCTTCTTGACCGGCTCGCCGGTCGGGGCGCCGCCGCCCAGGCCCGAGAAGAACAGATCCTCCTGGCGCCACATCACGCCCTTGGGCATACCGGTGGTGCCGCCGGTGTAGATGATGAACTGGTCGTCGGCCGAGCGCGGCTCGAAGCCTCGCATGGCGGACCCGGAGGCCTCGGCCTGGACGAAGTCCACCGCGGACAGCGGCGGAGCGTCGGGCGCGGGGGTCCCCACCCGCACCAGATGCCGCAGCTTCTCCGCCCGCGGCAGCGCCGCCGCCACCCGCTCGGTGAACTCCGCGTCGAAGACCAGGGCCACCAGATCCGCGTCCCGGTAGAGGTAGACCAACTCCTCTTCCACATAGCGGTAGTTGACATTGACCGGGACGATCCGCGCCTTGAGGCACCCGAGGACGGTCTGCAGATACTCGATGCCGTTGTAGAGGTGCAGCCCGAGATGCTCGCCAGGACGTATGCCGTTGTCGATCAGGTGGTGCGCGACGCGGTTGGCGGCCGCGTCCAGTTCGGCGTACGTGAGGCGGCGCTCCGCTCCCGTGCCGGGGTGGTCGATGTACACGAGCGCCTCGCGGTCGGGCACCACGTCGACGATCGACTCGAACAGATCGGCAAGGTTGTACTCCACCGCTCCTCCTGACGCCGGCAATCATCGGCAGAACCATCGGCAAAGAGACACGCATCCATCGGTTCGACGGTCATCAGAGCAAAGCCCGCCACAACTGTGAAGGGTTCGCGCAGAAGAAATCTGACTCCCTGTCAGAAAACCCTTGAACTGGCTCCTCCCCTCCTGCAACCTGTTCTCGTTCCGGAGACAGGAGGACCCGATGGGTGGCACGGAACACCTCACCGTGCAGCGCGAAGGCGCCACGATGGTGCTCACGCTGAACAGGCCCGAGGCCAAGAACGCGCTCTCGCTGCCGATGCTGGTAGGCCTGTACGACGGCTGGATGGAGGCCGACGAGGACGACGCGATCCGCTCGATCGTGCTGACCGGCGCGGGCGGCGCGTTCTGCGCGGGCATGGACCTCAAGGCCCTGGCCGGCCGGGGGATGGAGGGTCAGCAGTACCGCGACCGGCTCAAAGCGGACCCCGATCTCCACTGGAAGGCGATGCTGCGCCATCACCGGCCGCGCAAGCCGGTGATCGCCGCCGTCGAGGGCTACTGCGTCGCGGGCGGCACCGAGGTGCTCCAGGGCACCGACATCCGCGTCGCTGGCGAGTCCGCCACCTTCGGACTCTTCGAGGTGAAGCGCGGCCTGTTCCCGATCGGCGGCTCGACGGTCCGACTCCAGCGGCAGATCCCGCGTACGCACGCGCTGGAGATGCTGCTGACCGGCCGTCCGTACTCGGCTCAGGAGGCCGCCGACATCGGCCTGATCGGGCATGTCGTCCCCGACGGGACGGCCCTGGAGAAGGCTCTCGCCGTCGCCGAGCAGATCAACGCGTGTGGGCCGCTGGCCGTAGAGGCCGTCAAGGCGTCTGTGTACGAGACCGCCGAGATGACCGAGGCCGATGGGCTGGCTGCCGAGCTCAAGCGGGGGTGGCCGATCTTTGACACCGCTGATGCCAAGGAGGGTTCGCGCGCCTTCGCCGAGAAACGGCCGCCGGTGTACCGGCGCGAGTAGCTCCGCTGGGAGGCCGGTTTGAAGCTGCGGGTTCGTCGTGGCTGGTCGCGCAGTTCCCCGCGCCCCTAAAGGGGCGCTGCCCCCTGTTCTCCGGAGGAGACCCCGTGCCCCAAGTCCTCAAAGCCCCCCTGGTCGTCGAGTTTCCCTTCACCCGTTCCCTCGGCCCCGTCCAGAGCGCCTTTCTCACCGGACTGCGTGAACGCGTCGTCCTCGGTGTGAAGACCGGTGACGGCAGGACCCTCGTCCCGCCCGTCGAGTACGACCCCGTCACCTCCGAGGAGATCCGGGATCTCGTCGAGGTGGCGCCCACCGGCACCGTCACCACCTGGGCCTGGAACCACGCCCCCCGTCGCGGCCAGCCCCTCGACACCCCCTTCGCCTGGGTCCTCGTGAAACTCGACGGTGCCGACACGTCCCTTCTGCACGCCCTGGACGCCCCCGGCCCCGACGCCCTGCGCAGCGGGATGCGCGTCCGCATCCGATGGGCCGAGGAACGCTCCGGCGCCATCACGGACATCACCTGCTTCGAGCCGTACGACAGCCCCGAAGGGCCTGAACTCGCGGGCCACGACGGGCGGTTCGAGGACATGGTGACCGGCATCGTCGCCCCGGCCCGCCTCGACTACACCTACTCGCCCGGACGCGCCCAGTCCGGCTACATCAACGCGCTCGCCGACCGGCGGATCGTCGGCGAACGCTGCCCGTCCTGCCGCAAGGTGTACGTCCCGCCGAGGGGCGCGTGCCCCACCTGTGGCGTGGCCACGTCGGAAGAGGTCGAAGTCGGGCCGGGCGGCACCGTCACCACGTACTGCATCGTCAACATCAAGGCGAAGAACCTCGACATCGAAGTCCCGTACGTCTACGCGCACATCGCGCTCGACGGCGCCGACCTCGCCCTGCACGGCCGCATCGGCGGCATCCCCTACGACCAGGTGCGCATGGGCCTGCGCGTCGAGCCGGTGTGGACCGATGGCGGCCGTTACCCCGACCACTACCGGCCCACCGGCGAGCCGGACGCGGACTACGAGACGTACAAGGAGCTGGTGTGATGCGCGAGATCGCCGTAGTGGCCTTCGGGCAGACCGAGCACCGGCGCACCAGCGACGAGCTCTCCGAGGTGGAGATGCTCATGCCGGTCCTGCACGAGGTCCTGGCCCGGACCGGCATGAAGACCAGCGACATCGGCTTCACCTGCTCCGGCTCCACGGACTATCTCGCGGGCCGCGCCTTCTCCTTCACCATGGCGCTCGACGGTGTCGGCGCCTGGCCGCCGATCTCCGAGTCGCACGTGGAGATGGACGGGGCCTGGGCCCTGTACGAGGCCTGGACGAAGCTGCTCACCGGGGACGCCGACACCGCGCTCGTGTACTCGTACGGCAAGTCCTCGCCCGGCTCCGTACGCGATGTGCTGACCCGGCAGCTCGACCCGTACTACGTGGCCCCCCTGTGGCCGGATTCCGTGGCCCTGGCCGCCCTTCAGGCGCAGGCGCTCATCGACGCGGGCGACACGGACGAGCCCGCGCTCGCCGGGGTCGCCTCCCGCAGCCGCGAGGACGCGCGGGACAACTCCAGTGCGCAGCTGAGGGGTTCGGCGCCGCAGGGGGAGTACGTCGTACGTCCTCTCCGTGCCGGCGACTGCCCGCCCATCGGCGACGGGGCCGCGGCCGTGATCCTCGCGGCGGGGGAGCGGGCCCGCGAACTGTGCGAGCGGCCCGCCTGGATCCGCGGCATCGATCACCGTATCGAGGCGCACGGTCTGGGGGTACGCGATCTGACCGACTCGCCGTCCACGCGGCTGGCCGCCGAGAAGGCCGGTGCTTTCGAACGGCCCGTCGACACCGCCGAGTTGCACGCGCCCTTCACCTCTCAGGAAGTGGTCCTGCGCAAGGCCCTGCGGCTGGGCGGGGACGTCGCGGTCAACCCCTCCGGGGGAGCGCTCGCCGCCAACCCGATCATGGCCGCCGGGCTCATCCGCGTCGGCGAGGCCGCCGCCCGTATCCACCGCGGCGCGTCCGACCGCGCGCTCGCCCACGCCACCTCAGGACCCTGTCTGCAACAGAACCTGGTCGCCGTACTCGAAGGGGACACCCGATGAGCCGCCCGATGAGCAAGGAGCCCGTGGCCGTCGTCGGGATCGGCCAGACCAAGCACGTGGCCGCCCGCCGGGACGTGTCCCTCGCGGGACTCGTCCGAGAAGCAGCCCAAGCGGCCCTGGCGGACGCCGAGTTGACGTGGGCCGACATCGACGCCGTCGTCATCGGCAAGGCGCCCGACTTCTTCGAGGGCGTCATGATGCCCGAGCTGTACCTCGCCGACGCCCTCGGCGCGGTCGGCAAACCCATGCTGCGTGTACACACCGCGGGCTCCGTCGGCGGCTCCACCGCGCTCGTCGCCACGAACCTGATCGCGGGCCGCGTCCACGGCACCGTCCTCACCCTGGCCTACGAGAAACAGTCCGAGTCGAACGCCATGTGGGGCCTGTCCCTGCCGATCCCCTTCCAGCAGCCGCTGCTGGCCGGCGCGGGCGGCTTCTTCGCGCCCCACGTGCGTGCGTACATGCGGCGCACCGGCGCCCCCGACACGGTCGGCTCCCTGGTCGCGTACAAGGACCGTCGCAACGCGCTCAAGAACCCGTACGCGCATCTGCACGAGCACGACATCACGCTGGAGAAGGTCCAGGCCTCGCCGATGCTGTGGGACCCGATCCGCTACTCCGAGACCTGCCCGTCGTCGGACGGCGCGTGCGCGATGGTGCTCACCGACCGTGCGGGCGCCGCCCGCTCACCCCGCCCACCCGCGTGGATGCACGGCGGCGCGATGCGCAGCGAGCCGACCCTCTTCGCGGGCAAGGACTTCGTGTCACCGCAGGCCGGCAAGGACTGCGCGGCGGACGTGTACCGACAGGCCGGGATCACCGACCCGCGGAGGGAGATCGACGCCGTCGAGATGTACGTGCCGTTCTCCTGGTACGAGCCCATGTGGCTGGAGAATCTCGGCTTCGCCGCCGAGGGCGAGGGCTGGAAACTCACCGAGTCAGGAGTGACGGAACTCGACGGGGACCTGCCCGTCAACATGTCCGGCGGCGTCCTGTCCACCAATCCGATCGGCGCGTCCGGGATGATCCGCTTCGCGGAAGCGGCCCTTCAGGTACGCGGCCAGGCCGGAGAACACCAGGTCGACGGGGTGCGGAGGGCGCTGGGGCACGCCTACGGAGGTGGCTCGCAGTTCTTCTCGATGTGGCTGGTGGGGACTGAACCTCCCGCTTCCTGAACGTGCCCCTCACGTGGCCTGTGCCTGGCGGTGACCGATCGCTAGGCTGGCCGCGGACGACGAACCGGGAGGAGCACGGACGTGGCCGAGAGCACCATCCAGCAGCACCCGCTCGTAGGCTGGGACAAGCCGGAGCTTGACCTCAGCAACGCCGACTGGCGATCCAGCAGCCGAGGGCTGGGAGATGTCCAGATCGCCTTTGTCGAGGGTTTCATCGCGATGCGCAACAGTGGCCGCCCCGAAAGCCCCTCCCTGATCTTCACACCCGCGGAGTGGGGCGCGTTCGTGTCGGGGGCACGGGAGGGGGAGTTCGACCTCACCTGACACCCGGCAGAGGGGTGTTTTCCCTCGTCTTCTCCGGACACGCGACCTTCGGCCCTGTCCTGGGGCCATGCCTGAGCGAGGCTGGCCCCAGGAATCAGAAGGCGGCGTTCCGGAGGCGAGAAACGCATGAGCACCCTGCCTGTCATCGCGGCGGCCGACGGTTCGGACGACAGCCTGCGCGCCCTGGAGTGGGCCTTCGGCGCCGCCCGGATGCGTGAGGCGCCGCTGCGCGTGGTCCATGTGCGGCAGTACGCGCCCTGGGCACAGCCCGAGGTCCTGCCCGCCGCACCGCCGGAGCCGGACCAGGACCCGGTCCTCAACGAGGTACGCACCCGCCTTGAGTACCGGGCCGACCGGCCGGTGACGGAGTACCTCCTCCTGGAAGGCTCGCCTGCGGCAGTACTGCCCGAACTCGGCTCCACCGCGCAGCTGTTGGTCCTCGGTTCCCGTGGCCGTGGCGGCTTCGCCAGCCTGATCCTCGGCTCCAACAGCATGGCCGCCGCGCGTGACGCGGAGTGTCCCGTCGTCGTGGTACCCCGCCCCGGACGCGAGGTGCACGAGAACGGCCCCGCCGCACCCGGCCCGCGCGTGGTGGTCGGCCTGCACGTCGACAGCCCTGACGAGGCGAGCCTCGCCTTCGCCTTCACCGAGGCCGCACGCCGCGCGGCCCGCGTGCAGGTGGTCGCCGCGTACGCGTGGCCGCTCCAGATGTGGGCCGTCCCCGGCGACTTCATCACGACCTCGACCGTCGACCAGGCGGCCATCGAGACCGGGACCAGAACACTGGCCGACGGCTTCGTGGCCCCGCATCGCGAGCGGCACCCCGAGGTCCGCGCCGATGTGGACGTCGTGCCGGGCGATGCCGCCGGTCACCTCGTCGCGGCCTCCAAGGACGCCGACCTCGTCGTGGTGGGCCGCCACCGTCGACGACTGCTGGCTCCCGCCCGCATGATCGGCTCGGTCACGCAGGCGGTGTTGCTGCACGCGGCGAGTCCGGTGGCGGTGGTGCCGCCGACCGGCGAGGAGAGCTGAGCGCTCCGCTGGAGGTCCAGTGCGTCACGGTCCAGTGCGTGCCTGCGGGTCCGTTGTGGCTGGTCGCGCAGTTCCCCGCGCCCCTACGGGGCGCTCCTCACCGCAGCACCACACACCCGCGCGCTTCGAGTGCCCGCCCCACTTCGGCCGGGACCTCGATGTCGTTCCACCGCAGATCCAGCTTCTCCAGCGACGGCAACTCCGCTACCCAGGACGGCAGTTCCGCGAGCCGGTTGGCTCGCAGATCGAGCCGTCGCAGCAACGGCAGCCCACGCAGCACCTCGGGGACTTCCGCGAACTCGTTCTCCCGCAGTTCCAGTTCCCGCAGCTCGCGCAGATTCCGTACGGAGCCGGGGAGCGCCGTGAGCTGATTACCGCGCAGCCACAGCTCGCGCAGCGAGGACAACTCGCCCAGCGAGGCGGGCAGTCGAGTGACCCGGTTGTGCTGGGCGCGCAGCTCCACCAGGCCTTTCATCGATCCCAGCGACTCCGGCAGTGCTGTGAGGCGGTTCTCGCCGACGTTCAGGTAGGCGAGCTGGACCAGACGGCCCAACGACTCGGGAAGCGAGACGAGTTGGTTGTCGTGCAGGTAGAGGAAGCGGGTGAGGCCCGTCAGGTCACCCAGCTCGTCCGGGATCTCGGTGATGCGGTTGTGTCCGAGATCCAGCGTGTGCAAGGTGGTGAGGGTTCCGATGCGGGCGGGCAGCTCGGTGAGTGCGTTGTCCGGCAGCAGCAGGACTTCCGGCGCGGGGTGCTGCCACACCTCCTCGGGTACGCCGCTGAGCCCGGCCCGCCAGTAGTCGAGTATGCCTAGACGGTTCACGGCCACAGCAACTGCCTGACCCAGCCCTGGCTCTTGCTCTCGCCGGACCGCAGATAAACGAGGTTGCGAGCCGTCGGATTCCCTTCGGCGCCCGCCGTGGAAGCATCATCGCGTGCGGCTCGCGCACCGTTCCTTTGGACTGAGCGGGAGTGAGCCCGATCAGCCGCACGCCCCGAACGGTCTTGGGCGCACTGGTCCCCAGCGTACTCAGCCCCGGGGTGGCGACACGGATCCTGTCCGTGGTCCGTTCCCGGGAGGCCGGTTCCCTGTGTGACCTGGCCATGTTGATGCGGCCAGAGGCGGCGGGGAGGCCCTGAACCATCACTCCGGTGGAGCAGGGGCCCTGCACGCTGGCGCCGCACCCGGCGCCCCAGATCACGCCGCAACGCTAACCCGGACGGCCCAGGGTGCCGCAAGCCCGGATGCCAACCATCACACGATCGAGTTAGAGCGCCCTTGTGCGCGCTCCTCGACGGGGCAGCTATCTCGGCCGCGAGCAGCCACTCGGTGAACAGCTCGGAGGGCGTGGCGGGGGCCTCGGTGGGGTCGAAGCCGGGTAGTTCGCCCGCGAACACCTCCAGGCCGCGCAGCAGTTGGCGCAGATCACCCATGGACACTCCTCACGCTGCTAATGGATACAGGGGAACTTAACATTAGCCGTATGGACGTCTCGATCAGCCCGGACGCACGGCTCGCGCTGGACCTCGCACTGACCATCCGGCACGACGGCAAGGGCGGGGTCGCCGACGACCTCGCCACCGCGGCGGGGCTCGCCACGTGGGTGCGCGAGCATCCGGGAGCCGGTGGTGGCGACGGTTTCCAGGCCGAAGAGTCCGAGCTGGCCGCCGTACGAGACGTACGCGCCGCCGTCCGCGCCCTGTTCGCCCGTGCCGTGCGTCCCGGCGAGCCGAGCCCGGCCGACGCGGCGCGGCTGATGCCCGTACGGGACGCCGTCGAGCGGCTCAACGCCCAGGCGGCCCTCGCCCCGACCGTCCCCGTACTGTCATGGGCCGAGGGCGCCGACCCCGTCGTACGCCAGGGACCCGTGCGCGGTGAGTGGCCGCTCGCCGCGACCCTCGCCCGAGCCGCCATCGCCTTCCTCGCGGGCCCCGACCGGCAGCGGCTGCGCGCCTGCCACGCACCGCGCTGTGTGCGCTACTTCCTCAAGGAGCACCCACGCCAGGAGTGGTGCAAGCCCTCGTGCGGCAACCGGGCCCGTGTCGCCCGCCATCACGAGCGGCACAAGCGCACGGCATAACCTCCCCACATGAGTGCAGAACGCGACCTCGCCCGGCTCCTCGGTGATCTTCGGCCCGCCCTCCATCCCGGCCGCTACGTCTTCACCACGGTTCCCGCCGGCACGGCACCGCCGGGCCTCGCCCCGGTCGTCACCGTCGCCGAGGACGAGGGCCTCACCCTCGTCGTACCGCAGGGGAACGCCGACGCCGCGCGTCTGAGCTACGACTATGTGGCGGCCTGGATCACGCTGCGCGTCCACTCCGCGCTGGACGCCGTCGGCCTTACCGCCGCCGTCGCCCGGGCACTGGCCGATGCGGGCCTGAGCTGCAATGTCGTCGCCGGCTTCCACCACGACCACCTCTTCGTGCCGTACGAGCGGGCGGCCGAGGCGGTGGCTCTTCTGGAACGGCTCGCCGACCGCTCCGGTCCGTAAGGGGAGGGCGGGATTCGAGGCGGTCACCGCAATTTTCCGGTCGGCGCCGAGCGTCGTCTCCCGCACGCCGTCGCGCCCCGACTTGCACGTACCATGGCGACATGTCCTTCCTCCGCCGCCGCAGCGCCACACCCGCAGGGCCCGACTTCGATGTTCTGGCCATGGACCCGGGAGACTGGCCGGGCAATCTCGGCGCGGGCCTGCTGCCCGCCCCCGACGGCAGCTGCCAGGGCGTGTTCCTGCGCTACGACCTGTTCGGCGGACGCGGTCCCGCGATGATCATCGGCAATCTGCCGGAGGGTTCCCCGGCCCGCGAGGTCGGCGAGGGCGAGATCCCGTTCGAGGTGGCCCAGCTGCTGCTGGCGCTGGAGAACGACGAGGAGGTCACCGTCGTCGGCGCCGAGGACACGCCGGTGATGCAGGGCGACAACCTCCTGATCGTGCGCCGCCTCAAGCTCTCCGAGGCGCGGATCTCCTGTGTGCAGTTCGACCGCAGTGACAATGTCCAGGTGACCATCGCCGCCTGGGACCGCCCCATCACCGACGACCTGTACGCGCTGCTGAAGCCGCTGCCCGCGGAGCTGTTCCAGCAGGGCTGATCGGCTTGAAGTGGTCGGTTTTGAACCTGTCTTGTTCGGTGTGCCGCACGCTGTGTCATGACTCTTGTCGCCCAGGTGATCGGACCCCTAGCGTCCTGAGTATGTCGCATGAGTCGAACGAGTCGCATGAGCCGCATGAGATATCGCGAAGAACCACGCTGAAAACCACAGTTGGCGGGGCAGCCGGTCTCGCCCTGGGCGGCGGGAGCCTGGCCTCAGCCGGGACGGCCGCCGCTGATTCCTCCGATGTATCGCGGGAGCCCTTGGTGCTGTGGTACGCCGCTCCGGCCGCCGACTGGGAGCGCGAGGCCCTGCCCATCGGCAACGGCGCGCTCGGCGCCATGGTGTTCGGCACGCTCGCCTCCGAGCGGCTGCAGTTCAACGAGAAGACCCTGTGGACCGGCGGCCCCGGCTCGGTCCAGGGCTACGACTTCGGCAACTGGCGCGAGGCACGGCCGGGCGCGATCGCCGCCGTGCAGGACGAACTCGACGCCCGGACCCGGATCGACCCCGAGAGCGTCGCCGACGAGCTGGGCCAGCCACGCGTCGGATACGGCGCTCACCAGACCTTCGGCGATCTCTACCTCGATGTTCCGGACGCACCGACGTCCCCGCCGGACACGTACCGCCGAGAACTCGACATCTCCAACGCCGTCGCGACCGTCGTCTACATGCACCAACAGGTCCGCCACCAGAGGGAGTTCTTCGCCTCCTACCCCGACGGCGTGATCGCGGGACGGCTGAGCGCGGACCGGCCCGGCAGCGTCACCTTCACCCTCCGCTACACCTCGCCCCGCAGCGACTTCACCGCCACAGCCGCGAGCGGCCGCCTGACGGTACGCGGGGTGCTCGCGGACAACGGACTTCGCTTCGAGACGCAGATCCGGGTACGCAGCAACGGCGGCACCGTCACCTCGAACGCCGACGGCACGATCACGGTGACCGGCGCCGACAGCGCCTGGTTCGTTCTGGCCGCGGGCACGGACTACGCCGACACCTACCCCGGCTACCGGGGCAAGGACCCTCACGCCGCAGTTACCCGCACCCTCGACAAGGCCGGCGACCGCTACCAGTCACTGCTCGTCCGCCATGTCCGCGACCACCGCGCCCTGTTCGACCGCGTCAGCCTCGACATCGGCCAGACCGTCCCCGCCGACGTGCCCACGGACGGGCTCCTGGCGAACTACACGGGCGGTACGAGCGCCACGGACCGGGCACTGGAAGCCCTCTACTTCCAGTACGGCCGCTACCTCCTCATCGCCTCCTCACGCCCCGGCTCCCTGCCCGCCAACCTCCAGGGCGTCTGGAACCACAGCACCACACCACCCTGGTCGGCCGACTACCACGTCAACATCAACCTCCAGATGAACTACTGGCCCGCCGAGGCCGCGAACCTCGCCGAGACCACAGCCCCGTACGACCGCTTCGTCGAAGCCCTGCGCGCACCAGGACGCCGTACCGCCAAGGAGATGTTCGGCTCGCCCGGCTGGGTCGTGCACAACGAGACCAACCCCTACGGCTTCACCGGCGTGCACGACTGGCCGACCGCCTTCTGGTTCCCCGAGGCGGCCGCGTGGCTCACCGGGCAGCTGTACGAGCACTACCGGTTCGGGGGTTCCACGGACTACCTCCGGACGACGGCGTACCCGGTGATGAAGGAAGCCGCCGAGTTCTGGCTCGACAACCTGCGCACCGATCCGCGGGACGGCACGCTGGTCGTCACGCCCAGCTACTCGCCCGAGCACGGCGACTTCACGGCCGGCGCGGCCATGTCCCAGCAGATCGTGCACGACCTGCTCACCAACACCCTTGAGGCAGCCGGCATCCTGGGCGACTCGCCCGCCTTCCGCCGCGCACTCGAGAAGACACTGGCCGACCTGGACCCCGGCCTGCGCATCGGCTCCTGGGGTCAACTCCAGGAGTGGAAGGCCGACTTGGACGACCCGGCCGACGACCACCGGCACGTCTCGCACCTCTACGCCCTGCACCCCGGACGGCAGATCGAGCCCGGCACCAAGTGGGCCGACGCCGCGAAGGTCTCGCTCACCGCGCGCGGCGACGGTGGCACCGGCTGGTCCAAGGCCTGGAAGATCAACTTCTGGGCGCGACTCCGCGACGGCGACCACGCCCACAAGATGCTCGGCGAACAGCTCAAGACCTCGACCCTGCCCAACCTGTGGGACACCCACCCGCCGTTCCAGATCGACGGCAATTTCGGCGGCACCTCCGGAATGGTCGAGATGCTCCTCCAGAGCCAGTACGACGCGATCGAGGTACTCCCGGCCCTGCCCGCCACCTGGCCGAACGGCTCGGTCCGCGGGCTGCGCGCCCGCGGCGGTGCGACGCTCGACATCGACTGGGAGGGCGGCCATGCCGCTCGCATCGCATTGAGGGCGTCGCGGACCTGCCGGCTCACCGTCCGCAGCGACCTGCTGCCGGACGGCGAGGTGACGATCAAGGCGATCGCCGGGCGCCGGTACGTCTGGGACAAGGAGGCCTGACGTTTCCCGCCGGGGAGGCGGTGGGGGAGCGTCCGCACCCCGGCGCGCGTACGGTGGCTCCTGTCGACCGATCCATGTCTCACGACAGGAGACGCATGATGGCGGGCGAACCGACCTTCTTCGAAATCGGCGTGGCCGACGCCGAGCGGGGCCGTGCCTTCTACGGAGCCCTCTTCGGCTGGACCTTCGACCCCGGCCCGGCCGGAGGCGGAGGTTTCGCCATCACCACCGGCGGGGTGCCGGGCGGCCTGCACGGCGGTGACGCGGGCGCCTCCCCTTATCTGTTCTTCCGGGTGGAGGACCTGGATGCGGCGGCCGCCCGGGTCCGTGACCTGGGCGGCACCGTGGAGGACATGGGTGAGGAGGGCGCCGGGAGCGAGGAGTCGGCCGCTCGGTTCGGCCGGTTCAGGCTCTGCCGCGACGACCAGGGCTCCGTGTTCGGACTGCACGAACCGCCGGCGGGCGCGTGAGGCCCTACGCGGAGGACGGCACCACCCGCACGTCGGCGGCCCGCACGTACGCCACGCGATGGCCGAACTGGATCTCGTAGTACATGTCCGAGCCGCGCACCACGCGGTGTGGTGTCGTGTCGAAGGTCGGTGCGTAGAAGTACTCGCCCGGCAGCTTGTCGCCGGTCGCGTACTTCTGGCCCGCGAGAAGCTTGTACGGCAGGGGCGAGATCGGCTGGACGGGCACGCCCGCCGGGTAGGCCTCCTTCTCCGGGTAGGCGCGCCCGTACACGGGGATCTCCGTGAGACCGGCCTTCGGCGTGACCACGGGACCGGACGTGTGCACCGCCGTCGGCTGCTTCGCGGGGTTCTTGAACCAGGCCTTCCGGCCCAGGTACCAGATCGCCGTCCAGTCGCCGTCGCGGCCCGCGACCGCGTACTGCTGACCGGTGGAGACACGTGATCCCGTGTCGTTCACATCGGTCGTGGAGTCCTCGCCGCCCGGCCGCAGGCCGATGTCCTTGACCAGGGGCGCGTCCTCGTCAGGCTCGGTGTGGAGGCGTACGGCACTGGATCCGTGCGCCGCGCAGGGTTCGCCCTTGGTGACGCAGCCCGTGAACTCCGGGCGATTCTTGGTGAATTGGGGCCGTACGGTCACCAGGCCGCCGGTGGAACCGGCCGTGCCGCGGAACGGCCTGCCGAGCAGTGTGAAGTAGTGCTGCCAGTCCCAGTACGGGCCCGGGTCGGTGTGCATGCCCGGGATGGTCGATGTCGTCGGGCCCGGCACGGTGTCGTGGCCGAGGATGTGCTGCCGGTCCAGGGGAATGCCGTACTTCTTGGCGAGGTACTTCACCAGGCGTGCCGACGTCCGGTACATCTCCTCCGTGTACCAGGCGTCCGGCGCCGCGAGGAACCCTTCGTGCTCCAGGCCGACCGACTTGGCGTTCACGAACCAGTTGCCCGCGTGCCAGCCCACGTCCTTGGTCTTCACGTGCTGCGCGATATGACCGTCCGTGGAGCGCAGCGAGTAGTGCCACGACACATACGTCGGGTCCTGCACCAGCTTGAGTGTGGTGTCCCAGGTGGCCTCGGTGTCGTGGATGACGATGTAGTCGATGCTCTGGGACGCGGGCCGGTTCGCGAGATCGTGGTTGCCGTAGTCGCCGTCGCCGAACTCCTCGTACGGCGCCGGAATCCACTCGCAGGACACGGTCGCCGGGCACTCGGTGCCCTCCGCCGCGGCCGTCCGCAGCCCCGCACGCTTCAACTGCGCCGTATCGGGGCGCAGTCGCGGCTGTGCGGCCAGCGCGACCCGCTGTCCCGCGTCCGTGGTGCGCTGCTCGCCCTCACGGATCACCTCGTACACGTCATTCGCGTACGTCGCGGCCGTCGCCGTGTCGTCCGCGCCCGAGTAACGCGCCACCGCCCCGTACCAGTCGGCCGCGTCATCGCTCAGCGGCTCGCCCAGCTCCTTCTGGGCGGCGGCCAGCAGGGCGGCACCGCCTTCCACATTGGCGGCCGCGTCCGTACGCAGTCGTTCCGCAGGGAGCCCGGTCAGCCCGGCCGCCTGCGTCAAGGTCCTCAGCCGGGCGGGGAGTTCGGCGCCCTCCGGGACCTTCGTTTCGGGCAGCAGGGCGGTGCGGGAGTCGTCGCCGCGCGCATCCTCCGTGGCGTCGCTGTGATGCGGTGCCACGGTTCGGGCGATCGCGGTGGGGGCGTCGGTGAGGTGCATCGGACCGTAGCCGCCCGTGACACTCGGCGCCCCCTCGTGCGTGTCCCACCGGGACTGCAGATAGGAGACGGCGAGGAGCACACTCTGCGGGACCTGGTACTCGGCCGCCGCCGTGGCGAAGGCATTCTGCAGATGTCCGGAAGGAGCCTGCGATGACGCCTGTGACGACACCCGTTCGGCGCTGTCGGACGGGGCCGCGCCGAGCAGCGGCAGCAGCAGCGCCGTCGAGGCGATGGCGCCCGCGGCCCTGCGTACTCGTCTGTGCCCGGCGGGTGGGATGGGGCCGGTGGTGGATCCTCGCAAGGCGGGCCTCCTGGGGCGATCGAGCGCGATGAGCGGAACGGCCGGGGGTGCGTCTGTGCTACCCGGCTTTCCGACGATGCGTCAATCATGTCCAGGCGAAGGTGATTTCCCACGTCAGCGGCGCGTGTCGAGCCCGCGCACGGCATGACGAAGGTCCGCGATGCACCTGTCCCAGGCGCATCGCGGACCGCCGCCCCGTCAGCGAGTGCCGACCGCCGCTCGAACGGCCCGTCGGGCCAGCTGGCAGTCGTCGTGCAGCCGCCTGAGCAACAGCCGCTGTTCCTCGCCGGACGGCGCGGCACCCGGGTGGGCAGGTCCCGGTGCCGCCGGGGTCGTGTCGTGCATCGAACGCTGCACGGCCGTCTCGTACGTACGGATCTCACGGGTCAGTACGAGCATCAGGTTCACCAGGAACGCGTCCCGCGCCGCGGGACCCGCCGACTGCGCGAGCTGGCTGATCTGCCGCCGGGCGACCGGGGCGTCGCCGAGGACCGACCACAGCGTCGCCAGGTCGTAGCCCGGGAGATACCAGCCCGCGTGCTCCCAGTCCACCAGCACTGGACCGGCCGGTGAGAGCAGGATGTTCGACAGCAACGCGTCGCCGTGGCAGAACTGGCCCATCCCCTGGCGCCCCGCCGAGTGCGCGATGCCGTGCACGAGCTTCTGCAGATCGCCCATGTCCCGGTCGGTGAGCAGCCCCAGCTCGTGATATCGGGCTATCCGCGCCGCGTAGTCCAACGGGGCGTCGAACGTCCCCGCCGGCGGCCGCCACCCGTTGAGCCGGCAGATCGCGCCCAGTGCCGCCCTGATGTCCGCACGTGGCGGGGCCTCCGCCGGGTGCCGCTGCAGTGCCGCCACACGGCCCGGCATCCGCTCGATGACCAGCGTGCAGTTGTCCGGGTCCGCCGCGATCAGCCGTGGCACCCGCACCGGGGGCCGGTGCCGTACGAAGGAGCGGTATGCCGCTATTTCATGGCGGATCCGCTCGGCCCACACTGGAGAGTGGTCCAGTAAACACTTCGCGACGGCCGTGCTGCGCCCTGTCGTTCCGACAAGGAGCACCGAACGCCCGCTGCGGCGCAACACCTGCACCGGAGCGAACTCCGGACAGATCCGGTGCACCGACGCGATCGCCGTGCGCAACTGCGCGCCCTGAGGGCCGGACAAGTCGAGTCTCCCGCTGAGCGGTTGGGTGCCGACCCCCGGTACGCGCCGCGTCCGACCGGCACCGAGCACGGGTGACCCCGGGCGCGCGGGGTCCAGATAGGGGCCGCTGCCCGCCCTTGGGGACTCCCCGGATCGAGGAGCCTGTGGACGCGGGCGCAGCGAACGGGGCGGGGCGGACACGGAGGACGATGCTGCGTACATGGGTGATACAGATCCCTTCGTGTGCCTGCGAATTACCGCGCTACCCGCCCCGGCCGCCTCGGCGCACCCTGGGGAATGTCCCTACGGCGACCGGGTCGGGGTGGCGCGTTCCTACCTGACACCCGATGCGCACTGGCACACCATCTGGCGCACCCTGGCGAACCCTGGCGAATAGTCCCGCAGCAACTGACACGGGGTTACTGTCAACTCAGCCGAGAACCTGGGGGCTTGACGTGAGCGGACAACCCAACACTCGTCTGTCGGATCTGTTCGGCCTGGCCGGCTGGTCCAAGGGCGAGCTCGCGCGGATGGTCAACCGGAAGGCGGCGGCCATGGGCCACCCCCAGCTGGCGACCGACACTTCGCGGGTGCGGCGCTGGATCGACATGGGAGAGATCCCGCGTGATCCGGTTCCGCGAGTGCTGGCAGTGCTGTTCACCGAGCGTCTCGGCCGTGTCGTGACCATCGAGGACCTCGGTCTGGTCCGGCACGGGCGTACGGGAAAGCGGCTGGGCGGCGGGAGTGAGGAACATCCCGACGGAGTGCCGTGGACGCCCGATCGGACCGCCGCGGTCCTCACCGAATTCACGGGAATGGACCTCATGCTCAACCGACGCGGCTTGGTGGGCGCGGGCGCCGCGCTCGCCGCAGGATCCGCACTCAGCAGCGCCATGCACGACTGGCTGCACTCCGATCCGGCCCTTTCGGCCGACGCTCCCGAACTCGACGATCCCCTGCACGCCGACCCCGCTGGGTACGACCGCTACGAGGCCGCCCCCATCGGGTCGCAGGAGATCGAAGAGCTGGAGCGCTCGGTCGAGGTGTTCCGGGCCTGGGACGCGGCCCGCGGCGGCGGGCTGCAACGCAAGGCTGTCGTAGGACAGCTCAACGAAGTGGGCGGCATGCTCGCCTACCGACACCCCGACCATCTGCAGCGGCGCCTGTGGGGCGTCGCCGCCAACCTCGCCGTCCTCGCGGGCTGGATGTCGCACGACGTCGGCCTGGAGCCCACGGCTCAGAAGTACTTCATCATCGCCGCCCACGCCGCCCGTGAGGGCGGTGACCGGCCCCGTGCCGGGGAGGCGCTCTCCCGCGCCGCGCGCCAGATGGTGCACCTGGGGCGGCCCGACGACGCACTGGACCTCATGAAGCTCGCCAAGTCGGGCTCCGGTGACGAGGTGCTGCCGCGCACCCAGGCCATGCTCTACACCATCGAGGCCTGGGCTCAGGCGTCGATGGGCAGGGGCCAGGCCATGCGGCGCACCCTCGGCGAGGCGGAGGACCTCTTCGTCTCGGACAAGAGCGACGTACCGGCGCCGAGTTGGATGCAGCTCTTCGACGAGGCGGACCTGCACGGTATGCAGGCCCTGGCGTACCGGACGCTCGCGGAGCACGAGCCGGCGGCGTCCGCCGTCGCGCAGCGCCATGCGAAGCAGGCGCTCCAACTGCGTGAGAAGGGCCGGGACCGGTCGAAGATCTTCGACCACCTCTCGCTCGCGTCCGCCTGCTTCATCGCCGACGACCCCGAACAGGCCGACCGGTACGCACGCCTGGCCCTGACCTCGATGGGCACGAACTCCTCCCATCGCACCTGGGACCGGCTGCGTGAGATGTACCGGCTGACGGGGCAGTACTCCAGCTACCCGAAGATCCACGACCTGCGTGAAGAGATCAAACAGGCGCTGCCCAAGGGGGTGAACACCCGGGGTGGCAACAGCACTCGGGCGTGATTGCCCGGCATGAGCGTATGAGCACGTATCAGCGTGCAGTCCTGCGGCGAATGAGCACGGGCGCAGGGGGCTCGTGCAGCAGGTGTATCAGGTGACAACCCGGGCGATGAGTACGCAGGCGTCGTCCTCGCGCTCCGTCTCACCGAATTCCTCCACGACGGTCCGCACGCAGTCCTGTGCGGCACGGGCCTCGCCGAAGCGGGGGGCCAGGTCGAGGAGGCGGTCCACTGCCGCGGCGCGATCGCGCCGGGGGACCAGTCCGTCGGTGTGCAGGAGCAGCAGGTCGCCCGGTTCGAGCGGCTGTTCGGCCTGCCCGTAGGCGGCGCCCGAGGTCGCGCCGAGCAGGACGCCGTCCGGTGGCGACAGCGCACGCCCCGTCCCGTTGCGGAACAGCAGTGGGGCGGGGTGTCCTGCCTGTGCCCACACGAGCGTGCGGGTCTCGGGCCGGTAGCGGCAGCACACGGTGCTGGCGAGGGCCGGCTGGACCGACGCGTCCAGTAACTGGTTGAGCCAGGCCATGAGCTGGCCGGGCTCGGTGTCTGCCATGGCCATACCGCGCAGCGCGCCGAGCAGCATCGCCATGCCCGAGGTGACGGTGGCCCCGTGCCCGGTGAGGTCGCCCACGCTCAACAGCGTTTCGCCACCCGGCAGTTCGAGGGCGTCGTACCAGTCGCCGCCGATCAGCGCGCTGGTCGAGGACGGCAGATAGTGGGCGGCCAGGTCCAGGGCCTGCGGTCCCTGGCGCGGGAGCCGCAGGGAGCCGCGCCACGGCGGCAGCACAGCCTCCTGCAGCTCGACCGCGAGCCGGTGCTCGGTCTGCGCGATGTGCCGTTGGTGTTGCAGCGAGTCACGGGTCTCGCTCACGGTCCGCCGGCTGCGGCGCAGTTCGCTGACATCCCGCAGCACGGCCCACATCGAGGCGGTGCTGCCGTCGGCGGCGAGCACGGGCTCGCCCATCATGTGCACGGTCCGTACGCTGCGGTCCGGGCGCACGATCCGGAACTCCCCGTCGATCGGCTTGGCGTCGATGAGGCAGTCCGTCACCATCGCCGTCAGCCTCGGCCGGTCCTCGTCGAGCACCACGGACGGCAGTTCGTCGAGGGTGAGCGGGGGAGCGGAGGGGTCGCGGCCGAGGAGGTCGTAGAGCTCACCGGACCAGCTCGCCTCGTCCGTCAGCAGGTTCCACTCGGCGCTGCCGACCCGGCTGAGCAGCGAGCCGTGCCGGGGTGCGGGCGGCACGGTTCGTACGACGGGCGCCGCCTCGTCGTGTCCCACGGGCACCGGCGGCGGGCCGTCCCGTAACTGCGCCAAGTGCTCGTCGAGATCGTTGAGTTGGTGCATCGCCAGATCGCACAGCGCGCGCTGCCAGCGTCCCTCGGGGTCCATGTCGTCGGCCGGCGTGTCGCGCCGCACGGCGTCCACGTCGCCCCGCAGTCGACGCGTCTGCGAAATGAGCGCGTCGACCGAGCCGTGTGGAGGCGGCTGGGCGGCTGGGTGGTCCGCCGAGAGATGGGACGGCATGACGTTCTCCGATACAGGCCCGGTATTTCCAAGGCTGAGGGAAGGACCGTTACGACTGTTGCACAGCCCGCGACGCGCTGTAAGGGATTCGGCAACATGCGATGCGGTGATGTCCTTGGCATATGCCGCTGTCCTCATGGGGAGCCCGGCTCGGACGGATTCAGTACGCGCGAGAGCGGGAAGTCGTAGAGACTTTCGGCGAGTTGATGGAGTGTCGACGACAGGCGTGGGGTTTCTTCAAGCGTGCGTTCGACGAGCATGTGGGCGAGTGGGTGAGCGGGGGGACGAGTGGGTGCCTGAGTGGGTGTGGATGTCCTTGCCCCGGGCCAGAGGATGCGGCATATGCCTGTACAGCGGTCGACGCCACGAAGGGAAACACCGATGCCTCAACGCGACGGATACATCCCCGGCGTTCCCTGCTGGGTGGAGGTGAGCGAGCCCGACCCCGAGGCGGCGCTCGAGTTCTACGGCGGCCTGCTCGGCTGGGAGTTCGAGGACGCGATGCCGCCGAGTTCGGAGGGCAACTACTTCATCGCGCGAGGCAGGGCGGCAAGCTCGTCGATTTTCGACACGTCGGGCGAACTGCGCAGCGGCGATGTCGCCGCCATCCGATCGATCCCCCGGGGAGCACCGCCGACGGCGACGTGGAACACCTGCTTCTGGGTCGACAGCGCCGACGAGGCCGCGTCCAAGGTCCGCAGTGCTCGCCGAGGAGCGCCGCCCCGGGGTTGAGTACGCCGGGGACCAGTGCGCCCAAGACCGTTTGGGGTGTGCGGCTGATCAGACTCACTCCTGCTCAGTCCACAGGAACGGTTCGAGGACGTTGTCGGAGGCATCATCCCGCTCGCGGACGACCAGCCCGACACGCCGCCGCACTGGAGCGTCACCTTCGCCACCGCCGACACCGACGCCACGGCCGAGAAGGCCGCCGAGCTCGGCGGAAGGGTGATCGTCCCGCCGTTCGACGCGCCCTGGTCCACCGACACGTACACCATCCGCATCACCGTCATCGGCGACCTGCAGGGCGCGACGTTCACCGCCAGCAGGTTCGTGCCGAAGCGGGACAAGGACCTCGACAGCTAGATCATCCGTGGGGCGTTCGCGTCTTCAGGAAGGTGGCCGCTCCTCCGCCCCGCAGGAGCCGCCGCCGTCCGCCAGGGAGCCGTACAGCAGAAAGTCGTCGACCTTCTCGTGCACACACTTCGACGACCCGTACCCCGTGTGGCCCTCGCCCTTGTTGTCGAGCACCACGGCCGACGGGCCGAGCCGCTTCGCGGTCTCCACGGTCCAGCGGTACGGGGTCGCGGGGTCGCCGCGGGTGCCGACCAGGAGCATCTTCGGGGTGTCGACGTCGCGTACGTCGTCGCGGATGTAGCTGGTGCCCTTGGGGCGGCCGTAACACATCAGCACCTGCGTGAGCCGGTACCGGCCGAAGACCGGTGAGGCCTCCGCGTACGCGGCGCGCAGCCGGCCGAGGTTCTTGGTGATCCGGTCGGCGGTGGGCCGGTCGGGATCGTCCGCGCAGTTGATGGCCATGAGTGCGGCCGGGAGGTTGTCGACGGGGATGTCCGCCTCGTCGACGAGACCGCCATTGCCGGGCACCGTGATGCCGCCGGTGGAGAACCGCATGAGTCCCCGGGTGTCGCCGTCCTCGATCAGCGACCTGAGCGCCTGCGCGAGGGCCGGCCACAACTCCTTGCTGTAGAGGGCCTGTGCGAGGGCGCCCGCGAGGTCCTGTCCGGAGAAGGACTCGCCGAATTCCGTCGGTACGGGCTCCTCGTCCAACGAGTGGACCAGGTCGACCATCTCCTCCCTGGCCGTCCGCGGATCCTGGCCGAACGCGCAGCTGATGTCCTCGGTGCACCAGGTGAGGAAGTCCTCCAGCGCGGTCTGCAGGCCTTCGGCATTGGCGAGGCCCTGCTCACTGAGCGGCTCGGTGAGCGTGTCCACGCCGTCGAGCACCAACCGGCCGGTCTTCTCGGGGAACTGGGTCGCGTACACCGAGCCCAGCCTCGTTCCGTACGAGAAACCCAGGTAGTTGAGCTTCTTGTCGCCGAGGGCCGCGCGCATCACGTCCAGGTCCCGGGAGACGTTGACCGTGCCAATGTGCGGGAGCACGGGCCCGGAGTGCTTGGCGCAGTCGTCGGCGGCCTTCCGCAACTGCTTCAGCGCGGCCTGCGGATGGTCGCTGTCCGGTTCGGTGGCGTCCGTGGGGCTGTCCGTCGGGGCCGAGGTCTCTTCGCCACCTTCGCCACAGCTGACCGGCGAGCTCCTGCCCACGCCGCGCGGGTCGAAGGTCACCACGTCGTAGCCGTTCGTCAGGCTCATGAAGTCCTTGCCCTCGACGGCGAGTTCGCTGACTCCCGGCATACCGGGGCCGCCGAAGTTCAGCAGCACGGAACCCCTGGACTTGCCCGTCGCCCGGAAACGGGCCATGGCTATGTCGAGGGTTCCTTCATCGGGTTTCGCGTAGTCGAGCGGAACGGTCACCTTGCCGCACTGCAGGTCCTCGGGCATCTCGTCGCCCTTGCAGGCGGCCCAGTCGATCTCCTGGCCGTAGAAGCGGGACAGGTCGGGCTGATCGTCCGCGGTCACCGTCGGCAGCCCGGCTCCCAGCAGAGCCTCCGGCGGCACCGCGGCTCCCAGCAGGGCCAGCGTCACAGCGCCGGCGAAAGCGCAGCGGTGGTGCGTGAACAGCATGGAAACCCTCCAGGGACGCCCCGGCCCAGGACCGGGGATTCCCCCTCGCTCACGATAAGGGCCCACCCCGCACCACGCCTCTGGGCGAGCGCGCCGCCTGCGAGGGCCTTACCCTTCGCGCCGGTCACCAGGCTCAGCGAGTCGGCGCCGCTGCCTTCCCGGTGTCTCTCTGCTCCCCGAACGCCCACGACATGCGTGGTTCGACGACGAAGCGGAAGACGGCCCGGACCGGTCCCGAGCACAGGACCGTGATGAGTGCGACCGCGGCCGCCGTGACGGCCAGTTCGCCGAGCGGGGTGTGCAGCCAGGGGTGGTCGTACCAGTCGAAGAAGCGGGACGCCTTGATGACGAAGCCGTGCAGCAGGTAGCCATACATCGTCCCCGCGCCCAGGGCCGTGAACCACAGGTGGCGTCCCGGCACCCAGGCCAGGAAGCAGGCGGTCAGGACCAGCGCCAGACAGAACAGCAAGGGCGTGCTGAACAGGCCCACCCAGTTCGGCACGCCCTGGCCCGTGACGCTGCTCTTGTGCAACAGCCACCTGGCGTCGAACCAGGGCGCCACCGCGTACGCCGCCACGCACGCGGCCACGCCCACCGGCACGGCGAGCAGCCGTACGCGCCAGGTGCGCAGCCGGTCGAAGTGCTCGGCCCGCAGCGTCAGGCCGAGCACGAAGAACGGCAGGAACTGCAGGGTCCGCTGGATCGAGATGTCCCCGCCGAGGTCCGGTGAGCACGAGGCGAACACGGCGAGACCCATCGCGATCGGCACCGGGTGACGCAGCGCCAGCCAGACCGGGGTGGTCAGCCGCCAGATGAAGAGCGCCACCAGGAACCACATCACGTACCAGGGATCCAGCAGGCTGAACGGATACTTCCAGTCGTCCTGTGCCCACCGGTAGAAGAGCGTGTACGCGCACTCGAAGACGAGATACGGCACGACGACACCCGTCAGCAGCCTGCGCACCCGCCCGGGCGCCATGTCGAAACTCCGGGAGAAGTAGCCGGAGATGAGTGCGAACGCGGGCATGTGGAAGGCGTAGACGGTCAGATACGCCGCCGTCGCGGCCCGGCCCCCGTACGTCAGCGGCTGCCAGGCGTGAGCGCAGGCCACCAGCACGATGGTGAGGTATTTCGCGTTGTCGAAGTACGGGTCCCGGCGGGCCGGCGGCGGCTTGGCCGGCTTCCTGGGCGGCGGTTCCGACACCGCCACGGGCGCGGGTGCTGACAGGTCCTGCGACACCACGTCTCCAAGCCTCGACTACGTGAACTGATCCCTCCCCGCCCGCCACTGTCACATACGGCGCGGTCGTACTGGATGTTCACGCCTGGCTCACGGACACCCTTTGGCTGAACTACGACCCCCCGGCCACCCGGTCGAAGGCCGCCTCCAGGGTCCCGGCGAGCCGACTGGGTTCGGCCGCCGTCAGCGCGACGGCAGTCTCGTAGCAGGCCTGGCACAGGGCGGAAGCGAGGACGGCGGTCTCGTGGTCGGCGCCGTGGCGTTCCAGCGCCTCCACCGCCGCGATCGCGTACGCGCGCTGCTTCAGCAGGCTCCGGGCGAGGAGCGCCGCATCGGCGTTGATCAGCCGTTCGCGTTCGGCCATCCACTTGGTGTGCTCGGTGATGCTCGCGACCAGCGCGAGCAATCCCGCGCGGCCCACGGTCAGCGCGCGCTCGAGCGAGTCGCCGATGGGCGCCAGGCCGGCGGCGGCGCGGTCGACGGCCGACAGGAGAGCCTCACGATGCTGGCTGTCGTCCGCGAAGAGCACCTCCTGCTTGTCGGCGAAGTACCGGAAGAAGGTTGTCCGGCCGACCTCGGCGCGCCGGGCGATGTCGCTGACCGTGACGGCCTCGAAGCCACGTTCCGCGAAGAGCTCCATGGCGGCGTCGATCAGGGCCTCACGGGTCCGCAGCCGCTTGCGCTCGCGGAGGGGGAGCTCTTCGACGTTGTCCATGGGCCCGAGGATATCGGCCCGGGGGTACCGCGTACTTAACGGTATCGAGTACCGTTTGGTATCCAGAACCGATTTTCGTACGTGCCTGACGTCCTCCCGCGGCCGGAGCTCACCATGCCTGTCAATGCCTCGCCCATCGCCTCTCCCGGAACCGTGCTCCTCACCGGCGCGGGCCGGGGTCTGGGCCACGCCACCGCTCTGACTCTCCTGGGCGATCGTCCCGACCTCCATCTGGTCGTCGCCGTCCGGTCGGATCCCGAAGGGCTCGCGGCGCGGCTCGCCGCCGAGTCCGGAAGCCCGCGGGTGCGGGGCATCGGCTGCGACCTCGGCTCACTCGACTCCGTACGCCAAGCGGCCGACACGGTAGGGGAGTTGCTCGACAGCGGTGGGCTCCCGCCACTGCGTGCCGTGGTCGCGAACGCGGGCACACAGGCCGCCACCGCCACCCAGCAGACGGCCGACGGCTTCGAGGTCACGTTCGGTACCAATGTCCTCGGCCACTATCTGCTGATCAGGCGGCTCCTGGACCGGCTGACGGCGCCCGGCCGCATCGTGCTGGTCGGCAGCGGCACACACTTCGGGGACTTCCGGCACACCTGGGGCCTGGTTCCGGCGCCGCGCACCGCACCGGTCGCCGAGCTGGCGCGGCCCTGGACCACTCCGGACGCGGACACCGTCGCAGCAGGCCGTTCCGCGTACGCGGCGAGCAAGCTGGCCGCCGTGCACCTCGTCCACGAAACTGGACCGCCGTACGCCCGACGGGATCGGCGTCTACTCATTCGACCCCGGCCTGATGCCCGGCACCGGGCTGGCCCGCGACGCGGGAAGGCTGGAGCGCCTCGCCTGGAACAGCCTGCTGCACCTCGCCCGCGCCCTGCCGGGCGCGACCAGCCCGCGCGCGTCCGGCCGCAAGCTCGCCGAGGCGGCCGTCGGAGTGCCGGTCGCCCCCTCGGGCAGCTATCTCGAGCGCGGCCGTCCCGTGCCGTCCGCACCGGCGTCGTACGACCCCGCCCGCGAGGCCGAGCTCTGGAAGGAGTCGGAACGGCTGGTCCTGACAGCCGACCGGGGCACTCAGTCCTCCGCGTGATGGAAGCGCCGCTGCAGGGCGCGCACCTCGTCGGCCAGGCCGGGGACAGGCCCGTCCACGATCACCCCGGGCGCCACCTCGCGGATCGGCAGCGTACGGACCGGCGGAGCGGGAACGCCCAACTCGGCCAGCCACACCATCAGTTGCTCGGACGACGCCACGTACACGATGCGGCCGAGGCCCACCCAGGCGTGCGCGGCCGCGCACATCGGGCAGTGTTCGCCCGAGGTGTAGACGGTCGCCGCGGCCCGTTCCTCGGGCGTCATGTGCGCCGCCGACCAGCGCGCCAGCTCGAACTCCGGGTGCCTGGTGCGGTCGCCGGAGGCCACCCGGTTGTGGTCCTCGGCCAGGACCGTGCCGTCCGCGCCCACCAGCACAGAGCCGAACGGTTCGTCGCCGGCCTCCAGCGCCTCGGTCGCCAACTCCACGCAGCGGCGCAGATACTTCAGTTCGACGTCGTCGACCATGCGGTACTCGCCTTCCTCGGGACCCGGTCTCCGGCGTGCAGACTACGTCCGCCCGCACCTTCGAGGCCCGCCGTTTTCCCACCTGGTCCTCGCTGATCCGCGTCAAATTCCGTTGCCCGGCCGGCATATGCGTGCTGGAGTGACCGCATGGATCATGCAGCGGTACTGGCACTGTTCGACCGGGACGTTCGCGAGGGAGCGCGGCCCGACGGCCCTGGTGCCGTGGTGGAGCGGGTCGACGGAGTGGTGCGGCAGGTCGGCGGCGAGCAGGGCTGGAGCGCAGTGCTCTGGTCGGACCTGGCAGAGGCCGACGTGGACGCGGTGGTCGCCGAGCAGGTGCGGTACTTCGCGGGGCTCGGCCGCGAGTTCGAGTGGAAGCTGTACGGGCATGACCGGCCGGTCGACCTCGGCGGGCGGCTGCGCGCGGCCGGGTTCACACCCGAGCCGGAGGAGACGCTGATGATCGCCGAGTCCGGCGAGCTGCGCCTCGACGCCGAACCGCCCGACGGGATCGAGCTGCGCCCCGTCACCGACCGCGCGGGCGTCGACCTCATGGTGGACGTCCACGAGCAGGCCTTCGGCACGGACAGCTCCCGGCTCCGCCACCAGTTGCTCGCCCAGCTGGAAGCGGACCCGGACACGGTCGTCGCCGTCGTGGCCCTCGCCGGTGACGTGCCGGTGAGCGCGGCCCGCATGGAACTCACGCCCGGCACACGGTTCGCCGGCCTGTGGGGCGGCGGCACCGTATCGGCCTGGCGCGGCCGCGGCATCTACCGCGCCCTGGTCGCCCACCGTGCCCGCATCGCCGCCGACCGCGGCTACCGCTACCTCCAGGTGGACGCCTCCGACCAGAGCCGCCCCATCCTGCAACGGCTCGGCTTCGCGCCGCTGACCACGACGACTCCGTACGTGTACGCCGTTCGCTGAACTGGTGCTCCCTGCCTTGGGCGCCGGATCCGTCGCACGGTCAGGGCTCAGAGGTCCAGCTGGTACTCCACGGCCTGGCGCGTGGGCAGATAGCCGAGGGTGTCGTTGATGCCCCGCATGTGTGTGTTGCTGTCCGCGGTGTCGGTGAGCAGTCCTGCGAGGCCGGGGTGCCGTCGGCGGGCCAGCCGGATCGACTGGGCCTTCATCCACAGGCCGAGACCGTGCCCGCGGTGTTCGGGGAGCACGGCGGTGCCGTAGTGCTGCCCATCGCCCCGCCCCTCTCCGGGAACGACCAGCTCGGAGAACCCGGCCACCGTCCCGTCCGCCGTGTCCACCACGGCGACGGTGTGCAGCAGATCGCCGCGTTTCGCGATCGCCTCGGCCGCCGACACCACCCGCTCCACGTCCCACACCACCGTGCCGTAGTCGGTGCCCTCCATCGGCATGTCGTCCATGGCGCGCCGCGACTCGGTATACGTCCGCGCCAGTTCGGCGGGCACGGTGCCGTCCCACTGCGTCAACCGGTAGCCGGCATGGGCCTGTTCGGCGATCGCGTCGATCCGGGTGAGGTCGGCGTCGGCCAGCGGGAGTCGGGCGTACGTCAGCGCCAGCACCCTGCGAAAGCCGCGCGCCGCCAGGAAGAGATCGCCGGGGGAGCCCTTCTCGGCCTGCGCGAGGATCGACCGGCGCCCCTCGCTTCGCGCCGTTGTGACGGCCGCGTCCAGCAGACGGCTGCCGACGCCCCGTCGCCGTTCGGTCGGGTGCACGGCGACTTCGAGTTCGGCGAGATGCTCCTGCCCCTCCTTCGCGAACAGCCGCAGAAAGGCGGAACCGAGCGGCACCCCCTCGTCGCCGGCCGCGAGCCAGGCGCGCCGCCGGCTCGACGGAGTGGGTTCGGGGTCGGTGAGCGCGGTGATGCGAGGCGGCACTGGGTCTCCGTCACGGTGGGCTGCGGGTGGTGAAGGCAGTGGTGAAGGCGGCGATGAAGGCAGTGGTGAAAGTGGTGGTGAAGGTGTTGGTGCAAGCCGCAGAAGCCAACCGTGACGGAGACCGGCGTGCAACAGGTTTTGCGCGGCAGGCCGTTGCGGTCAGCGGCGTGCCCGGGACCGGTCCAACGCGGCGACGTCCAGCGCCGCGATCCAGCCCGTGGCGTCCAGCACCTCAGCCGCGATGTCGATCACGGAACGATCGTCGGTCGCCACCCGCACGGTGTCCGCGGGCGCACGCTCGTCCAACAACCGGGCCTTGTACGCGCTGCTCCTCAGCTCCCGGTCCAGCTCCGAGCCGATCTCCCGCCCCTCCAGCCGCTGTGCGGCGGTGGCGTCGGTGGCGGTGAGGAGCACTCGTATCATTCGTACGTCAGCGCCCATCGCCCGTTCGAACATGCTCGCCGCCGTCGTCAGGACGCTCACGGTGTTCGTATAGATGAGGCGGCGATGGCCGAGCTCGGCGAAGTTCCCCCAGACCGCCGTCAGATTCCGCTCGGTGATCGCGGCCCTGTGCGGATCGCCCTCCGGCGCCGGATGCACCTGCCCCATGAGGTCGCCCTCGACGAGGGCATGAGCGACCCCCACTCTCCGCAGTTGGTCCGAAACCTCCCACGCCACTGTCGACTTCCCGACCCCCGCGCGCCCACCGATGAGCAGAACCTCCGCATGACCCATGCGAGCAGCCTGCCGGACCAGAGGTGTGCGATGCGAACGAGATTCGCCGTGGCGGTCAGTCGGCCGCCCGGGTGTTGTCGTTGGCGAGGGTCCAGGTCTGCAGGGCGACCTCTCGGCCCCGTGCCGTACGGAGGACGGGTTCGGCGTCGGCGAGGGTGAATCCGGTGGCCCGGGCGACCGCCCTGCTCGCGGTGTTGGCCTCCTCGATGCACAGGACCACGCGCCGCGCTCCCGTGTGGCGCAGGGCGTAGTTCGTCACGAGGCGTACGGCCTTGGAGGCCAGGCCCTGGCCGCGGTGGGCGGCTCCGACGCCGTAGGCGATTTCGACGTCCCGTTCGTCGCTCTGGTTGCGGAACAGCAGGACCTCACCTCGCGGAACGACACCGTCCGTCGTGATCGCGAACTGCACCTTGCGGCCCTGAGCCCGCGCCGCGAATGCCTCGGCGAGGTAGGTGTGAGCGGCGGCCGTGTCGAAGGGCGAGGCCACGGGGGTCCAGCGGGCCATCTCGGGGTCGTCGTACAGCTCGATCAGGGCCAGTACGTCGTCCTCCGACCACTCGCGCAGCTGGATTCCGTCGCCTTCGAGGTGAAGCTGCGGCGGCAGGGCAAGGGTCGGTCGGCTGTCCATGTGTGGATCATGCCGCACGGGTGAGAGGGCGGCCAAGGGCGATCGTTGGTTCACCGCACGGCTGAACGTCCCGCGGACGCGAGGCCCGGATCCGGCGTCGTGGCGCATCGCACCGCCTCGCGGATCTCCGAAGCGGGGTCTCCCGAGTGGTAGATCCGCTCAGAAGGTTCGATGCCGTCCAGGAACTCCTGATAGCGGACCGCGTACGCGAGATGGGCGAGCGGCTCGGCGACGGTCAGAGCGCGCGCGGGATCGCTGCCGGGAGCGTGCGCCTTCCAGGCGTCCGTCCAGGCACGGGCGGCAGTGGCCCGGACGGCTTCGGAAAGGCGGTCGTACAGGCGAAGGCCATCCAGGACGGGATGGCCCCAGTAAGCGTCGGCGAAGTCGACGACCACCGGAGGTCCGCCGTCACTGCGCCAGTTGCCCGGGTGAAAGTCACCGTGCACGACGGTGTCCGCCAGACCGCACGCGTCGAGCTCAGCCCAGCGGTCGGCCAACTCCCGTGCGACGGTGACCTCTTGGGCCGTCAGCTCGCCGACGACCGGCCCGTCGAGCAACGTCCGGATCTGCTCGGCGAGGACGGGCGTACGGCGGTCCGGCAGCGAGGGCGGGCGAGCGTCCGGCCGGGCGGCCAGCGCCGCCTGCGCGGCGACAAAGCGCCCCACCCCGGCGGAGACGGTCTCGGCGGAGGCGTCCCAGCAGTCCTCACCGGGGATGTGTTCCATGAGGATGCGCCGGTGGGCGGAGCCGATGACCCTTGGGACCAGGCCTGGATCGACGTGCGCGAACGCGGCGATGACCTCCGCCTCGTCGGCGGCGAAGTGCGGCGTGCTCTTGAGCCACACCGGAGCTTGCTCGGTGGGCAGGCGGAAGAGCCCGGCCAGGTTCCAGGTGCGGCGCTGTTCCACCGGCCCGGTCACCGGCCACCCCGCCGCGGCCAGCGTGCGCGTCGACCACGCGAGCAGCTCCCGCACTCCGTCGACCTGCGCCCACGGCGCCCGCAGAGCCTCGTCTTCATGCAACTCACGGGGACGTGTCGGCAGTTCGCCCGACAGCCCTGAGACCGGTCGTTCCCACGCCTCCACGTGATACGTGACATGACCGTCCCGTCCGCCTTCCCCGTCGTCGACGGACAGCAGACGCAACACCAGCACCGGAACGCCTAGGGCCTGTTGCAGCCGCCGTACGACCGGCTCGACCTCGGCCCACCACGGCACGTCCACGGGGAAGGAACCGGTGACACCGAGGAATTCGTCACCCGACGTCACCCACGCACTGAAAGTTCGGCTCACCGCGTCAGTGTGAGCACCGCGGCCTCGATTGACATGCAAGTAATTACCTGCATAACGTTGAGTGTGCGATCGGAGCGGGATGCGGAGATGGACCAGGTCTTCAAGGCGCTGGCGGACGGGACACGCCGACGGCTGCTCGACAGGCTGCACGAGCACAACGGGCAGACGCTGGGAGAGCTGTGCGAGCGCATCGACATGTCCCGGCAGTCGGTGACCCAGCACCTGGCTGTTCTGGAGGCGGCCAACCTGGTCAGCACGGTACGGCGGGGGCGGGAAAAGCTGCACTACCTCAACCCGGTACCGCTCCACGAGATCCAGGAGCGGTGGATCGACAAGTTCGAGCGCCCGCGCCTGCGCGCGCTGAGCGCAGTCAAGCGACGAGCCGAGGAAGCCATGACCGACAAGCCGACATTCGTGTACGTCACGTATATCGAGAGCACGCCCGAGAAGGTCTGGGACGCGCTCACCGACGCGGACCTGACCGCCGCCTACTGGGGCCACAGCAACGTCTCGGACTGGCGGGTCGGCTCCCGTTGGGAGCACCGGCGTACGGACGGCTCGGACATCGCCGACGTGGTCGGCAGCGTCGTGGAGAGCGAGCGGCCCACCCGGCTGGTCACCACCTGGGCCGCGCCCGAGGACGAGGGTCAGGAGGACAAGTACTCGAAGGTCTCCTTCGACATCCGGCCGCACGGCGGGATCGTCCGGCTCACCGTCACCCACGAAGACCTGATGGACCAGGCCGATGCCGCCGATGCGGCCTCCGGCTGGCCGGCCGTCCTTTCCAATCTGAAGTCGCTGCTCGAGACCGGCAGCCCGCTGCCGGCGGAGCCCTGGACCGTGCCCGTCGGCTGAACCTCGGGCCCATGCGTCGGCCGGCCCGCGACATGAACGCGCGGACCGGCCGACGGTCCTCATCCGTGCAGACGTCCTGCTACGTCTGCGGTGTGGTGGTCTTCGTCCTCGCCGATGCGGCCGCGCAGACGAACCCCAGCACCACGGCGAGACCGCCGATGATGATGTTGTTGACTATGACGCCCGCGTCCGGGCTGTCGCCCACGATCCACGGCGAGATGATCAGCCATACGCCCAGGGCGCTCATGGCCCAGCTCAGGCCGTACATCCGCTCCGGGGCTCTGGTGAATCCGAGTGCCAGCAGGCCTATCGCGATGCCCATGATGAGGTTGTGCGTCACGAGTGGGGGCTGGCTTGTCGTGTAGTGGAGAATCCACGGGGAGGCAGCGCAGTACAGACCGAGCAGGAACACCGGTCCGTCCACGAGCGCCACATCGCGACCACCAAGCATGCGGGCGTAACGATCCCGCATTTCGCCTACGTCCGGGTGAGTGGTGATGTCACCTCTGGTGCGTGAGACGTCGGCCATGACTCGTCTCCTTTGTTCTCTGCAGGCCCGACCGCTCTGGTGAGGTTTGCGGTAAGCGCCGCGTATCTTCATTCTGCGCTTATTTCTTCTTTATGTGTAGTGGTCGGCTTTATGTGCAGTGGTCGGCGGGACTGGTGGGGAGGAAGCAACGGTGACCGACGTCCTCGCGCGGATACCCGCGGACATGTGGGCGACCCCGTACGCCGGTGCGCGGTTCCCGGGTTCCGCGGCCGTGCGCGAGCGACCGGGCCTCGCCGACGGCGCCAACTGCCAGCTGTTCGCGTACGCGGTGCTCGGACTCTTCGGCCTGGAACCCGACGCCTGGCGCTCGAGCGACCTCTGGGCCGATACGCGGCTGACCCGCCGGGTCACGGTCGCCGAGCCGCTGGACCTCGCCCTCTTCAACGCCACCGACCAGGCCTGGGGCGCGCATATAGGGGTCGTCGTGGGGGAGGACCGGATCCTTCACCTGTGCGCCGAGGTCGGACGGCCCGCGGTCTGGACCAGGGCGGAGTTCGCCGCACGAGAGCGGTACAAGACGCTGCTCGGCTTCAAACGGATGCGCTGACCGCCAACGAGGCGAGATGTGCTGCCCGCGTCTCGGCGGTCTGGCCCTGCACCAGCAGGAACATCCCTTCGCGCGCCAGCCGCTGGGCCCGGTTGCCCAGGGCCATCGACCGACCGCCACCGGTGACCACGGCCGCGGTCGTCGCCGCACGCATCAGGTGGTACGCCTGCGTCCGGTAGGCCAGCCGTTCCTCGATGTACTCGTGCGGCACCGAGTGGTCGGCGAGGGCGTACGCCTCACGGCGGACCCTGTCGAGGCGGATGCGCAGAGCACGGCCGGTTTCCTTGGCGTCGCGGTCGCCGGACTCCTCCAGGATCTGGAGCGCCGCGTGCGCGAGACCGAAGACGGCCGGACTGGCGTTGGTGGTCTTGGGCCGGTCGACGGCCGCCCACTTCTCGTACGAGGTCCGCAGCGCGACAGCTTCCTCGGGCACCCACAAGCCCGACAGTTCGAGGGAGACGGTGCGCGCGGCGGTCAGCGCGGCGAGGCGCATCGGGGGAGAGGGGCGAAGGCCCGGCCGTTCGCGGGCCTCGGTGAAGGCGAACAGCACCTCGTTCTCGTCGGTCACGCCCGCGAGCAGCATCACGTCGTTGAGACCCCAGCCCGTGTACCAGGCGACACGCCCGTCGAAGCGCAGCCCGCCGCTCTCGCGCGTGACCCGGACCGGAACGCGGGGGAACGCGCGCAGGTGCGAGTAGGCGACCCCGGAGAGCAACTCGCCGTCGGCCAGGGGCCGCAACAGCCGCTCACGGACAGGGAGTTCGCCGTCGACGAGGGTCTTGACCGGCGTGTGGTGCTGGGTCTGCACGAACCAGGTGGAGCAGCACGCCCCGGCCAGGATCTCCGCGGTCTCGCGGACCACGGCCGCGGGCGCGGCCGAGCCGCCGTACGCCACCGGCGCGGTCGCCCCGAGCAGCCCCGACTCCTTGATCGCCTCGATGTGACTCGTGGGCACACCCTGCTGGTCGACGTGCTCCGCCCGCGGCGCGAGCACCTCCTCGGCGAGGTGCCGCGCGCGGGCGACCAGGGGGTGGAGTGCGGTGCTCATGCGAGATCTCCCGGTGTCGTGCGGGCCGACAGTACGCCAAGGAGAACATGCCGGACGTGTCACCCGGCCGTGCTTCAAGGCCCACCGTGCGGAGGCCCACAGCGCGGAGGCTCACACGCTCAACGCCTCCCGCACCGCCGACTCCGACTCCTTCCCGCCCTCACCGGACGAGGTGACCCGCCCGGCCTCCAGGACGAAGTACCGCTGCGCCGCCCGCATCGCGAAGCCGACGTGCTGCTCGACGAGAAGGACCGAGAGCCCGCCCCGGGCGGCCAGCGCGAGGATCGTCTCCTCGATCTCGGCCACGACCGACGGCTGGATGCCCTCGGTCGGCTCGTCCAGGAGCAGCAGCCGCGGCTCCGTCACCAGGGCCCGGGCAATGGCGAGTTGCTGCCGCTGGCCGCCCGACAGGAGGCCCGCTCTACGGTTCGACAGCGTCCGCAGCGCCGGAAACAGGTCCAGCGCGTCGGCGATCGCCGCCTTGCCGCGCTTGCGCCCGTCCGCGACCAGCTGAAGGTTCTCGGCGGTCGTAAGATGCGGGAAGGCCTGCTGGCCCTGCGGCACGTACGCCATGCCGCGCGCCACCCGCTCATGCGGCTTGCGGCGCGTGACGTCCTCGCCGTCGAAGCGGATCGCGCCGCTCGACGGGGTGAGCAGTCCGACGGCCGCCCGCAGCAGGGTGCTCTTGCCGGCGCCGTTGTGCCCGAGCACGGCGGCCACGCCGTCCTTCGGGACCTCGACGGAGACCCCGTGCAGGACGGTGCTGCGGTGGTAGCCGACGCGGACGTCGTCGATCTCCAGCATCACGCCTCCTGTACGGCAGCCGGGGCCGCCGCGGTGTCGAGTACGTCCCCGGCGGCGGCGTGCCCGAGGTACACCTCCTGCACCTTGGGATCCGCCTGCACCTCGGCCACCGTTCCCTCGCTCAGCACCTTGCCCGCGTGCAGCACGCTGACGCTGCGCGCGAAGGACCGCATGAAGTCCATGTCGTGCTCGATGACGACCACGGTCCGCTCCTCGCTGATCCGCTCCAACAGCTCGCCCGTGGCCTGCCGTTCGTCGTGGCTCATCCCGGCCACCGGCTCGTCGAGCAGCAGCAGCCGTACGTCCTGCACGAGCAGCATGCCGATCTCCAGCCACTGCTTCTGCCCGTGCGCGAGCGTCCCGGCCGGACTGTCGGCGAGCTCCGCGAGCCCCACTGTCTCCAACGCCCGCGCGACGGAATCCGGAACACTCTTGCGGCGCCGCAGCATCGTCAGCATCCCGCGTCCGGCGCCCGCCGCGATGTCCAGGTTCTGAAGGACGGTCAGCTCCTCGAAGACCGTGGCCGTCTGGAACGTACGGCCGATGCCCGACCGCGCGATGTTGTGCACACTGCGCCCGAGCAGCTCCTCGTCCCCGAAGAGCACCGAGCCCTCCGCCTTCACCAGACCGGTGACGGCGTCGACGAGCGTCGTCTTTCCTGCGCCGTTCGGTCCGATCAGGAAGCGCAGATCGCCCGGCTGCACGTCCAGGTCCACGCCGTCGACGGCCTTGAACCCGTCGAAGGACACCCGCAGTTGCCGTATCCGAAGGCCTGAGAGCTCACTCATGCTGCTTCTCCAACCGGAAGGGCGGGCGACGGTTCCTCGCTCCCACGCGACGTCCTGCGCCGCCGAACCATCCCCACCAGCGAGGCGAGACCGCCCGGCAGGAACGCCAGGGCCACGATGAACAGCAGCCCCTGGAAGTACGTCCAGGCCCCCGGGAACTCCTCCGACAGCGCCGTCTTGGCCCAGGCGACGCCGATCGCGCCGAGGACCGCGCCGACCAGGCTCGCGCGGCCACCGACCGCCGCGCCGATGACGAACTCGATGGACGGCACGATCCCGATCATCGCGGGCGAGATGATGCCGACGGCCGGGACGAACAGAGCGCCCGCGAGCCCCGCCATGCCCGCTGCCACGACGTACGCGACGAGCTTGACGTTCGCCGGGTTGTAGCCGAGGAAGCGCACCCGCTCCTCCGAGTCCCGTACGGCGACGAGGAGTTCGCCGTACCGGCTGTGGATGAGCTGCCGGGCGAGGGCGATCAGGAGCAGCAGGGCGGCGGCGATGATGAAGTACACCATCCGCTGGTTGACCGGGTCGTTGAGGTCGTAGCCGAAGAAGCCCTGGATGTCGGTGAGTCCGTTGGTGCCGCCGGTGGTGGCCTGCTGGCCGATGAGCCAGATCGCGAAGGCGGCGGTGAGCGCCTGGCTGAGGATCGCGAAGTACGCGCCCTTGACCCGGCGGCGGAAGATGAACGAACCGAGCAGCGCGGCGACCAGCATCGGCAGCAGCACGGTCGCGGCGAGCGCGAAGAGCGGGTTGGCGAACGGCTGCCACCACCACGGGAGTTCGGTGGCCGTGCCGTACAACTGCATGAAGTCGGGGAGATTGCCCGGGCCCGCGTCAGCGATCTTCAGGTGCATCGCCATGGCGTAGCCGCCGAGCCCGAAGAAGACGCCCTGCCCGAGCGTGAGCAGTCCGCCGCGGCCCCAGGCGAGGCAGATGCCGACGGCGACCATCGCGGTGCACAGGTACTTGGCGAGCAGGCCGAGCCGGAAGTCGGAGAGGGCCAGCGGCGCGAGGGCGAACAGAGCCACGGCGGCCGCGGCGAAACCGGCCCAGGCCCTCGCGGAGCGCCCCTTGAGCAGCAGGGGCATACGAGACTCGGTCGTACGTGAGTCGGTCATACGAGGCTCCTCGTGCGCAGGGTGTACAGCCCTTGGGGCCGCCACTGGAGGAACGCGACGATGCCCACGAGGACGAGCACCTTCGCGACGCTGACGGTGGTGGAGTACTCGAGGACGGACTGCAGGACGCCAAGGACGAAGGCGACGATGACCGTCCCCTTGAGCTGTCCGATGCCGCCGACCACGATCACCAAGAAGGCGTCGATGATGATGTTGGTGCCCATCGTGGGACCGATCGGACCGACCAGTGTCAGCGCGACGCCCGCGACTCCGGCCAGTCCGGAACCGATGAAGAAGGCCGTCCGGTCCACGCGTTCGGTGGAGATGCCGGACACCTCGGCCAGGTCGCGGTTCTGCACGACACCGCGGATCCGGCGTCCCAGCGAGGTCATCCGCAGCGTCAGCGACAGCGCGACGACCGCCGCGATCGCCAGCCCCAGGATGAACAGACGGCTGTTGGCGACCGTGAGCGGATCGTCGCCGCCGATGAGCGTGATGTTCCCGGTCAGCAGGTCGGGCGCGCGGGTCTGTACGTTCGGCGCGCCGAAGATGTCCCGGGCGAGCTGCTGGAGCATCAGCGAGACACCCCAGGTGACCAGCAGCGTGTCGAGCGGGCGCAGATACAGGCGACGGATCAGCAGCCACTCCAGCAGCGCGCCGAGCGCCCCCGCCACCAGGAAGGCGACGGGCAGCGCGACGAGCAGCGACAGACCGGCGCTGGTGATGGACTTCTGGAGGACGTACGTGGTGTAGGCGCCGGCCATGATGAACTCGCCGTGGGCCATGTTGATGACGTTCATCTGGCCGAAGGTGAGCGAGAGGCCGAGCGCGATGAGCAGCAGGACGGCACCGATGCTGATGCCGGTGAAGGTCTGACCGAGGATCACGGTCATACGGCGGCTCCGGGGAAGCGACGGGACGCGGGGCCCTCTTCGAAGTTCTCGGACTCCTCGAAGTCTTGGGACTGCTCGAAGTCTTGGGACTGCTCGAAGTCTTGGGACTGCTCGAAGGGCCCCGCGTGACGGGCGGTCAGGAGAGGCCGGAGGCCCAGGAGTAGCCCTTCAGATACGGGTCCGGCTTGATCGCCTTGCCGGAGTCCCACACCTGCTCGATCAGCCCGTCCGTGCCGATCTTGCCGATCCGGGCGGTCTTGTAGATGTGCTGGGACGCGCCGTCGACGGTGACCTTGCCCTCAGGAGCGTCGAAGGTGATGCCGTCCGAGGCCGCCTTGACCTTCTCCGGGTCGAACGACTTGGCCTTCTCGACCATCGACTTCCACAGGTAGACCGAGGTGTACGCGGCCTCCATCGGGTCGCTGGTCGGCTTGTCCTGGCCGTACTTGGCCTTGTACGCCTTCACGAACTCGGTGTTCGCCGCGCCCGCGGTCGTCTGGTAGTAGTTCCAGGCCGTCAACTGGCCCGCCAGATACTGCGATCCGATCGACTTGACCTCTTCCTCGGCGATCGACACCGAGACCACCGGCATGCTCGCGGCGGTCAGGCCCGCGGACTTGTACTCCTTGAAGAAGGCCACGTTCGAGTCGCCGTTGAGGGTGTTGAAGACCGCGTCGGCCTTCGAGGCCTTCACCTTGTTGGCGATCGTGCTGAACTCCGTGGAGCCCAGCGGCGCGTAGTCCTCGCCGAGCACCTTCATGCCGTTGGCCTTCGCGTACGCCTTGATGATCTTGTTGGCGGTACGCGGGAAGACATAGTCGCTGCCGACGAGGTAAATCGACTTCTTGCCCTGGCTCTTGAGGTAGTCGAGCGCCGGAACGATCTGCTGGTTGGTGGTGGCACCCGTATAGAAGATGTACGGGGACTCCTCAAGTCCCTCGTACTGCACGGGATAGAACAGCAGGGACTTGTTCTTCTCGAAGACGGGCTTCACGGCCTTTCGGCTCGCGGAGGTCCAGCAGCCGAAGGTGGCCACGACCCGGTCCTCCCGGATGAGCTTGCTCGCCTTTTCGGCGAAGGTGGGCCAGTCGGAGGCACCGTCCTCGCTGATCGGCTTGATCTTCTTGCCGAGCACACCGCCCTTGGCGTTGATCTCGTCGATCGCCAGCTTCAGCGAATCGCGCACGGTCACCTCGCTGATCGCCATCGTGCCGGACAGCGAGTTGAGCAGGCCGACCTTGACGGTGTCACCGCTGGTGTCCGCCTTGGCCGCCTTGTCGGACGAGCCGCCCGCGTCGGTCTTGGCGCCGCACGCGGAGAGGGTGACGACGGCCGCGAGCGCCGCGGCACCTGCCATCACCCTGCGTCGGGAAAAACTGGAAGCGCTGGAACCGCTGGACAAAAGAACCCCCTCGGGCTGGAAGGAGGACAACCTCCTGAAGTGCGGTCCACAGCCTCAGGTCACCCTGTTTCCAAGGCGTTTCGCGTTACTTTCCCGGCGGTATCTTCGCGCTCTCGCAGGCAACAAAAAAATGCCCCGGGTGGAATTCGACACATGAATTCACAGTTCGCCCGAGGCATTCTAGATACTTCCTGCGGGAAGTATCTTCGCGGCGACGGGGGCATGTCAAGGACGGGATTCGTGAAGATCCAGCTGGGCCACGACATCGAAGTCCACACCGTCCGCCCGCGCCAGATAGATCCGCTGCCGTACGTGACTGCCGCGCAGGTGGAGCAGCCCGCGCGGGCCCTCGTACGACACGGTGTCCGCGGCCGCACTGATCGCGGAGACGTCCAGGGTTCTGGCCCGGTCGATGAGCGCCGCCAGCAACAGCACGCCTTCGTAACACGATTCGCCGAGACTGCCGAGGACCGGCGCCTCGACGCCGAACCGCCCGGCGTACTGCCCGTGGAAGTCGAGCGTGTCCTGATTGGCCAGCGAGGCGAAGAACCCGGCCGTGCTGTAGAGGCCGGTCGTGGCTGTCGGGCCGCTCGCCATCAGCATGTTCTCGTCCATGAGCGTGCTCAGCCGCAGACAGCGCTCGTCGAGACCGGACGCGGCGAACGCCCGGTTGAAGCGGACCGCGTCGCTGCCCACGAGCAGCATCAGCACCGAGTCCGCATCCGACCGCTCGATCCGGCGCAGCACCGCGTCGAAGTCGTGGGTGCCGAGCGGGAGATAGGCCTGCCCGCAGATGCCGCCGCCGGACTCGCGCGCGTAACGGTGCGCCGCCCGGGCCGTGCGGCGGGGCCACACATAGTCGTTGCCGACCACGAACCAGCGGCGAACCCCGCGTTCCCGGGCCAACAGGCGCATGGCGGGACGCAGTTGGTCGTCGGGGGTCTCGCTGGTCAGGAACACGCCCGCGGTGTGCTCGCCGCCCTCGTACAGCGCCGTGTAGACGTACGGCACCCGGTGGGCGATCCGCGGGGCGAGGGCCTGGCGTACGGAGGAGATGTGCCAGCCGGTGACGCCCTGCACGACGCCGAGATCCACCAGCGCCTCGACTTCCTCGGCGATGCGGTGCGGCTCGGCGCCGCCGTCCACCGGCAGCAGCCGCAGTTCCTTGCCGAGCACGCCGCCCGAGCGGTTGACCTCTTCGGCGGCGAGCTGCGCGCACAGTTCGCACGTGGGCCCGAAGATGCCCGCGGCGCCCTGCATGGGAAACACCAGCGCCACGCTGATGACCGACTCGTCGGCGGCGCCGGTGAACCAGTCGAGCGGATGGGGGTCGTCGAGCCGGAACATGAGGTCATGATTCCGGGTACGACCGGTGAACTCCACCCTGTCTCGTGGTGCGGTCCGAGCGGGCGGCAGCAGGCGGGCAGATCCTTCTGTGGAATGGGACTCGGGAAGGGGACTTGTACGATGTCGTAGCCCCCGGGAGTGAGGAGAAGGATGCCGACCCCATCTCCGCGTCGGTCTCAGGACCTCACGCACCTCTTGACGCGGGCCGAGCGGCTGGCTGCGCGCCGGCTTCAGGAGGTCCTCGAGGAGCACGGCTGCTCACTCGACGCCTGGCGTGTCCTCTCCCTGCTCTCCGACGGCGAAGGCCACCCCATGACGGCGGTCGCCGAAGCGGCCTTCCTGCCGCCGCCGACGCTCACCAAGCTGGTCGACCAGCTCGTCGACCAGAACCTCGTCTACCGGCGCGTCGACCCCCTCGACCGACGCCGCATCCTCGCCCACCTCACACCCCGCGGCGAGACGTACTGGCGACGCGTCGACCGCGCGGTCCACGACCGGTGGCCCGCACTGAGCGACGGTGACGACGAGTTGCTGGGTGCGCTGCTCCGTCGGCTGGTGGCCACGCTCGACGCGGCGGCGGAGACGGAGCCGCGGCCCGCGTGAGCCGTGCGGCTCGGACCGGGCTTTCCGTGTGCCCGCATGATCACCGTTCGTGATTTGGCCGGCCCTTGCCCATGTGCAGGACCGGTGTTGCCTCGTCCTTTACCAGTGATCGACAAGGCTGCAAACCGTTCCCATCCCCTGGTGGGAGCGGTTCCAAGAATCAGGAGTCATGATGAAGCCTCAGATACGCACGCGCGCAGCAGTCGCCACCCTTGCGGCACTGGTCGTGGCCGGCACCGTCACCGTGGGCATCAGCGCCGCCTCACCCGAACACGACAAGCCGAGCGCCCGGCACAAGCCCGCGGCCAAGCCCAGCAAGGAGCAGATCGCCGCCCTCTTCGACCAGTGGAACGCGGCTCTGCAGACCGGCGACGCCGAGAAGGTCGCCGCCCGGTACGCCCCGGACGCGGTGCTCCTGCCGACCGCTTCGCCGAAGATCCGCACCGACCATGACGAGATCGTCGACTACTTCGACCACTTCCTGCTGAAGAAGCCCAAGGGCGAAAAGCTCAGATCGGTCATCGAGATCCTCGACAACAACTCGGCGATCGACGCGGGTCTGTACGAGTTCCACATCACCGACCCGGAGACCGGCAAGAAGAGCACCCTCGAAGCCCGCTACACCTACGAGTACGAGAAGCGCGACGGCAAGTGGCTGATCGTCAACCACCACTCCTCGGTGCTGCCGCCCGCGAGCTGATCCGTACGCGGGGGCCGGTGCGCTCAGCCGAGAGAACGGTAGAAGGCCAGGTGGCGTTGCGCGGCGGCTTCCCAGGTGTGGCGGGCGGCGAGTGCGCGGCCGGCCGCGCGGCGGGCGAGGGCGCGGTCGGTGACGGCCGCGCCCAGCTCCGCGCCCAGCTCCGAGGCCAGGTCCTCGGGCGTGGCCGCGAAACGGGCCGCGGGCCCGAAGACCTCGCGCAGGACCGGCAGATCGCGCACGACGAGCGGGACGCCCGCGGCCAGCGCCTCCATCGCGGCGAGGCCGAAACCCTCCTTCGTGGAGGGGAAGGCGAAGGCATCCGCCGCGGCCACCAGAGACGGCAGATCCTCTTCGGCCACCGGTCCGAGAACCAACGGCGCCACGCCCAGCTCGGTTGCCCGTTCCTCCCAGCGGGCGCGGTAGTCGCGGTAGTCGAAGAGGGTCTCGCCGCCCGCGATCACCAGGCTCAGACCTGGCTTCTCCGCACGCAGAAGCGCGTACGCCTCCAGCAGGTCGAGCGAGCCCTTGCGGGGTTCGATGCCGCCGACGGTGAGGACGTACGAGCCGAGGCGGGAGCGCCATGCGGCACGCGCCGCCGGGTCGGTGGCCGCGAACCGCTCGTAGGCGACTCCGTTGGGGATGACCTCCGCCTTCAGGCCCCAGCCGACGGAGAGCTCGTCCGCGACCGACCGCGATACGCAGACGTGTGCGTACGGCTCGACGATGGCCCGTTCGTGGCAGGCGGCCAGTTCGGGCGTCGTGAAGTGGTCGAGGTGATGGACGGTCCGCACGCAGCGGCCCGCCGCGTTGGCGCTGATGCAGTCCTGGGCGTGCACGATGTCGTACGGAGCCGGGTCGAAGGCCGCGCGCAGGGTGGCGATGGAGCGCAGGATGCGCTCGCCGACCGTCTCGTCCGGCGGGCCCTCGGGGAACGGCACGATCCGTACGCGTACGGCCGGGTCGACCGGCCGGAAGAAGCCGGCGTCGCCGCCCCGGCCCAGCGACCACACCGTGACGTCCTGCCCGGCGGCGGCCAGTGCCTCCGCGAGCGCAAGGGTGTGCACGACGCCGCCACGGGGCTTGGTGGAGTAGCTGAGCAGGGCGATCCTCAACGGCTTCACGACGGGGTCTCCCGGTAGGCGGCGGGCCGGCGTTCGCCGAGGTGGCGCAGTACGCGACGGGCGCGGTCGATCTCGACGGCGACGTCCACCTCGGCGACGGCGAGTCCGGCCTTGGCCCAGGTGCGGGCGAGAATGTCGCCGCCAGGCCCGACGACCTTGGACTGGCCGAGGAAGCGCATTCCGCCCATGGCGCCGGTCTGGTTGGAAGAGGCGAGAACGACCTGGTTCTCGGCGGCGCGGGCCTGGTCGTACAGGTCGAAGAGCTTGGCCTGGCGGTCCTGGGCCATACGCGGGGCGCGGTTGGTGATGCTGGTGGGCCAGGCGGAGAGACAGGCGAGGATCTCGGCGCCGTCCAGCGCCAGGGAGCGGGCGGACTCCGGGAACGTCTTGTCGTAGTCGATGAGCATGCCGACGCGGCCGACCGGTGTGTCGAAGGCGTCGAAACGGGCGCCGGGCGCGTACGCCGCGACCTCACCGGCGGGCAGGTGCACCTTGCGGTGACGGCCAAGGACGCCGTCGCCGCTGACGCAGACGGCTGCGTTGTAGCGCTCGGTCCCGCCGTCCTCGCAGTAGCCGACGCACACCACCATCTCGGCGGCCAGGCGGGCGACTTGGAGGATCAGCGGGTCGTCCGGCTTGAGGGCCGGGGGCAGTGCCTCGGGATCGGGGTGGCGCAGGTCGGCGAGGTAGCCGCCGAGTGCGGCGTCCGGCAGGACGAGCAGACCGGCGCCCGAACTCCGTGCGTCGTCGATGAGCTTGGCGATACGGGCGAGATCGAACTCCAGGTCACGGCCGAAGTGGGCGGCCGCGGCCGCGATCCTGATCGTGCTCATGCGCTGACAGCTCCTGCGGGCGTATAGGTCTCTGGGCGCCGGTCGCGCAGATGCCCCATCGACCGGCGGGCGGTCTCCAGGGCCTGTACGACGTCGAGTTCGGCGATCGCCAGGCCGGCCGTCACGCCCGTGTCGGCGAGGATCTCGCCACCGGGGTCGACGACCTTGGCGCTGCCGACGAAGCGTAGCGACCCGAAGGTACCCGCCTGGTTGGCGGAGACCCAGACGAACTGGTTCTCCAGCGCCCGGGACCGGTCGTGGAGGTCGAAGCGGCGCTTCCAGCGGTCCTCGTTGAGGTCGGCGACGGCGTGGGTGCGTGCCCCCGGCCACGCCGAGACGCAGACGCCGATCTCCGCGCCGTCCAGCGCGAGCGCCCTGGCCGATTCCGGGAACGCCTTGTCGTAGCAGATCATCATGCCGATCCGGCCGACCGGCGTCGCGAAGGCGTGGAAACGGTCGCCGGAGGCGTAGCTCGCGTCCTCGCTGAGCGGCTGGTGGACCTTGCGGTGGTTGCCGAGCACGCCGTCGCCGTTGACGCATACGACGCTGTTGTAGCGCCGTCCGTCCGCAGCGGCCTCGCAGTAGCCCGCGATCACGGTCATCTCGCCGGCCAGCGCGGCCAGTCGCCGTATCTCCGGCCCGTCGAGGGCGAGGGCGGGCGGGCCTTCGTCGAGTTCCGTGTCGTTGTCGAGACTCAGCAGATAGCCGCCCAGGCACGCCTCCGGCAGCGCGAGGAGCCGTACGTCCTCCGCCCGCGCCGCCTTGATCAGACGCTCGACGACGGCGAAGTCCTCTTCGAGATCGCGGCCGAACTCGGCGGCGACGGCCGCCATACGAAGGGTGCTCATGCTGCGGTCCCCATTCCCGTCACCGAACCGGTGATCGCTTCGGTGATCTCTCCGTCGGGCCAGCGCAGCCCGACGCCTTGTCCCTCGGTCAGCTCCCCGCACACGGCGGCGGTGGCGGGCCCGGCGGGCAACGGTGGCGCGTCCGGTGCGTCGGCGGTGAGCATGGCGAAGCCGGGGAAGCAGGTGAGCCAGTCGCCCGTCGTCGCCGTCCGCGGACGGGGCACGGCGGCCACATCGAGCACGGCGCCGCAGCCGCTCGCCTCGGCGAGCATGCCCAGGGTTCCGGCGATCCCGGCCATCGACACGTCCTTGGCGGCGGCGGGCCGGGCGGCGGCCACCGCGCCGAGCATCATGCGCAGTTCGTCCGTACGACGGTGGCTGGACGAGTCCCATTGACGGCCTCCGTAGCCGGGGCGCCAAGTGCCGCCGAGGTCGGCCGTGAGCCGGACCGCGTGCCCGGGACGTCCGCCGCCACCCGGCACCGGATGCCGGGTGCGGCCGAGCGCTGTCACGGACAGTGCGGCGGGCACGCCGAGCTGGGTGTGGCCGCCGAGGACCGGCACGCCGTACGCCTCCGCCGCCCGCCCGAGTCCGGCGAGGATCCGGGCGGTGTGCGCGGCGTCCCTCGCGCCCACCGCGTCGAGCAGCCCGACGGGTGAAGCACCCATCGCCGCAAGGTCGTTGAGGTTGACGAGGACCGCGCACCAGCCCGCCCATTCCGGGTCGCGCTCGGCCATCGACGGCACGATCGCGTCGCACGCGGCGATGACGTCCGTGCCGGGGACGGGGGCACCGTCGTCGCCGACGAAGCCGGTGCCGCCGAGAACCGCCCGCGCCGCCCCGCCGGGGGTCCCGCGCGTGGAGACGCGCGCCGTCGTTCCGGGAAGGGCCGCGAGCAGGGGCCCCAGCGCGGACTTGGTGGTCGCCGCGAGCGCCGCGATCCGGCCGATCGGCCACCGCATCAGCACGTGTGGCGTGTCCGCGACGGAGATCACCCGTACCTCCTGCCAGCCCAGTCGCCGGAACAGTGGCCTGTTGCGCGCCTGCACCGTCGCGTCGAAGCGCAGGACACCCTCGGCCTCGGCCCGGGCGCAGGCGGCCCGGACGAGCGCCGCGCCGATGCCCTGCGGGCCGCGGGCGCCCGGGGCCACGACGAGGCGTCCGCCCGCCCACCAGCCGATGTCCGGTCCGCCGTCGACCGGACCGAGCCGTACTCCGCCGACGACGGTTCCGGAGTCGTCCCTGGCTACCAGGACGAGCGTGCGCGGGTCGTCGTCACGGTCGTCGAGGTCGTGGCCCGTGAACAGGCCCTGCTCGTGGACGAAGGCGTCACGGCGCAAGCGCCGATAGGCCGCCAACTCCCGTTCGCCATCGGCCTGTTCGATGACGAAGGCGGGACGGCGTGCCAGGGTGCTGCGGTCGCCCAGAAGCGCCAGGATGTCCGCGGGCCGGTCCGGCGCCTCCGGCGTCGTGGTGGACCCGTCGAGCGATATGCCGGGGTGCACGGGGCCGTTCACCCGCCCGCCGCCTTGAGCACGCTGCACGCCCCGCAGGCCGCGCAACCCGCCTGCTGGTCGGCGCCACTCATCCCGGCCCCGCGCAGCTTCGCCGCCACGCCTTCCGTGACGTACCGGAGCAGTTCCGTGCTCGGGGCCTTGATCCCCTCACGGGCGGCGAGGGTGCCGCTCATCGGGCGGAAGGGAACGACGAACGGATAGACACCCCGGTCGATCAACTTCCCCGCACCCGCGACGAGTTCGTCGGGATCCTCGCCGAGACCGACCAGGAGGTACGTGGAGACCCGGTTGGTCCCGAAGACGCGTACCGCCTCGTCCCACGCGGCCTCGTACTCGGCCATCGGGACGGTGGACTTGCCGGGCATCCAGCGGCGGCGCACCTCGTCGTCGAGGGCCTCGACATGAATCCCGATCGCTGTGGCGCCCGCGTCGTGCAGCGCGCGGATCCAGGCCAGGTCGCCGGGCGGTTCGCACTGCACCTGGACCGGCAGGTCCGGAACCGCCTCGAGAACGGCACGCACGGACCGTACGAGATTGCGGGCACCCCGGTCCGGTCCTGTGGTCGTCCCCGTGGTCATCACCATCTGCCGCACGCCGTCCAACCGCACGGCCGCTTCGGCGACTTCGGCGAGCTGCGCGGGCGTCTTGGCGGCGACGGTTGCGCCGGAGCGCAGGGACTCCTCGATGGTGCAGAAGCGGCAGCGGTCGGACTCGGCGTACCGGATGCAGGTCTGCACGACGGTGGTGGCGAGGACGTCGGCGCCGTGGAGGCGGGCGATGTGCTCGTACGGGATGCCGTCGGCCGTGGTCAGGTCGTAGAACCTCGGCCGCTGTACAGGGCTGAAGGAGAGACCGGTGTCCTCGTCGCCGAGCCACACCTTGCCGTCGCGTACCGAGTAGGGGCTGTCGGGGTTGGTGGGCAGCGCGGCGTTGGCACCGTCGACGAGGACGTGACCGTCGTCGCTCGGGCCCGCGCCGTCCGGCCGCCGCACGGGAGCCGCCGACCGGACTCCCCGCAGGGCGAGTTCGGCACGGGTCGTGATCCGCACGTCCACCGGCGAGTTGGTGCCAACGCTCACGGCGTACCCCCTTACAGCTGGTAGGTGGAGTTGATGATGGCGCCCTTGCGCGCGTAGTGGATCAGCGCGTCCTGGACGTCCAGCGGGTGGGTCGGGATGACGCCCTCGATCAGGTCCTCCTCGCGAGCGCCGTGCAGGGACAGGCCGAACCGGCAGCAGTAGACCTTGCCGCCCTCGGCGATGAACGTCTTGAGCTGGTTGTTGATGTTGTGCTCGCCGGGGAAGGCGGAATTGCCGACCGTCGGGAAGCCGCGGGTGGCCAGGCAGTTCAGCGAGCCGGGGCCGTAGAAGTAGATGGCGGTCTCGAAGCCTTTGCGCAGGGCCCGGGTGGCCTGGAGCACGGCGACGAAGGAGACCGAGGACTCGTGGGCGATGCCGTGGACGAGCGTGAAGTAGGTCTCGCCGTCCTCGGCCTGGTAGTCGGGGAAGACCTTGGTGGAGCCGTAGATGCTGGAGCCATCGGACAGGGAGGGGTGCGGGATCTCGTTGAGGGACTTCTGCTCGACGTCGGTGAGTTCGGCGGTGACGGCTTCGGACACGGGTGTCTCCTTATACATACGGGAAGTACGGGAAGGGGGGTCGGGTCGGTCAGTCGTAGAGCGCGGCGAAGGTGTCCCGGAAGACGAGTTCGCCGAGTTCGCCGCCGCCGGCCGCGGCGGTCATCCGGGCGTACTCGCCCGTGAAGTCGCCCCACGGCTGATCGCTGGCGAAGAGCACCCGGTCGTGGCCGATGCCGCGGCGCTCGATCTCCCGGGCCAGCCAGTACGGGGCGAAACCGATGGCCCAGGAGAGGTCGGTGTAGACACGCTTGCCGGACTCGATCCAGTCGAAGAACCGCGAGCCGACGAGCTTGATGTGGCCGCTCATCCCGCCGCCGAAATGCACGAGATGGACGGGGACCCGGTCGGCGTACCAGTCGACCAGGTGGCCCACCTCGTCGATGTCGGAGGCGGCGCCGGGAGAGGTGTGGACGTGGACGACAAGGCCGAGCCGTTCGGCCTCGTGGAAGATCCGGTCAAGAAGGGGACGGCAGGCCGGGTCGGTCGGGCGACCGCCCAGCAGGAAGCTGAGCTTGAGGGCGCGTACGCCGTCCTCGCGGGCCAGTGCCAGGGCGCGGGCGGTGCGGTGCTCGTCCTCGGGCCTGGGGGAGACCCACAGGCCCGCCCGGACGCGGTCGTCGCTCTGGGCGGCCTCGATGGCCAACTCGTTGAAGGAGAAGGCGATGTCGGGGTCGGGGACGCCGTAGTTGGGGATGACCAGGGCGCGTTCGGTGCCCTCGGCGTCCAGATCGGCGATGAGCTGCTTGACCGTGGCGCGGGCAGTGACGTCGGGGTTGACGGGCGGGCCGCCGTAGAAGGGGTACGCGGGCAGGACGCCGATGTGGCGATGTGCGTCGTGGACCATGATTCTGACGCCCTTTCAGCCGACCGGGAGGGCGGAGGCGAGATCGCTGGGCGCGCCGGTGAGGGTGCCGCAGACATCGGCCATGCGACGGGACGCGTCGATGTGACCGGCGAGGAACTCCGCGTCCCTGCCCACCGCTTCGAAGCGTCCGGAGCCCCACGAGTGCTGCCAGGGCAGGCCCAGGAAGTACAGGCCGGGTGTGCTGGTGGCGCCGCGCCAGTGCATCGGGTAGCCGCGGCCGTCGAAGGCGGGTATCTCGATCCAGCGGTGGTCGCGGGTGAAGCCGGTCGACCAGACGACGGAGCCGATGCCCGCATCCGCCAAGTCGAGTTCGGCGGGCTGTTCGGACGGCTCCCAGACCGGTACGTAGCGTGCCTCGTCCGGCGCCTGGACGCGGTGCGCCGTGATGTACAGGTCGATGGCGTCCTTGATGCTCTCGGCGACGGCGTCCGCGCGGTCCAGGTTGACCTTGAGGTCGTCCGCGAACTCCAGCGTCGTACCGCCGATTCCGGTCAGCCTCCCGTACAGCCGCATTCCGTCCCGGGCGAAGGACCGCAGGTCGATGTCGCGGCCGCCGTCGCGTCCCGTGACGTAGTGATTGGCGCGCATGCGTACGGATTCGGCGTCGTCGAACGCGTCGATGGTCTTGGCGTAGTGCCCCATGTCGTCCAGCCAGGCGACACAGTCACGTCCCCGGTAGAAGCGGGCCACGCGGGGTGCGCTGCCGACCGCGAGGTGGACCTGCCGCCCGGCGAGGTGCAGGTCCTCGGCGATCTGGCAGCCGGACTGGCCGGTGCCGACCACGAGGACGGCGCCCTCGGGGAGTTGCTCCGGGTTGCGGTAGCGGGAGGAGTGGACCTGCTCGATGCCGGCGGGCAGCCGCTCGGCCATACGAGGGACGGACGGCGTGTGGTACGGACCGGTGGCCACGACCACCTGGTCGGCGGTGAACTTCCCTGCGGTCGTGGAGAGTTCGAACGGACCGCCCGCGGCTCGGCGCAGCCTCGTGACGGCTACACCCTCGGCCAGCGGCGGCTGGAAGGAGGCCACGTAGTCCTCCAGGTACCGCACGATCTCGTCGCGGGCCATGAACCCGTCCGGGTCGGGACCCTGGTAGGGATGACCGGGCAGCCTGCACTGCCAGTTGGGCGTCACCAGGCAGAAGGAGTCCCAGCGGCGCTCGCGCCACTCGTGGCCGACGCGGTGCGCCTCGACGACGATGTGCTCGATGCCGCGCTGGCGGAGGTGGTAGCTGACCGAGAGTCCGGCCTGGCCGCCGCCGATCACCGCCACCGGGTAGTGGGCTCCGGCGAAAGAGAGCTCAGGCATGAAGTCCTCCATGCGTGGGCGCCGAGGCCTTCGAGGCCTCGCCGACGCTTGTGGGGATCACTTCAGCCAGCACGCGTTACTGAACCAAGTCATCCGGAACAAAGGGGAGTTACTTAAACCTCACGGTGCGCTCGCCGCTCGTCCCGCACGGCCGTCCCGCCCGGCCCTACCGCCCGCACTGATCAGCGGCGCGCGTGGACGTACCGATGCCCGCGGCGGTCACGGTGGTGGCAGCCCAGTCCTCGGGGGATGAGTGCAGGAGGGTGGCGACGGCCGGCGGTGGTGGCGGGGTGCCGAAGTCGTCCGGGGTGCTGAGGGCGGCCGCGGCGGCGAGGTGGCCGAGGCGGAGGCGGCGGCGGGCGTCGAGGCCACGCAGGACCCCGGCCAGACAACCGGCGGCGAACGCATCGCCCGCACCCGTCGGTTCCACGACGTCGACGTGCAGCGAGGGCTCGGTCGTGGAGGTCCCGTCACGTTCGACGGCGGTGGCGTGATGCTCGGCGTCCTTCACGATCAGGGTGCCGGGCGACGGCAGCAGCGCGCGCAGCTCGCCGGGTTCGCCGGTGCCGAGAGCGAGAGCCGCTTCGTCGGCGCCCATGAGGACCAGGTCCGCCTCGTCGAGCAGGTGGCGCAGTACGGAGGGATCCCGGTCCTGCCACAGGGCGGGTCGCCAGTTGAGATCGAAGGAGACGCGGTAGCGGCGGGGGCGGGCGAGCAGGTTGCGCAGCAGGGCGAGGCAACTGTCGGACAGCGCTGCCGTGATGCCGGTGAGGTGGACGATTTCGGCGCCGGCGAGCAGGCGTCGGGCGCGGGGATCGCGCAGCAGGTCGGGGCCGAGAGCGGAGGCGGCCGAGCCGCGCCGGTAGTAGCTCGATCGGCTGTGCCCGCCGGGCCCTCCAGGCTGTCTGAGGTAGAGGCCGGTGGGCCGACGGGGGTCGGTGACGACGGCGGAGGTGTCGACGCCGCCGGAGCGGACCACAGCTGTGAGTGAGCGGCCGAGGTCGTCCGCCCCGACGCGACTGATCCACGCGGTGGAGTGGCCCAGCGTGGCGAGCGTCATCGCTGTGTTGGATTCGGCGCCACCGAAGGTGAGGCGCAGAGCCGAGTCGCTGCGCAGCGGGCCGGGGCCGTCGGCGACAAGCACCGCCATCGACTCTCCGACGCATACGACCGACGGGCTCGGCACAGAGGGGCCGGGATTGGTGGGAGGCATGAGGTACCTGGTTCCACGGGAAGGGGGCAGCGGGCGCGGCGGTGCCGGAGCGTCTGCCGGAAGTCCCGCCGGCCGCCCGGAAGACGGGACTTCCGGCACACTCCCTGAGCCGGTCAGCCGCCGGCCACGAGCGAGCATCCGCCGTCGGCCGACAGCACGGTGCCGGTGATGTAGTCGGCTGCTGGAGAACACAGGAATCCCGCGACCTGGGCGACCTGTCGCGTGGTCTGCATGTCGCCCAGGGGGATCGCCCGGTCGACGCGTTCGCGGTACTGCGGTTCCTCCCGGTACTGGCGAGCGGCCAGACCGGCGTTGACGATCCCGGGCGCGAGGACGTTGACGCGGATGCGGTGCGGGGCCAGTTCAAGTGCGGCGGAGCGGGCGAGCATCTCGAGACCGGCCTTGGAGACGGAGTACGCCGTGGTTTCGGGCCACGGTACGGAGCCGATCCAGGAGCCGGTGAGAATGATGCGGCCTTCGGTGCCGGCGGCGACCATCTGACGGGCTGCCGCCTGGGTCAGATGGAAGACCCCGGTGAGGTTGACGTCCAGCTGGGCCCGCCAGTCCTCAGGCGTGATTTTGAGGAAGGGGGAGGAGCGGACGATGCCCGCGTTGCCGATCGCCGTGTCCAGACCGTCGACGCGCGCCAGCGCCGCGGTGACGGCGTCCGGGTCCGTGGTGTCCGCGAGGTCGTGGCGCAGGGTGCCCGGCACCGGACCCACGCCCGCGATACGAGCGGAAGCCTCCGCCTCGTCGACGATGTCGATCAGTACGACGTCGGCGCCCCGGGAGGCGAGTTCATACCCGATCGCGAGGCCGATGTCGCCGACACCGCCGGTGACGGCCACGCGTCGGCCGACAAGATCCTGGGGCACATCGGTGTCCTCTCTTCGGTCTTACTGGTCTGACCGCTCGATCTCCTTTCTCCCGTCCCGCCTGTCCTGTGTCAAGAGGTGCCTGAGGGGTTCTCGCAATCGGAAGGCGAGCTTGACGCGGCGCGAAGTCTCGGTCAGGCTCCAGGCTGACTGGTAAGACCGGCATGACCAGATGGAGGACGATCATGCGCATCACCGCCCTGGAGACCGTGCGGTCGGAAGTCCAGCCCAACGTCTGCCAGGTCCTCGTCCACACGTCCGACGAGTTGCACGGACTGGGCGAGACCTTCTGGGGAGCGGAGGCCGTCGAGGCGTACCTCCATGAGTCGGTCGCTCCGGTGCTGCTCGGCCTCGAGGATCCGGCTCCCGAACGGGTGGCCGGGCTGCTTGCGCCCTACGTCGGCTTCGGCGGCTCGGGGGCGGAGACGCGCGGCAACGGGGCGGTGGACATCGCGCTCTGGGACCTGCTCGGCAAGCGCGCGGGGCTGCCGGTCACGGCGCTCCTCGGCGGTCCGGCCCAGGAGTCGCTGCGGGTCTACAACACCTGCGCGGGCACCGGCTACATCCGCGACGAGGGGCGCCAGTCCTCGGCCAACTGGGGGCTGCCCGAGGAGTCCGACCGCTACGAGGACCTGGAAGCGTTCCTGCACCGTCCCGGAGAGCTGACCCGCTCCCTGCTGGACGAGGGGATCACGGCGATGAAGGTCTGGCCCTTCGACTCCGCCGCCGAGCGGACCGGCGGGCTGCACGTCTCACCCGCGGACATCCGGCAGGGCATGAAGGTGCTCGAGGAGATCCGGGGCGCCGCGGGGGACCGCATGGACATCCTCGTAGAGCTGCACGGACTGTGGTCGGTGAAGGCCGCCGTCGAGATCCTGACCGCGCTGGAGGACATCGAGCCGTTCTGGGTGGAGGATCCGCTGCGGCCCGACGGCATCGACGGCTACCGCAGCCTGCGCGCGCGTACCTCGGTGCCGATCGCGACAGGGGAGACCCTTGCCGGCCGTCGGGCGTTCAAGCCGCTGCTGGAGAGCGGGGCGATCGACGTGGCCCTCATCGACATCAGCTGGACGGGCGGGCTGACCGAGGCGCGGAAGGTGGCCGCGCTCGCCGACACGTACGGCGTGGCCGTCGCGCCGCACGACTGCACCGGGCCGGTGTCGTTCGCCACCACCGTCCAGTTCATCGCGAGCCAGCCGAACGGACTGATCGCCGAGACCGTACGCGCCTTCCACCACAGTTGGTACGGGCTGATGGCCGAAGGGCTGCCCGTGCCGGTCGACGGGTGGGTGGCGCCGACGACCGCGCCCGGGCTGGGAGTCGCGTTGCGTACGGAACACCTGGAGGCCGCGGGCACCACGCGCCGGACGTCCCGGTCGACTGCGGGCGGGTGACCGGCGAGCCCTCGGACTCCCGCTCGCCCTCCAGCGCTGGACGGGTTCAGCGCAGGCCCGCCAACTCGTCGTCCAGCCGCGCCACTTGGATGCCCCGCCGCGCCAGCACATCGTCCAGCGGCGTGTCCAGGTCCGTCCCATAGAGGTCGAGCGCCAGCCGCAGATGCTCCGCCATAGCCGCTCGCGCCGCCTCGGCGTCCCGGCGTGCGATGCCCTCGTAGATCGTCTGGTGCATGGGGTCACCCGCCTCCAGGACCGCCCGGTCGCTCAGACTGCGCAGCATGAGCCCGTAGACCAGGGTCCGGATGGAACCGAACATCACGGCGATCACCGGGTTGCCGGTGGCGTTGGCCACCGCCTCGTGGAAGGCGAGGTCGGTGCGGGCCAGCGAGTTCAGATCGCGGGCCCCCTGATGGGCCTCCAGTGCCTGCCGTACGAGATCGATCTGCTCATCGCTGCCGCGTGACGCGGCCATCGCCGCCGCCTCGCACTCCAGCATCGTGCGCGCGGTGACCAGATCCCTCGGCGTGACCCCGGCGCGCTGTGCCATGCGGGCCAGCGGCCGGGCCAGGTCGCTCGCCCCCACGGCCCGTACGAACGAGCCGCGCCCCGGGTGGATCTCGATATAGCCCCGCTCCTGCAGGCCTCGCAGCACCTCCCGGATCACCGGCCGACTGACGTTGTACTCGGTGCACAGACTCCGCTCGGACGGCAGCCGGTCGCCGACCTTCAGCGTCCCGGTCAGGATCCTGCGCTCCAGCTGGCCGAGCACGGCGTCCTGGTTGGGATACAGCGGCGGAGCGGGAGCCTTCGCCGTGAAGTCGGATGCCATGGTGTCCAGTTCCTCTCCGGGGCGGTGTTCCCGAACAGGATAGACCGGTAAGACCAACAGGTCAGAGCCGAAATCGGCCTCCTTACGGTCTCAGAGTGCTCCGGAGCCGGTCTCTCGCACCGCCAAATATGTTCCGCACCGCGCCTTGACGGCCCCTGACCCCGATGGGAAGGTGTGGCCCGCGGGCAGTCCGGTCAGACCAGTTAGACCGCAGACTCGCTCAAGGGACGACAATGCGCCGCGCTCCGAGAAAGGTCGTGGGACGACATGAGAGCCTCCACTTCGTCAGGGCGGACACCACGCCGACGCCTAGCGGCAGTTGCGCTTGCGGCTTCGGTCTCCCTCATCGCCGCCTGCGGTGGCGGAAGCGGCACGACGAGCTCCGACGGCACGGAGACGATCACTGTGGCCCTCACCGGCCTGGGGCCCGAGGGCAAGGCCACGGAAGCCGCGATCAAGGCGTTCGAGAAGGCGAACCCCAAGATCAAGGTCAACGTGCAGGTGCTTTCCACCGACGCCACGCAGTACCAGCAGCAGATCCAGCAGCGGCTCGTCGCCGGCTCCGGATCCCCTGACGTCTTCAAGCTGGACGGCATCTACGCCCCCGCCTTCGCCAAATCCGGCTGGCTGCTGGACCTGGCGAAGGTGAAGGCCGACACCTCCCGCTTCATGCCCACGTCGCTGTCCGCGGGCGAGTACGAGGGCAAGACATATGCGGTGCCCTGGTTCGTCAACACCGAGGGGCTCTTCTACCGCACGGACCTGGTCAAAACGCCTCCGACGACCCCTGACGAACTCGTCACCGCCGCCCGTCAGGCGTTGAAGGACGACCCGAAGCTCAAATACGGACTGGCCTTCGAGGGCGCCAAGTACGAAGGCGTGATCACCGCGTTCATGGCGATGGCCGGCGGCTTCGGCGGCAAGCTCGACCCCGAGAACCTCGACACCCCGCAGAACCAGCAGGCCATCCAGTTCATGGACGACTTGATCCGCAAGTACAAGATCGCGCCGAGCGCGGTCACCGGCTGGAAGGAGGGCGAGGTCCAGCAGGCCTTCAACTCCGGCCAGGCGGCGTTCGCGATCAACTGGCCGTTCGTCTTCTCCACCGCCAAGGGCACGCCCACCGAGGGCAAGGTCGGCTTCATGGCCTTCGCGGGCAAGGGCGCCACGCTCGGCGCCGAGATGCTCGCGGTCAACGCCAGGAGCAAGCACACCACGGCCGCGTGGAAGCTGATCGAGTACCTCACCAGCAAGGACGTCCAGATCACCCGGGCACTGGCGGCCGGCAACCCGCCGTCCGTGTCGGCCGCGTACAACGCCGAACTCTTCAAGGACGCGCCGTACCTCAAGGAGGTCGAGAAGGTGGCCAAGGTCGCCGTCCAGCGGCCCGTGTCGCCCAACTACCCCAAGGTCTCTGACCAGTTGCAGACCATGCTGTCCTCCGTCGTGTCCGGCCTTACCGCACCGGACAAGGCACTGTCCGACGCGGCTCCCAAGGTTCGGGACGCGGCCAATGGCTAGCGCCACCCATGTGGCAGAGCGGCCGCCGCGGTGGGCACGCGCCGCGGCGGCGGACCGGCGGCTTGGCTGGCTGCTGCTGGCACCGACCCTTGTGATCCTGCTCGCGGTCACGGCGTTCCCGCTCGCCTACAACCTGTGGAACTCGGTGCGCCACGTCGAGCTGGCCGATCCCACCGCGGACGGTTTCGCCGGACTCGGCAACTACCGCGAAGTGTTCGCCGACCCGGCGTTCCGGCAGGCGCTCGTGCGGACCCTCGTATACACCGCGGTGTCGGTCTTCACGCAGATGATCGCCGGGCTCGTCGTGGCCCTCGTACTGCACCGCCCCTTCCGCGGCCGCGGCTGGGTGCGCGCCGCCGTCCTGGTGCCGTGGGCCGTCCCCACGGTGGTGGGGGCCACGTCCTGGAAGACGATGCTCGACCCGCAGACGGGCTTCGTGAACCAGGCGCTCAGCGCCCTGCATCTGCCCGGCGCCGACACCAACTGGCTCGGCGGCGAGTGGACGGCGTGGGTGGCGATCGGCGTCACCGACGCATGGAAGACCGTGCCGTTCGTGGCCATCATCCTGCTCGCCGGGCTCCAGGTGATCCCGGACGAGCTCTACGAGGCGGCCCGGATCGACGGCGCGAGCGCCTGGCAGGCCTTCTGGCGCGTCACGCTCCCCCTGCTCAAGCCGGCCCTGCTGGTGGCGCTGATCTTCCGTACGCTCTCCGCGCTGCTGGTCTTCGACGTCGTCTTCATCCTCACCGGCGGCGGTCCCGGCAACACGACCGAGACCCTCTCCTACATCAACTGGCGCGAGTTCCTCGTGGAGACCGACTTCGGCACGGGGGGCGCCGTCTCCGTCGTACTCGTCGTGCTGTCGCTGCTCGTCGCGGCCGGATACGTCCGGATCTTCCGCACCGACGGCGGCGACAGGACCGACAGCAGCCGGGAGGCGGCCCGATGACCGGACAACTCGACGTGGCCCGGCGCCCCGCCCCGGTGCCGACGGCGAAGCAGCACCACGCCCGGAGGTCCGCGCGCGAGCGACGCCGCAGGGCCGCGGCCTGGCGGCGTATGGGGTTCGGCCTGCTCGTGACGGTCATCGTCGCGGTCTCGCTGTTCCCGTTCCTGTGGATCCTGCGGACCTCGCTGATGAGTTCGCAGGAGTTCTCCGAGGGAGTCACCGGCTTCCTGCCCAAGGACCTCACCTTTGCCAGCTACGGCGACAACCTCTCCGACCAGAACTTCCTGCGCCCGCTCCTCAACAGCCTGCTCATCTGCCTGGTCAGCACCGCGCTGTCGGTGGTGTGCGCGACGCTGGCCGGTTACGCGCTGTCCCGGCTGCGGGTACGCGGCGCGGGCCTCGTCCTCGGCTTCGTACTGTTCGCCGGGTTCTTCCCGGTGCTGGCCATGGTCGGCCCGCTCTTCCTCGTCTACCGCAACCTCGGCCTGCTGGACTCACCGGGCGGACTGGTCCTCGCGTACATGGTCTACACGCTGCCGATCGCGACCTGGCTGCTGAAGAGCTTCTTCGACCAGGTGCCGCGCAGCCTGGAGGAGGCGGCCATGGTCGACGGAGCCAGCCGCCTGCAGGTGCTGTGGCGGATCGTGGTCCCGGTGGCGATGCCCGCGGTCTTCACCTCCGCGATCATCTCCTTCATCCTCGCCTGGAACGACTTCGCGTTCGCCCAGTCCTTCCTGCAGACCCCGGAACAGTTCACCGCGCCGCTGGCCATCGTGAACCTCGGACAGAGCCAGTTCCAGGTCTTCTACAACCGCATCGACGCGGCCGTCGTCCTCATCACTCTGCCTGTCGTCCTGCTCGTGCTGTTCGCACAGCGGCGCATCGTGTCGGGCCTGACCGCCGGAGCCGTGAAGTGACCCATCATCAAATGACCAGCCCCACCATCGACTTCAGGCACGCGCCCGCCTCCTCCTGGACACTGCTGTGCCGGCCGGACGACGCGCACAAGAGTCTCGTACGAGAGGACGGCGCCCTCCTCTACGGCTTCCACGCGAGCGGCTTCGACGCCTGGTCCTTCGAGCGGACGGTGGAGTTCTCCGCGCAGACCACGCACCGCCCGGTCCGGATCAGTCAGGAGACCGAGAGCGCCCGGCGCGCCATCGTCCGCACGGTCGTCGCGTACCCGAACCAGACGCTCGAACTGACCGCCTTCGCCCACTACGAGGGGTCGGCCCGGTACGACATCGTCCTGTGGACCGTCAGGACGGCGCCCGGGGCGGACGAGATCCTCACCGGTCTGCGCATCGACGCGCATCTGCGGGGGGAGACACTCGCGAGTGCCGGCTCCCGCCGCGAGGTGTACGCCGTACCCGTGGACAAGTCGCCCGCCACTCCCGACTGGACGGACGGACTGCCGACTGTCGACGCAGCTCCTCCGGACGCCTGGCGCCTGCGCTCCTGCGGGCATCCGCTCGTCGGCGGCTCAGCCCGGGGCTTCGGTCCGGCCGCCGGTCTGGTCACCGAGCCGGTGCTGTTGCGGGGCGGCGAGAGTGTGAGCGGGGCGGTCGTCGTCCCGCTGACCGAGGGCGACCTGGAACTCGACCAGGCGTACGCCGCGCTGCGGGCGGAGCGCCGTTACTGGGATCAACTCGACGTCCAAAGGCTGCCGTTGAGCGTGCCGGACCCCGCCGTGCAGGACATGCTCACCGCCTGCGCCCGCAACATGCTCCAGGCCCGCGAGATCGAGCAGGACCTGCCGGTGCTGCACGTCGGCCCGACGATCTACCGGGGCCTGTGGCTGGTCGACGGCCACTTCCTGCTGGAGGCGGCGCGCTATCTGGGCCTGGACGACACGGCGGATGCGGGCCTCGAGGTGCTGATGCGGCGCGTCAGGCCGAACGGCTCCATCGTGCAGCTGGACAGTGAGCCGTACGTCAAGGAGACGGGCATCGCCATCGCCACACTCGTCCGCCAGGCCGAACTGACCGGTGCGGCCGAGGAGTTGCGTCGTCGCTGGCCCACCGTCCGCGCGGCCGTGGCCCACATCGCCGAACTACGCGATCAGGCAGCCGAGTTGCCCGCCGAACACCCACTCCGCGGCCTGCTGCCCGAGGCGTTCGGGGACGGCGGACTCGGCGGCAGCCGCGCCGAATACACCACCACGATGTGGATCCTGACCGGCCTCAGGTACGCGGTCGCCGGCGCCCGGATGCTCGACGAGAGCGCCGATGCCGAACGCTTCGGAGACCTCTTCGAGAGCCTGCTCGGCGCCTTCCAGCGGTCCGCCAAGGTCCAGCGGCGCACCACCGAGGATGGCCTCCGGTATCTCCCGATGAACCTGCCGGGCAGCGGCGAGCACCAGTTCGTACCGCATCTCCCGGACGGTCAGGTGCCGGTCTGGCGGCGCATCCGGCCGGAGACCGCGACCTGGGCGCTGTGCCACGCCATCTGGCCCGGCGAGGTCTTCACCGCCGACGACGAAGTGGTGCGCGACCTGCTCGGCCTGTACGAGGCCCGCGACGACGAGCAGGGCATCCCGGCCACCACCGGCTGGCTGCCCTACCGGGCGGTGTGGACGTACCAGGCGTCCTTCGCCGCCCATGCCTGGCTGTACGCGGGCCGCCCCGATAAGGCGGCCGACTACCTCTACGCCTTCGCCAACCATGCCTCCCCGACCCGCGTCTGGCGCGAGGAGCAGCCGCTGACCGGCAGCGGGCACCTCCAGATCTGCGGGGACATGCCCCACAACTGGGCGTCGGCCGAGTTCGTCCGCCTGGTGCGCCACCTGTTGGCCTTCGAACGTGGCGCGGGCCTCGACCTGTTGCCCGGGGCGCCCGCGCACTGGTTCCGTCCGGGTGCCGAGATCCGCGTCGAGGGCACACCCACCCGCTTCGGTCGGATCGGCCTCGATGTCCGCGCGGGGGAGGACCGGCTGGAGATACACGTCCTGCGACAGGGACCGGGCACCGTGCCCGGACGACTGCGTCTGCCCGCACGCTTCAGCCGTGGAGCACGGGTCAATGGCGTTCCGGTGACGGCCAAGGCCACGACCATGACCACGGAGACGACCATGATCCGGCTCGACCTGCCGGACGGCGCTCCGGTCCGCGTGGAGGCGGAAACGTGACGGCTCCGGAGACCGTCAGAGAGTCCTGCCCGACCATGCGGCGTGCCATACGCGGCTGACGGCTGCCCCCTCTGAGGGGACGGCCGTCAGCGGCGTCGCCCGAGGTGGCGGAGCTACCGGCGGGGTGACCTGCCGCCAGGCGCCGTTGCCGCCGCTGCTGTTGGTCCACACCGTGGCGCCGCTGCCGGTTGGGAACGGGAGGGCCTGCTCGCCTCGGTCGACATTCTCTCGCCCATCGGCGACGAACCCGACCACGAACCGCCGCCCCAGCCGGCGCCCGAGTTGCCGGAGCAACCCGCTTACCAGCAGATCATGACCGCCTTCGCCGAAGGTGGCGCCCCACTGCGGGCCCGCGACTTGTGCCTCGCCGTCGACCTGCCGATCGTGCCGAAAACGCCGAAGACATCCATTCCAAGCTCAAACGCCTGGTCAGCCACGGGGTCCTCGCCGAGTCGAACCCAGCCTGTTCACTCAACCCCGCCCGTAACCCAGTGCACCGCGCCGGGCGCGCGGCGGCCGAGTGCGAGGACCCGGCGGAGGCCGCGGTCAGAGCCATGGCACGGGATCATGCGTGTTCCCGTCCTGGGGAGGATGGTGAAGTCAGCGTCCGGTCGCGCCGTCGATCAGTTCGCGGAGGATATCTGCATGGCCGGCGTGGCGGCCGGTCTCCTCGATCATGTGGGTGAGTGCCCAGCGGACGCTGGGAGCGGGGCCATTCGGCCGAGGGCGGGGTACCGGTGCGCCGAGGTCGGTACACCCGTCGAGTACTTCGTTCGCCTGTACGACCGACTTCCGGTAGCGGGCGACGACATCGGCCACGCTGTCCGCAGGTGCGGCGTGGAAGGTCGCCTGCCAGTCGGTGACACGGTCCCCGAGGAACGTTGATCGCTCGACGAAGGTGAGGTGGTTGAGCAGGCCGAGCAGGTTCGTGCCCGACGGCACTCCGGCAGTTCGGGCCTGCGGTGCAGGGGCGCCCTCGACCTTCGCAGAGATCGAGTTGCGAAGGTAGTCGAGGAAGCCGCGCAGAACCTCGATCTCGCTGCTTCCGGTGCGGGGCGGCGGGGTGTCGCCGCGGCGTTTGTGGCGGGGGGCGGTGGACATGGTGACTCCTCGCGGGAGCCGCACCGGTTCAAGCGGTGCGGCGGATGATCAAGACGTGGTCGGTGACCTCGGCGGTGCGCCCATCTGGGCCGGTCGCGATCCGGCGGGGCGCGGCGGCCCGCTCGACCGTCCACGTCGCCGGGTCCAGGGCGCTGTCCGCGGCGACCTCCTGCGGGGTCGGGTAGCGGACGTCGGGATCCTGGTTCCACGACCACGGAGCGGTCGATCCATGGTCGACGACCAGCAGCCGCCCGCCCGGCCGCAGAGCGTGCGCGGCCGCACGCAGGACGGTCGCCCTGTCCAGGTCGAGGGGAGTGTGCAGGTAGTGGGCGCAGATAAGGTCGAACGCGCCGTGCGGGAAGGACTCGCGCAGGTCGTGCCGCTCGGCAACGATCCGGTCGTCCAGGCCGTGCGAGGCGGCAAGGTCGGTGAGGCGCTCGATCGCCACGGACGAGACGTCGACGGCGGTGACGTGCCACCCCTGGCGGGCGAGCCACAGCGCGTCGCCACCCGCGCCGCATCCAAGGTCCAGCACATCGCCGGGCGGCAGGCCCGCGACCGTCTCGGTGAGTCGCACGTTCGGCCGCGGATCGGTGGCTGCCGGTCGGGCCGCGTAGACGCCGTCCCAGAACGTGACCGCGTTGGTGATGTTCATCGGGGCTCCTTCTGTCGGGGCACGCGGCTGAAGTCTTGCCCGGCTTGCCATGATCCGGCACGGCATCTTGCCGTTCTGGCAAGGTGGCGCAGTGCACCGCGAATCGGAAGATGTGCTCGACTCCTTAGGGCCTCGGCTGCGCGCGCCACGCCGCGAACGCGCCTATCACGTCGCCGCGCCCGGCCACTCATGCGTACGGGTTCGCATGCGGCCAGGTCCTCATCGCTCGCCTTCACCACGTCGGCGAACGCCACCCACTCGGCGAACCGCCGGAGACAGGCCGCGCGGCCGGTGACCAGGCACGGCCGCACGTTCGGGTCGAGGGACACGAGCCGCCGGCCCGCCACTCGGCGAATCAGGCGGGGACGCGGCAGTTGCCGCAGCCGGCCTGCATCCATACCCGCGGCCCGTCGCCGCGCAGGCGGATACGGCCGGGCTCACCGCAGGCTTCGCAGGTGTGCTCCACGACTCCGCTGGAGAAGTCGAGGATGCGCTTGGCGATATCGGTGTCCGCCGTACTCAGGTCCAGCAGGACCGCGACGTGGTTGATGAGGTGCTCGGCGACCTCCCGACCGTGGGGCGTACACCGCCGACCATGGTCGTGGGCTTTCCTCCGGGGTCCAGCCGCGCCCCTCGGCCGTAGGCCAGGGCGAGCGCCCACAAGGTGATGGACGCGAGCGGAACCCGCGGCCTGATTCGCAGAGCAGCGTGTTCACCTCGAAGCGAGCGCGTGCCGGCGGGCCGGGCGTGTGATCAGGGACAGTTCCAGCGCGGTGGTGACCGCCTCGGTCCGGTTTCTCGCCTCGAGTTTGCGCAGGATGTTGCCGACGTGTGTGGCCACCGTGGCCGGGCTGATGTGCAGTGAGCTGCCGATCGCCGCGTTGGACATCCCCTCGGACATCAGCGTGAGGATGCACTCCTCCCGCTCGGTGATGAGGTCAGTACGCGGTAATCCGGCCGTCAGGACGTCCGCCAGACGACGGTCCATGCGCCGCAGCACCCGTGGAGAGATGAACAGGTCGCAGGAGGCCGCGGCATGCATCGCGGCCGCCGTGTCGAAGACGCTGTCGTCGGGCAGGACGACAGCGGACGCGCCGTTCGCCAGGGCATCCGCCACCTGCGGCTCCGTACCCTCGCACACCGCGACGAGCGGGCCCGGCTGGGACGGTTCGTCGCGGCCCGGGAGCAGCGTCCGCCATTGCTCGGCTTCCTTGCCCGCCATCCGGGCGAGCCAGATGTCGACGCTGGCCGATTCGAGCCTCGTCACCGCGTCCGCCACGGTCCCACCGCGCACCACGATGTCGATCTGGAACCGGTCGAGCGCCAGTCCCAGGAGATAGGACACATGTTTGCTGTCGTTCGTGACCAACCCTACGGACAACACGCTCCGACCACCTCGCTTCTCGGGGCCCGATCCACAGCACAACGACTACCGCGGGCTCTGTTCCCCCCCCGGGGACCTTCCCCAACTCGAGCTCCCACGTCCGTTGTACAGCCAGTCGCACGCCATGGAGATGACCGAACAAGCGAAATTCTTGACCGAATAAGCCCGCTTCCGCGAGGGCGGCCCGGGCGCGGCAGACATGATCTCGCTCCCCGCGCCGCTTCCCGTATTTCCCCCGGTCAACACAAACGCGTCACTCCGCGCCCTTGCCGCCCCTGACGCATGCCCTTGCGACCCTCGGCCCGTGCCCTTTCGGGCATCACATCGCGGACCTACGAACCAAACCCACTCTTTCTCGTCTGAGGAACGACGAAACGATGTGAAGCGACGAAAGCGGAAAAGCGATGAGAGGCGACCGGCCGTGGCAATTCGAGGCCGGGGGTCGGTGAGCCGGCAGTGGCACAGCCGCGCCGAGGGCGAGGTGCGCCGCCGCGAAGACCGTCATCCCGATATCGCTCAGTGCTATCAGCGCCGACTCGTGGGAACCCCCGGTTCTTTGCTTCGGGGAAGACCGGAGCGGGCACGAAGACCTTTCCTCAACGATCCCCGAGCTCTCAGCAATGGCGACGGATGCGATGGTCGGAGCATTCCGTTCACCTGGCACCACAGGGCCACCAGGAATCCGGCGTCGGTGGCCGCGATGACGCACGCCATATCCGAACCATGACATTCCCGGGAAAACGCGATCGCGGTGTTGCGGGTGCAGGGCACCCGCCACACCGCGAACTGAGGAAACGTCAGATCCGGACGGGCAGTTCGTGGAACTGGGACGCGAAGAGAGTGCGCGGGTCGTCGCCCTTCGCGTGACCGGGGGACTCCACGATGAGGAACTGCACCTGCCGTGCGTCCGCCGGGTGCCGGCACTGATGCGTGACGAAGTTCAGCATCGAGAGATACGGGATGGTGAGCTGGATGTATTCGATCCGCTTCTCCTCCAGCACGACCTGGGCGAGTTCGGCGACCGCGTCGGGGAGCAGCTTCTCGACCCGCCGCCCCGGGTGCCACAGCATGTGGCGCAGCGACCGCGGCGAGATGAGCGGATGCTCCGACCACTGGGTCATGCTGCCGTCGTCGAGCTTCTCGCGCGTCAGGAGGTGGATATCGGTCTTGCCGGGGTTGGGCGCGAAGAACGTGGTGACGGGAACCGCGGTGTTGATCGGGTCGATCTTGATCATGAACTGCGGTGTCTTCCGGAACTGCTTCGCGACGGTGAGCCCCAGCCACGACGTGAGCACCCCGTACAGGCCGTAGCGGACGAGGGAGCGCGGAAGCCGCGCGACGGCGGTCGATGCTGTCTGGCTCATGGGCGACAGGGCCTCCTTGCGGGAGTCGTCGAGGCGGAACGTTCGGGATGGTCTGCCCGGGGCGTGTCACGCATGGGCGGCCGCACTGAGGTGGGCAGATGCCCATTCGATCGACGCGACGACGCGGCCCGTGTGCGGCTTCGACAGGACGACCGTGTCGTGACCGGCCTGGTCCACCACGTCGTGGCGCGAGACGTCCGACAGCTGGGCGAGTTCCTGCTGGAGCTCGAGGTGGACGGGGTCATTGTGCGCCGTCTCGCCCGCCGTCAGCACGGCGACGGGGGTGGAGGGCGACCGCGGAAGCAGCGCGGCGTCCGCGGACCAGGACCGCTGCATCTGGTTCAGTTCCCGGCTCGCGGTCCCCCAGATGCGGGGCTGCGCCATGCAGGCCCGCGTCGCCGGCACCAGCTCGCCGGGCAGGATCCCCATCTTGTCGGCGCTGCGGGCGCCGGGCAGCAGCCCGACCGAGGCCTGGAGGCGGGCGGCGATCATCCGCTGCTTAATCCAGGGCAGGGACTCCCGCTGGTGCAGCGAGCGGCGGAACTGCTCCGGGTGCGTGGCGTCGAGGAACACCAGACCGCCGGTCAGCTCCGGGTTGCGCCGGGCGAAGGAGCGGATGAGCAGCCCACCGATCGAATGACCGACCAGGACGTACGGTGGCTTCAGCCCGAGCTCGGTGAGGAGCGCGAGCAGATGCTCGCTCACCGCCTGGGCGTCCTGGGGCTCACGGGCGGTGGCGCTCCAGCCGGTGCCGGAACGGTCATAGGCCAGGTACGGTGTGTCCGGCCCGAGGCTGTTGAGCACCCAGCCCCACTCCGTGGACGGCGAGGCCAGGCCGTTCTCGAACACGACGGTCGGTCCGTTGCCCTTCGGGCCGCTGGTCAGCACGTGCGTGTCCCGGCCCCGTACACGGATCAGCTCGCCGGGCGCCGAACGGCGCAGCCGCTGCCGCCGCTTGGCCGTCGCGTAGTACGCGGCGCCCGCCGCGACGACGATCCCGGCCCCCGCCGCCACGACCGAGCGTTTCGAGGCGGCCTTGCGCAGCAGGCCCGCCACGTCCCCGGCCGCCTCCGCCGCGGTGGGCAGCGCCTTGGCGGCGGACGCCGGGGCGGCGCTCGTGCGCGCCGGGGGCGTCTTCCCCAGGTTTCGCGCGACGTGCTGAAGTGCGGGGTAGGTGGAGCAGTACGACCAGACGAAGCGGTTGAGCCCCATGAAGTGCGCGTTGCTGAGGTGGAACACGGCGCCGGAGGCGAGGATTCCGCGCGCTATCGGCCTCGGGGCCACCAGCACCAGCGGGAACGCCATCTCCCCGAGGATCGTCGTCCAGGCGACCGTCTTGGCCAGCCACGGGCGGTCGCGGACGGCCTCGTAGAACTTGAGGTCGCCGAACATGTTGGTGCGGAAGATGTCCGGGATGGCGGTACCGTCACGCCAGACCGGGGAGATCAACTTCGCTGCCCCGGAGGTGAAGTAGGCCACGCACACCTGGGCGGCGAGGAATCGCACGAGGGTCTCGCGGGCTCGTTCATCGCCGCCGAACATCTTCTCCAGGGCGGATACGGCGTAGCTGACGAACGCCAGGTGGTCGGAACCGTCGAGCCCGTACCCGCCCATGCGGGTGTGCAGCCCGTGCGCGGTGACGCACATCGTGGACGCATACGCGCCGCGCTGAGCGCGGCTCGCTCCCGGCAGCACAAGGCCGACGCCGGCGAGAGCCCGTGCCCCCACCACCCCGAGGACGTTCGGGTAGCCGAAGATCTTGTCGAGGCGCTCCTGGCCGAGCCGCCGCCACCACATCGGTGAGCGCAGGCGCATCACCGGCCAGCCGAACAGGCCCTTGTCGGAGTAGTTGTGGGGCACCGTCAGTTGTTCGAGTGACCCGATCGCCGCGCCTACCGACGTGAACATCTCGACCTTGCGGAGCACGGTGTCGATGTCGTCCTGGCCGCCGCAGACCTGGTCGACGAGGCCACGTACGAAGGTGGCGGGTGAGGCAGCCGGCCGTTCCATGCGCAGTTTCCCTTCGGGAGAGCCCTTGTGGCGCTTTGAGGCGGAATGTTTCTCTGGAGAGATAAGGGGACGACCCGCGCGCTCCAGCGCTCCCGGAGGATCCTCGTCCGGTCTGGGAGCGCCGGAGATCATCGCAGCGTCAGGCCATGCCCGGGTGCCGGCTGGTCAGCGCGTCCACGGAGAGGCCGGCAGCCGTGCCCGAGGTGGGCATGGAAGCGTCCTGGTCGTGGAAGCCCAGGGCCTGGGCGAAACCGGTCCCGGCGCCGATGGCGCATCCGGCGGCGCCTGCGACCGTCAGCGCCACCAGCGGGGTGAACAGGACCGGGATGGTCTTGTCCTGAGGGGCGATGTAGTGGGTGTCGTGCGCGGTGGCGTTCTCGTGCGCCCACTGCGCGATCGGGGATTCCTGGACGGACTGGATCAGAGTCATGGTGGACTCCCTTTCGTTCGGGTTGCCACGAGACTGGCCCCACAGCACGCCGCGTGGCGTCGTCCGATCTGACCGTTGTGGGACCGGAAAGAGCCGCCAACCAAGGATTGACATCGGGTGCGGCGAGGGGTAATTGACGCTCTCTCACTGGCGGCGGTAGCCGGGCCGCAGTCCCGCCTCCCAGCGGTTGTCAATCCTCAGCTCCGCTCTTCTTGGGGGCCGGATCATCCTGTGATCGCAGGAGGCGCGGCGATGCTCTTCACGCCTAGCCTTCCTGGGTCGTCACTCAGGGAGTCGAAAGATGACCGACATGGCCGAGGTAACAGAGTCGACAGATCCGGATGTGGGTCGCGATCCGAGTCCACAGCCGGATCCGGGGCCTGGGCCTGATCCCGGGAACGAGCCCGCTCTGCGCGCGGCGACCGCATCGCTGGTGTTCGGCTTCGCGCTGTCCCAGGTCAGCGGCACGGTCGCCCGTCTGGGCGTGCTCGATGCCTTCGACGGAACGGTCAAGTCCGCCGAGGACCTGGCCCGCTCCACCGGTACCGATGCCCGCGCCCTCCGCCGGCTGCTGCGGGCCGCCGCGTCGCTCGGCCTGTTCGCCGTCCGCGACGATGGCCGCTTCGAGTTGGCCCCGCTCGGCCGGGCGCTCGGCGACGGCGAGGCGGTGCGGCGGCTGACCGCCCTCTACGGCGCCCCGTCCGTCTGGCGTGCCTACGGCGCGCTGGAGGATGCCGTACGGACCGGGAAGCCCGCCTTTGAATGCGCAAACGGTGTCGGGCTGTTCGACGCGCTCGAATACGACGGCGGGTTGGCGGACATCATGCACGGCGCCATGGCGCCGGTGACCGCGGCGCAGGTGCCCGCGATCGTGGCGGCGTACGACTTCGGCGGCCTGCGGCAGCTCGTCGATGTCGGCGGCGGGGACGGGGCGCTGCTCGCCGCTGTCCTCGCGGCCCACCCCGGCGTGCGGGGCACGCTGGTGGAGCGGTCGGCGGCCCTGCGGGCGGCGCCCGCGGTGCTGCGCGAGGCCGGGGTGGAGGACCGCTGCACCCTCGTCGAGGGCGACTTCTTCGTCTCCGTACCGCCCGGTGGTGACGCGTACCTGCTGAAGAACATCCTGCACAACTGGGACGACGCCGCGTGCGTGCGGCTCCTGCGCCGTTGCCGCGACGCGGCGGAGCCGCCGGGAAGGGTCCTGGTGCCCACGCTGGTGCTGCCCGAGGAGAAGGACTTCAGCGGGCTGCCGGAGGCTCAGGTGATGGCGCTCAGCGATATCGAGATGATGGTGCTGACGGACGGCAGGGAGCGGACGCTCGCCGAGTACGGGCGCCTCTTCGCCGACGCCGGTCTGGAGCTGGGCCGGGCCGTGCCGCTGCCCGGCCTGCCGCACCACTTCATGCTGGAGGCGCACCCGTCGGGTGCGAGTGTCGATGCGGGGGTTGCGTGATGCTGCTGTACGACGGCGACTGCGGATTCTGCACGAGGTCCGTCGCGCTGATCCGGCAGCGCTTCTCGCCCGAGGTGGAGATGGTGCCCTGGCAGTCGGTCGACCTCTCCCGATACGGCCTGTCCGAGGAACGCCTCCAGCGCGAGGTGGTCTTCGTCGACAACGCCCACGGCGCCCCGGGCGACCGGCGCCCCGGTGGAGCCACGGCGCTCGCGCTCACCCTCGCCCGGGGCAACCGCGCGGGCAGGGTCCTCGGCCGTGCGCTCGCGGCGCCGCCGGTGCGCCCGCTAGCGGCCGGGTGCTACCGGCTGGTCGCCAGGAACCGCTACCGGATGCCGGGATCGTCGACGGCGTGCGCCGTCGGCCCAGCGGCGCCACCCCGCCGGGACGCCTCGTGATCCGGAGCACCGCATGCGCCGGAACGGAGGGGGCGTGCCGGGCGGAGCGGGGGGCGGATCAGGGGCACCGGGTCATTCGGGACGCCTGTCACGCACTCTCGGCCATCCCCCCGATCGGTGGCCAGACTGAAGAAGCTCAGTGAGCGGGGCGGGGCAGTACAGCAAGGGCTGTCCCGGCTATATCGGTCAGCGTCTCCTCGCTGGCTCCGGCCTTGCCCAGCGCTTCAATGGCGCGCAGTACGGCGAGCACCAGCGCGGCCAGCTTTCCCGGATCCGCGTCCGCGGCGATATCGCCATTGCGCTGACAGGCTGCGATGTCGCCCTCCAGTAGCGCCTGCAGGGCCTCGATGGCCGCGCGCGCCCGCTTGGCCACCGTCTCGTCGTGTTCGGCCAGCTCGGCGGCGCCCTTGGCCAACAGACATCCGCGGTGGGCGGTGTCTGCGGCAGTCGCCGCCGCCACCGCGTACACGTGGCGGACAGCCGCGCGTAGGCGGTGGCGTCGTCGCCGCCCAGCTGCCGGCTCACCGCATCGACGACGCAGGCGCAGTAATCGTCGAACACGCGGTGGAACAGTTCCTGCTTTCCGCCGAACGCGCCGTACAGGCTGCCTTTGCCGAGCCCCGTTGCCTCGGCAATGTCTTCCATTCGCGTGGCGGCGTACCCACCCGACCAGAACCGCTCCCGGGCAGTGTCCAGTACCTGCTGCTCGTCGAACTTCCTGGGTCGTGCCATGGGGACAGCCTACCCATTCTTGACTGGTTCGTCCATAACGGTTTAACGTTATGGACGAACCAGTCAAGAATTGAGGAGTGGGCGCGTTATGACGGAAGTACTCGCAGGCAAGGTGGCGGTGGTCACCGGAGCCGGAGCGATGCGGATCCATCCGGCCGTCTCGGACGGCCGAACCTTGATCCGCCGCGCCGGAAAAGCGATCTACTTCCGGTCTGTGGCGTACAGCCCGGACGGGCGGTGGGTGGCCATCGGCAGCAATGATGGGCTGGTAAGGATCTGGGGCGCCGAGGGCGGCCACCGCCCTTTACGGGTGCTGCGCGGCCACCGGGGAATGGTGTGGTCGGCGGTGTTCAGCCCAGACGGCCGACGCCTGGCGAGCGCCGCCGACGACGGCACCGTACGGATCTGGGACCTGGTGGGCGACGACAACCCGGTGGTGCTCCGCGGCCATCAGGGCTTCGTGTGGTCCGTGGCTTTCAGCCCGGACGGGGAGTGGGTAGCTGCCTCGGGCAAGGACGGCACAATCCGTCTGTGGCGTACAAGTGTCGGCGGCGAACCGGTCACCTTCGGAGACTTCGGTACCTCTGTCGAGGGCATCGCCTTCCTGCCCGGCGACGGGCGCCTGGTCACCACGCACGGAGACGGCACCATCAGGCTCTGGCGCTGCGACGCCTGCGCGCCGGTCGACCGGCTGATCACGGGGGAGGACTGATCCGGTTCTCCGGGGCGGGCCCTAGCCGAGCCGGTACGGGCATGCCACCGCTCCCTGATCTTCGGACCGCCGCCGTCGCTGAACCAGGCGGTGCTCGGTACATGGTGCACGAGGGCGTGCCGGGGAGGACAGGATGGTGACGAGAGCCGGCGGTGATCAGGTGCCGCCAGCTCCTGGGGTGGTGTCAGGAGGCGGCGCGGGTGCGCGGCAGCTCCCGGGTGCGGCCGAGCCTGCCCAGCCAGTGGGCGGAGTGCTTCGGTGTGCGGGCAAAGGTCTCCGGTCCGACGGCAATGAGCCCGAAGGCGGGCCGGTAGGAGCCCCACTCGTAGTAGTCCAGTCCGCTCCAGGCCAGATAGCCGCGGACGTCGATGCCGTCTTTCAGGGCCGCGGCGACCTCGCCAAGCGGACCAGTGCAGTAGTCGATCCGGCGGATGTCGTCGCCGGTCGCGATTCCGTTCTCAGTGACGATGAGCGGGACGTCGCAGAGCAACTCGGCAGTGTGGCGCAGTGCGTGCCCCACGGCGGTGGGGTAGTACTCCCACCCCGTCAGGGTGCGCTCGGCGTCCTCGGCGGCCGGGACCGGACCGTCGGGACCGATCCCGGTACGAGTGCAGGACTGGACGCCGATCCAGTCTCCGGGGCTAGTAGTGAGACAGCACCCACGATTCGTTGGCCTGGCTCTTGTGCCAGGCGCGGAGGATGGGGCCGTACACCTCGACTCGCTTCTCAGCGTGAAGGTCATCCGAGTAGGACCCGTCCGTGTACTGCACCCTGAGCCAAGCGTGGCCCGCGCAACTCCCTGTGTCCTTCTGCGTCCACGCGTGGTCGTCGAAGCTCGAGACGCCGCCTGAATAGTGGCAGCCGCTGCGGTCCTTGCTGTAGAAGCCGGGGTGCGCAGTGGCGGGCTGGGCTGCCAGCAAACCGCTGACCCCCAGGAGGGACAGCACGGCAGCGGACCTGACAGCGAGTTTCACCCTTGTCATGTGACTGACTTCCTTTCCAAGCTGATGCTCAGGGGCGAACGGTTGTCGAGCGTGGAGGCGAGGGGTTCGAGCAGCAGACCCAGCGACCCGAGCTGCAGAGCCGTCCCCGCGGGCAGCGCGCCGCCGTCCGGGAGAGCAGCGAGGTGTTCAGGGCGCAGGCCGCGGTCGGCGGTGCCGTTCGCGTGGAAGGAGTAGGCGGCCGACCGGTCCTCGCGCAGATGCACGGTGGCGAGAGTGGTGGGGTCGGACGGCAGGCAGCGCATGGGTGAGCCGGGTGCCGGATGCCGCGAGGTGCGCGCGCAGGAGATCGCCGAAGTGTCCGTCGGAGATGCGCGCGAGCAGTGCCGTGGGGACTCGGAGTCGGCCGAGACCGGCGGCGACGTTGCGGCAGGAGCCGCCCGGGCGCGGCTGGAAGGCCGCGGCGCCATCGGCCGTGCGGGCGGGGGTGAGGTCCACCAGCGCGTCTCCGACGACGACGGCAGGCTGGTCTGCGGGTTCCGGTCTGGCGCTCATGCGGGTTCCTCGGGGACGGCGGCGGCAAGGTCGAGGGCTGGGGCTGGGCTGTTCGGTGGACTCCCGTAGCCCTTCAGAGGCTGCTTGACGATAAGTCCGAAGAGATTTTCTCGCAAGATGTGTTAACAACGGGGCGGTCTCCTGCTAATAATTCGGCCATCGAAACGCGCCCGACTCCCCAGGGACGCATCTCCACCCCTCCGCCCTCCCCGCCGAGCCTCAGTCGAGGTCCCGGCGAACCCGCACGAGAGGTCCCCCCGTCACATGGCATCGACCAGATACGCCCTCATAGCCGGCGCCGCCGCCACCGCCCTGCTCGCCACCGCCTGTTCCGGAGCCGGAACCGGCGGGTCCTCGGGCGGAGGGAAGAGCATCAACGTCCTGATGGTCGGCAACCCGCAGATGGAGGACATCGCGAAGCTGACCAAGGACAACTTCACCAAGGACACCGGGATCAAGGTCAACTTCACGATCCTTCCCGAGAACGAGCTGCGCGACAAAGTCACCCAGGACATCGCCACCCAGGCCGGCCAGTACGACGTCGCCACCATCGGTGCCTACGAGGTGCCCATCTGGGAGAAGAACGGCTGGCTGCACGACCTGGGCTCCTACGCCGACAAGGACAAGAGCTTCGACAAGGCCGACCTGCTCAAGCCGATGGTCCAGTCGCTCACCGGCTCGGACGGCAAGCTCTACGCCCTGCCGTTCTACGGCGAGTCCTCGATGCTCATGTACAACAAGGACGTCATGAAGGCGAAGGGCATCACGGTGCCCGAGCGGCCGACCTGGCAGCAGGTCGCCGACATCGCGGCCGAGGTCGACGGCGCCGAGCCCGGCATGAAGGGCATCTGCCTGCGCGGTCTGGCGGGCTGGGGCGAGCTGGGTGCGCCGCTGACGTCCATGGTCAACACCTTCGGCGGCACCTGGTTCACCAAGGACTGGAAGGCGCAGGTCAACAGCGGCGGCTTCAAGGAGGCCACGAAGTTCTACGTCGACCTGGTCCGCGAGCACGGTGAGGCCGGCGCCCCGCAGGCCGGGTTCACCGAGTGCCTGAACGCGCTCAGCCAGAAGAAGGTCGCCATGTGGTACGACGCGACCAGCGCGGCCGGGTCACTGGAGGACCCCGCCTCCAGCAAGATCGCCGGCAACGTCGGCTACGCCTACGCGCCGACCGTCAAGACGGACAGCAGCGGCTGGCTGTGGGCCTGGTCGTGGGCCATGCCCAAGACCACGAAGAACGCCGACGCCGCCTCGCAGTTCATGCTGTGGGCCTCCAGCAAGAAGTACGAGAACCTCGTCGGCGAGAAGCTCGGCTGGGCGCGTGTCCCGGCCGGCAAGCGGGCCAGCACGTACGAGATCCCTCAGTACAAGAAGGCCGCCGCCTCTTTCGGTGACATCACCCTGAAGTCCATCGAGGGCGCCGACCCGGCCAACCCGGGCGTCCAGCCCCGGCCGACCGTGGGCATCCAGTACGTGGCCATCCCCGAGTTCCAGGACCTGGGCACCAAGGTGACCCAGGAGATCTCCGCCGCGATCGCCGGCAAGACCAGCGTGGACAAGGCGCTCAACGACGGCCAGAAGCTGGCCGAGGACGTCGCCAAGACCTACCAGAAGTGACCTTCAGCGCCCGGCCGGCCTCAGCGTCGGCCGGGCGCCGCTCCCGCGGCCCCGGCCTTCACCGGCAGAGGAACCATTCATGACCACGCTCACCGCACCCCCCAAGACAGCATCCCCTCCCTCCCGTACCCGGAAGTCCTCGGGCGCGGCGGCCAAGTGGAAGCGCCGCATCCCGCTGCTGCCCGCGCTGATCTTCACCATCGTCATCACGCAGCTGCCCTTCGTGGCCACGTTGATCATCTCCACCTTCCAGTGGAACATCCTCAGGCCGGGCGACCGGCACTTCGTCGGTCTGTCCAACTTCTCGTTCGTCTTCACCGACGAGCGGCTGCGCACGGCCGTACTCAACACCGTCGTGCTCACCGCGTCGGTGGTGATCATCAGTGTGATCCTCGGACTCGGGCTGGCGATGCTCCTCGACCGGCGGTTCGCCGGCCGCGGGCTGGCGCGCACCCTGCTCATCGCACCGTTCCTGGTCATGCCGGTCGCGGCAGCGCTGCTGTGGAAGCACGCCATCTACAACCCCGACTACGGCCTGCTCAACGGCATCCTCAACGCCGTATACAGGTTCTTCGGAGCGGACAACGGCCCCACGGTCGACTGGATCTCCTCCTACCCGATGCCCGCCGTCATGGTGTCGCTGGTCTGGCAGTGGACCCCGTTCATGATGCTGATCCTTCTGGCCGGCCTCCAGGCACAGCCCGGCGACGTCCTGGAGGCGGCCCGCATGGACGGAGCCTCCGCGCTGCAGACCTTCCGCCACATCACGCTGCCGCACCTGCGCCAGTACATCGAGCTGGGCGTCCTGCTCGGCACGATCTACGTCGTGCAGACCTTCGACGCGGTCTTCACCATCACCCAGGGCGGCCCCGGTTCCCAGACCACCAACCTGCCCTACGAGATCTACCTGACCATGTTCCGCAAGTACGAGTACGGCGAGGCAGCCGCCGCAGGTGTCGTCGTAGTCCTCGGCGCGTTCGTCATCGCGACCTTCGCGCTGCGCACCATCGCGTCGCTGTTCCGCGAGGAGACATCCCGATGACCCACGCCGCAGTCGCCGCCCCAGGGGCCAGGTTGAAAAAGCTCCTCCGTGGCAAGGACGACCCCAACTCCCCGCGCCTGTCACCGCTGTGGACCTTCGTCGCCTGGCTCGCAACGCTGGCGTTCTTCGCGCCGGTGGCCTGGATGGTCCTCACCTCCTTCCACCAGGAGGCCGACGCGGCCACCAACCCGCCCACCCCCTTCGCCGCCGTCACCTTCGACCAGTACAAGCTGCTGTTCAGCCGGGACATCACCCCCTTCCTCCTCAACTCGGCCATGGCCAGCATCCTTTCGACGCTGCTCGTGCTCGCCCTGGCGGTACCGGCGGCCTACGCGCTGTCCATCAAGCCGGTCGAGAAGTGGACCGACGTGATGTTCTTCTTCCTGTCCACCAAGTTCCTCCCGGCCATCGCCGCCCTGCTGCCGGTGTACCTGATCGTCAAGGACGCCGGGATGCTGGACAACGTGTGGACGCTGGTCATCCTCTACACCGCCATGAACCTGCCGATCGCGGTATGGATGATGCGCTCGTTCCTCGCCGAGGTCCCCAAGGAGATCCTGGAGGCGGCCGAGGTCGACGGCGCGGGCCTGCTCACCGTGTTGTGGCGGGTCGTCGCGCCGGTCGCCATGCCCGGACTCGCCGCCACCTCGCTGATCTGCTTCATCTTCAGCTGGAACGAGTTCATGTTCGCCGTGAACCTCACCGCCACCCAGGCGTCCACCGCGCCGGTGTTCCTGGTCGGGTTCATCACCAACGAGGGCCTGTTCCTGGCCCGGCTGTGTGCGGCGGCCACGCTGGTCTCGCTGCCTGTCCTCATCGCCGGTTTCGCCGCCCAGGACAAGCTCGTCCGCGGCCTCTCCCTGGGAGCCGTGAAGTGAAGGCAGCCGTCATCACCCAGCCGGGCAGCGTCGAGATCACCACGGTCGACGACCCCGCTCCCGGCCCGCGCGAGGTCGTCGTCGAGGTCGCGGCCACCGGGCTGTGCGGCACCGATCTGCACATCCTCCAGGGGGAGTTCGCCCCGAAGCTGCCCATCATCCCCGGCCACGAATTCGCCGGGGAGGTCGTGGACCTCGGCAGCGAGGTCACCGCACTCGCGATCGGCGACCAGGTCGCCGTAGACCCGTCGCTGTACTGCTTCGAGTGCCACTACTGCCGCCTCGGCCACAACAACCTCTGCGACCGCTGGGCCGCCATCGGCGTCACCCACCCGGGCGCAGCCGCCGAGTACGCCGTGGCGCCCGTCGCCAACTGCATACGACTGCCTGACCACATGGACGTTGAGGACGCGGCCCTGATCGAGCCGCTGTCCTGCGCGGTGCGCGGCTACGACGTCCTGCGCAGCCGCCTCGCCTCCCGGGTGCTCGTCTACGGCGCCGGAACCATGGGCCTGATGATGCTCGAGCTCGCCAAGGTCACCGGCGCCGCGAGCGTCGATGTCGTCGACATCAACGCCGAACGCCTGGCCACGGCAGGGCAGTTGGGCTGCTCCGCCGGTGCCGCGTCGGCCGATGAGCTCGACCGGCCGCCCTACGGCTGGGATCTGGTCGTCGACGCCACCGGCAACGCGAAAGCCATCCAGGACGCCCTGGGCCGGGTGGGTAAAGGGGGTACGTACCTGCAGTTCGGAGTCGCCGACTACGCCGCCCGGGCCACCATCGAGCCGTACCGGATCTACAACCAGGAGATCACGATCACCGGCTCCATGGCCGTGCTGCACAGCTTCGAACGCGCCGCGGACCTCTTCGCCACCGGTGTCATCGACCCGCGCGTCTTCATCAGTGACCGCCTTCCCCTGGCGGCGTTCCCGGACGCGATCGCCCGCTTCAAGGCGGGCATCGGCCGCAAGATCCAGATCCAGCCCGGCCTCGCCTCCGCGTGAACGCCCGAACCGAACGGAACCCCCCCATGACCGAGCAGATTCGCCGCGTTCTCGTCCGCTCCCTCGACGACATCACCATCGAGCACGTGCCCGCCCCCGTGCCTGGGGACGACGAACTCCTGGTGCGCACCACGGTCGTCGGCGTGTGCGGCTCCGACACCCATGCGGCGGCCGGCCACCATCCCTTCATCGACCTGCCCTACCGCCCCGGTCATGAGGCGGTAGGCGTCGTCGCCGCCGCAGGGAAGGGCGCCGAGGACTTCACACCGGGCGACCGGGTGCTCATCGAGCCCAACCTGTACTGCGGCCGCTGCCCGCAATGCCTCTCGGGCCGCTACAACATCTGCCAGGAACTGAAGGTCTTCGGCTGCCAGACGCCCGGCGCCATGACCGACCTGTTCACCATCCCGGCCGACCGCGTCCACCGCGTCCCCGACGGCATGACCGACATCGAGGCCGCCCTCGTCGAGCCCCTGTCCACCCCGGTGCACGCCGTGGCGAAGGCCGGTGACCTCACCGGACGCACGGTTGTCGTGCTCGGCGCCGGCCCCATCGGCCTGCTCACCCTCCTCGCCGCCCGGCACGCGGGCGCCGCCCGGATCGCCGTCACCGACCTGCTGGACGGCAAGCGGACGAGGGCGCTGCGCCTCGGCGCCGACACGGCCCTGCCCGCCGACGCCCCCGACCTGGTCGAGCAGGTCCACGCGGCGCTCGGCGGCCCGGTCGACGTCGTCTTCGACTGCGTGACCCGGGAGCAGTCCATGGCGCAGGCGATCGACCTGGTGGCCAAGGGCGGCCGGATCATCGTGGTGGGCGTGGGCGCCGCCGGCCCGACCCCGATCCGTCTGGACCTGATCCAGGACCGCGAGATCCACATCGAGGGCACCCTGATGTACACCGCGGCGGACTACCGCACCGCCCTGTCCCTGATCGCCTCGGGCGCCGTCGACACCGCCGAGATCGTCACCGCCACCTATCCGCTGGCGGACGCTGCCAAGGCTTTCGCCGCGTCCGTCGACCCCGAGCAGGTCAAGGTGCTGGTCACGGTGGACGGTCCGTAGGTCCGGGGCCGGACGGGCCCCACCGGCCCATGTGGGAAACTGCGAGACCGGAACCATCGGGAAGGAGGGGCGCTGTGACCGCCCGTGCGCGACTGTCGCAGGCCGCCGTCGAGGATCGGCGCCAGGCCGTGCTGCGGTATGTCGCCGAACATGGCGAAACCCGCATCGACGACCTCGCCCGGCATTTCGACGTCAGCCTGATGACGATGCACCGGGACCTGGACGACCTCGCCGGGCGCCATCTGCTGCGCAAGGAACGCGGGCGGGCCGTCGCCTTCCCCGCCCTCACCATGGAGACGGCCACCCGCTTCCGTGAGAACAGCGCCCTCGCGGCCAAGAACGCGCTGTGCGCGGCCGTCGTGGCCCGGATCAGGCCGGGCAGTACGGTGCTGATGGACGACTCGACGACCCTGTTCCCCCTGGTGCCCGCGCTGGCCCGGCTGGACCAGCTGCACGTGGTGACCAACTCCGTCGGCCTCGCGCAACGCCTCGGGTCCGCGCCCGGCGTGAGCGTCACGCTGCTGGGCGGCCACTACCGCGGCGACTTCAACTCCTGCACCGGTCCCACGGTCACGCGCGCCCTGTCCAAGATCCGGGCCGACCTCGCCCTGATGTCCGCCACCGCAGTCCTGGAAGGCCGGCTCTTCCACCCGCTGAACGACTACGTCGAGGTGAAGCTGGCCATGCTCGCCTCCGCCGAACGGGCGCTGCTCCTGGCGGACCACTCGAAGTTCGGCAAGACCGCCACGTACGCCTACGGCACCGTGGCCGACTACCACTCCGTCATCACCGATTCCGCCACCCCCGACACGGAACTCGCGGCCATACGCGACCTCGGAGTCCGCGTCGAGACGGTCGAACCCGAAGAGCCCTCCCCGTGATCCGCACCCTGTTCGAAACACCGAGCGCCTACCGCCCCGGCGACGCCGACATGGCCGCGCCCGTGCCCCCGGTCCAAGCCGTCCTCTTCGACTTCAGCAACACCATCTTCCAAATGATCGACCTGGAGACCTGGCTGCGCCGGGTCGGCGCCGCATCCGGCCGCCTCGCCCTGCTGGACGCCCCCGGTGCGGTGGCCGAGATCTCCGACCAGTTGCGCACCGCGTTCCGGCTGCCCTCCGTCGTCGCTCTCCAGGAAGGCCGGGACCTCTCCGCCGAGCAGCACCGCCGCGCGATGTGGGGCTGGTGGCAGCAGGTGGACTTTCTGCGCGGCGCGGAGGAGGCGGCGTACCGGGAACTCACCGCTCGCGACGCATGGTTCCCCTATCCCGACACCGAACCGGTCCTGCGCACCCTGCGCGAACGCGGACTGCGCATCGCCGTCGTCAGCGACTTCGCCTGGGACCTGCGAACCCACCTCGCCCACCACGGGCTGGACGCCTTGATCGACACCTGCGTCATCTCCTACGAGCAGGGCCGCGAAAAGCCCGACCCGCAACTGTTCCTCAAAGCCTGCGCCGACCTCGGCGCCGACCCCCGCGCAACCCTCATGGTCGGCGACAACCCGATCCGCGACGGCGGCGCGGCAGCCTGCGGCCTGCGCACCTACATCCTGCCTGCGGAACACCGCACCGGTGAGCGCGGCCTGGCGGACGTGCTGCGGCTCGCGACCTGACAGTCGTGACCTGACAGTCGTGGGCTGACAGTAGTGGGCTGCGGAGACGGGAGGCCTCCGCGGAACGGATTCATCACACATGGGGCCGGGAAACCTGCCGCTCGTCGCCGGCGCCCTCCGCGGCGAAGGGGATCCATTGGCGGTGCCACCATGGCCCGTACTCGCCTTCGGGATCGCCGTGCGCTCGGCGGGGGCGTCAGCTCGGCGAAAGTGCGCGGTGCGCGGCGCGTTCTCCGTGAGCCACGTCTCGATGCGGGTCCAGGACTCAGGCATCGAGGAAGTCATGCGGCGGATCCTGCCAGTCCTCACTGACGTACTCGGCTGTCACCACGTGCTCATGCTGGCGGCGCCGGTTCCCTCCTCCAGCCGGGAGCGGGCGCCGGCCCGATGCGCTCCAGGGTGCGGTCGAGCCGGCGGGTGAAGCGTGCGTAGGGGCTGGTCAACTGCGTGAACGGCGCCCCCGGTCCCAGGTCGGACCGGGGGCGCCGCTGTGTGGAGGGGCCTGCTAACCGCAGGGGATTACGTAGCGGACGGGGTTCCAGTCGCCGTGGGCGTCCGAGCTGTACGCCCGCGGCGTCTTGTAGACCATGGTGCCGCTGGGGTTGTACATCCGGGCCCGGCGGCTCTCCAGGTCGCGGGTCTGGTCGTTGACCCAGGAACCGCCACTGCCCCAGGTGGACACGTAGTACCGCGTATCGCACTGGCGCATCTTGATGATGGTCCCGGCGAAGTTGTCGCGCTGGTAGGCACAGAAGTTCCCAGACACCCCCGGAACGTCCAGGCACGGGTCGGCGGCGATGCGCGTTCCGTTGCCCGAGGCGAAGTCGCGCGGGCGGGCCTCGCCCGGCAGGGCGACGAGCACCTCGCCCTTGTCCTTGAGGTCGATCTTGTTGAGCGCGACCTGGGTCCCGCCCATCTTCTTCAGGTAGCGGTCCACGTCTGCCTGCAGCGCCGTGGTCTGCGCACTGGTCAGGTGCCCGGACTCGGCCTGCTGGGCGAAGCGCGAGGCCGCCGGCGCCCCCGATTCTGCCTCGGCAGTGCCCACGCCCGTGACGAGCATGAGCAACCCGCTTGCCGCTGCGATGGCGACGCGACCCTTCGTGCCTGCCATGTTTTTCCCCCTGCCTTTTCGCGGTTCTCCGCTGAAGCCGCCGCCCTTCGCGGCGCCTCAGGAGGTTCCCATCGGGGGAAAGCCACTTCGTCCACCCTGGAGTTGAGCCGGGGTAAACCGTCGCGGTAAGCGCTACGAATGACGGCGGTTTCGGCCAAGAGAGCCGTCGAGGATCACCGTCCGCTGCGCCACCACCCGCTCCCGCCGCGCCCCGTTCGGTGCCGACGGGTGGCCAGTTTCGCAGCGCCGCGTCGGCCACCTGCTGGAGTTCGGAGCGGGTGGCGCCGCCGGCAGCCTGGACGGCAATGCCGTTCGACACAGTCATGACGTATCGGGCGAGCAGGTCGGGGTCCGCGCCGGGGGGAGGGGGAAAAGATCACTCTCGTCGACGGCCCGCTGGAACCGGTGGCGGAGTGAGCACGGCCGTCGTCGCGCTAGGCGATCAGCGCATCCTGGGCGCCCGGCCGGGGTCGCCGGCGGCCGGCGAGCCCTGCACGCCCAGGCACCCGGCGGGGCAGCCGGGGCGGGTGGTCGTGCTGACGGAGCCGGCGAGGAACGCCGTGGCCACCTTCCGGGCGCTCGGCTTCTCCAGTGCGCGGGCCGCATAGGCGGCGGGGCCTCCGGTGTAGCGCTCCAGGGCCTTGCGGAACAGCTCCTCCTTGTTGCCGAAGGCCGCGTACATGCTCTTACGGGTGACGCCCATGGCGCGGGTCGGGTCGGTCAGCTCGGTCAGGCTGGCGCCTACATAGCCCTGCTCCGAGAAGACCGTCATCGCCCGCTCCAGGGCCTCGCTGGCGTCGAAGCCTCTCGGTCGGCCGATCGGCGCATTCCGGGTGATCTCCACGGCCCCGCCCTACCCTCTCGGTACCGATCGGTGCAGAAGTGCTACGGTTCCATTCTGCACCGATCGGTATCTAAGTTTCGGGAGTTCAAGCAATGGGACAGCTGGAAGGCAAGACCGCCGTCGTCACCGGCGGCAGCACAGGAATCGGCCTGGCCACCGCCGCGCGGCTGGCGTCCGAGGGCGCCCATGTGTTCATCACCGGCCGGCGCAAGGACGCGCTCGACAGGGCCATCGAGTCGATCGGTTCCGCGGTCACCGCGGTGCCGGGCGACATATCCGAGCCGACCGACCTGGACCGGCTGTACGACGCGATCCGTGACCGCGGCCGAGGCCTGGACGTGCTCTTCGCCAATGCGGGCATGGCCACGCTCGCACCGTTGGCGCAGGCCACCGGGGAACAGTTCGACCAGATCTTCGGCGTCAACGTCCGGGGCACACTGCTCACCGTGCAGAAGGCGCTGCCGCTGCTCAACGACGGCGCTTCGGTGATCTTCAACGATTCCATCCGCGCCGACGACGGCCGGGACGCCTTCGGCCTGTACGCGGCGTCGAAGGCCGCGATCCGGTCCCTCGCGAGGACCTGGGCCAACGAGCTGAAAGGCAGGGACATCCGGGTCAACACGGTCGCGCCGGGCGCGATCGACACCCCCGGAGTCGACATAGCCATCGGCGAGGAGAACGCGGCCGCCGTCAAGGCGGAACTCGCGGCGGGAGTGCCGATCGGCCGGATGGGACGCCCGGAGGAGGTCGCCGCCGCGGTGGCCTTCCTCGCCTCCGCAGACAGCAGCTTCATGCTCGGCACCACCCTGCACGTCAACGGCGGCGAGAACCAGTTCTGACCCCGCCACGCGGAGTCCCGACCTGTCGCGGGCGAGTCGTCGCCCGCGGCATTCCGCCTGGCCGACACGAGCATCCGCACAGCACGCCCAGACTGGCAGCTGCCGGGCATGTGCCAACGCGTCCTCGGCGGCCAGGAACCTGCCGCCGTCCGAGAACGAGTCCGCGGTGACGTTGACGATCCCGACCAGCAAGGGTCGATCTGTGTCCACGGGCGAGGAATTCAGGTGCCGAACCTTGGTGGGCGCCTCCAGGGTTTCCTTCTCGATCCCAAGAAGCCCAGGCGCGCGGCACGACGTCGGTGCGACGAGGCCGCTCCCCGATGGTTACGCCCTTCCCGACACGCCAGTCACGGCCTGCTCCCACCCTATCCGGGGCGCTGCGCCGACTCCTGCTCCGCTTCCTCCTTCAGCTCCTGCTTCTTCGAGGCGCGCAGGCTCGTCACGGTCGTCACGGCGAGCACCAGGACGATGAAGCCGAGCGAGAACGGGATGGATATCTCGGGCACGTGGACGCCGGACTCGTGCAGCGCGTGCAGCACGAGCTTGACGCCGATGAAACCGAGGATGATCGACAGGCCGTAGCTCAGGTGGACCAGCCTCTTGAGCAGGCCGCCGATGAGGAAGTACAGCTGGCGCAGGCCCATCAGCGCGAAGGCGTTGGCGGTGAAGACGATGTACGGGTCCTCGGTCAGACCGTAGATCGCGGGGATCGAGTCCAGCGCGAACAGCACGTCCGTGGAGCCGATCGCCAGCATGACGACCATCATCGGGGTCATCACACGCTTGCCGTTCTCCACGATGAACAGCTTGGTGCCGTGGTAGCGGTCGGCGACGCCGAACCGCTTCTCCGCGGCCTTGAGCAGCTTGTTCTCCTCGTACTCCTCGTCGTGCTGGTCGTGGCGGGCGTCCTGGACGAGCTTCCAGGCGGTCCAGATCAGGAACGCGCCGAAGAGGTAGAAGACCCAGGAGAAGGTCGAGATGATCGCCGCGCCGGCCGCGATGAAGATCGTACGCAGCACCAGCGCCACCAGGACGCCGACCATCAGTACCCGCTGCTGGTACTGGGACGGCACCGAGAACTTCGCCATGATCAGGACGAAGACGAAGAGATTGTCGACGCTGAGCGACTTCTCGGTGATGAATCCCGCGAAGAACTCACCGGCCGGCTGACCGCCGCCGAACGCCGCCAGACCGAGCCCGAAGGACATGGCCAGGGCGATCCACACGGCTGACCAGATGCCGGCCTCTTTGATGGACACCTCGTGCGGCTTGCGTCCGATGAAGAAATCCACGGCGATGAGTGCACACAGGGCTGCGATGGTCAGCACCCAGGTACTGAAAGTTACGTCCACTGTTCCTCCGGAGACCGATGTGAGAATCATTCTCATCAGCAGGGCGTTTTTGCAACGCCCTGCCCATCCTTTGGAACGGGTGGCGAAATCGCTGTGACCTGGCCCTCCTTGTTCCCGCTCTTGCGGTCAGCCGCCGATTCTCGCCGCGATGACCGGTGCGAGGCGGTCGGCGATCGCGCGGTGACCCTGGTCGTTGGGATGCACCGAGTCCGTGAGGTCGCCCGAGCCCAGCCAGCCCGTCGTATCGACGAAGGAGGCCCGGGAGTCGCCGCCGTCGACGGCCGCCTTCACGGCCGCCTCGGTCTGCGGGACGAACCGTCCGCGAAAGGTCTCCAGCGCCAAGATCCACGCCTGCGGACAGGCGGCACGGACCTTGCGCAGCAGGCTGCCGTACGCCGACTGACCGCGCAGTCCGGTGCACCCGGACTGAGTGACGAGGCAGTAGCTGGCGCGGGCGATCCGGGTGTGCCGCATGCCCAGCCGCTCGCCGGTCTTCCGGGCGTACGAGTCGAGTGCCAGCCGGTCGGTGAGGGCGCCGGCGGTGATGGAGTCCCCGACGAACTCGATCAGCCCGGAGGGCATGGCCGGACTGACCGTGCGCGCACCGGAGTCCAGGACCAGGCCCTGGAAGACGGTGTCGCCGGAGCGGTAGGAGATCCGCAGCGTGTGGGTGCCGGGCAGTGGCTGGGGCGTGAGGTCGACCGTTCCGCGTACGCCCGCATGCAGGTAGGTGCCGGCCCAGTTGGGGGTGGCGGCGGTGCCTGAACCGGTGTCCCAGCGGCCGACGTAGGCGATGTCGGGTCGCCTGCCGGGTGACCTGCTCGCCATAGAAAGCGCTGTCATACCTCTCGACAAGCCCTGAGGCCGCGCCCCATCCTTCAGCAGACGCGTGGCATGAGCGCGACAGGGAGGGGCTTTCCCATGATCAGACGCAGGGCACTACTGGCTGCGGCGGGCGGTACGTTTCTCGGCAGTGCCCTGGCGACGGGCACCGCACGGGCAGACGCGACCATCGCGGTCAACCCCGGTACGACGTACGGGCGTTGGGACGGCTGGGGCACATCCCTGGCCTGGTGGGCCAATGTCTTCGGGGCGCGCGACGACTTCGCCGACATCTTCTTCACCACCAAGTCCGTTGCCTACAACGGCAGAACGCTGCCGGGTCTGGGCCTGAACATCGCCCGCTACAACCTCGGCGCGTGCAGCTGGAACAGTGTGGGCGGCGAGAGCATGGTGGCCTCGCCCAACATCCCGCGCTTCAAGCAGATCGAGGGCTTCTGGCAGGACTGGAACAACGAGGATCCGGCCTCCTCCGCCTGGAAGTGGTCCGCGGACGCCGCCCAGCGCGCCGCGCTCGTCAAGGCGACCGGGCGGGGCGCGGTCAGCGAGCTGTTCGCCAACTCGCCCATGTGGTGGATGTGCCTCAACCACAATCCCTCGGGCGCATCCGGCGGCGGCAACAACCTCCAGTCCTGGAACCACCGCCAGCATGCCTCCCACCTGGCGGCCGTCGCCCTGTACGCGAAGAACAACTGGGGAGTGAACTTCGCGACGGTAGATCCCTTCAACGAGCCCTCGTCCGACTGGTGGACGGCCACCGGCACGCAGGAGGGCTGTCACATGGACGCCTCCGTCCAGTCGGCCGTCCTCCCGCTCCTGCGCAGCGAACTCGACAAGCGAGGCCTGACCGGCACGCGGATCTCCGCGTCCGACGAGACCAGCTACGACCTGGCGCGTACGACGTGGAACTCGTTCAGCTCGTCGACCAAGGCCTTGGTCGACCGCTTCAACGTGCACGGCTACCAGGGATCCGGCGGCCGTCGCGACCTCCTCTACACCGATGTCGTCACCACGGCGCGCAAGCAGCTGTGGAACTCCGAGTACGGCGACAAAGACGGCACCGGCCTCACCATGGCGAGCAACCTGTGCCTGGACTTCCGCTGGCTGCACCCCACGGCCTGGTGCTACTGGCAGGTCATGGACCCCTCCGCCGGCTGGGCGATGATCGCCTACGACGCGAGCACCCTCCAGGCCGGCGCCGTCCAGACCAAGTACTACGTGATGGCCCAGTTCAGCCGGCACATCCGCCCGGGGATGACGATCCTGGACACCGGCGTCGGCTACGCGGTGGCCGCCCTGGACACGGCGGCCCGACGCCTGGTCATCGTGGCCGTCAACACGGGCGCGGCCCAGACCCTCACGTTCGACCTCTCCCGTTTCGGCACGGTGACCGGCGGCACGGGCGGCCTGGTCCGCCGATGGAACACGGTCACCTCCGGGGGCGGCGACCTGTACACCGAACGCGCGGACACGTACCTCAGCGGCAAGCAACTGCGGGTGCCGTTCGGCGCGGGAGCGGTGCAGACGTTGCAGGTGGACGGCGTGGCGGTGTGAGGCGCTGCCGGGGGAGAGGCGAACGGAGTCACGCTGTCCGGACCCAGGACCGGACGTGACCGTGGCCCGCCCCGGCGACGTACATCAGCGCATTTCGGTGCACGCGACCGTCATGTCGCCAGCGCCGTCAGCGTCCGCTGGCCCCCGGGATCGCCACTCGTCGCGGGGACGAGCGCGACCTCGTCAAGGCCGGCCGCCGCGTAGGCGTCCATCCGTGACCGGACAGCGTCGGCATCCCCGACCAGGCCTACCGTGGTGGCCGCTTCCGGCGGCAGCGCGGCCAGCAAGGTCTCGGGGGCGGCGCCCGTACGGGCCAGCTCCACGGCTTCGCCGAACCCGGCCGCGGTGAACATGTCGCTGTAGCCGCGGACTGTCAGGTAGCCGACGAGGCTGCGCAGAATCTGGGTGCGGGATTCGGGCGTCGGGTCCACGGCTGCCGGCAGCCAGGCGGCCAGCCGGGGCGGCGATGTACGGCCCGCTCGTTTCGCCGCGGTGTCCAGCTTGGCGTGGAGTTCGCCGACCTGCTCGGGGGAGACCACGTCGAGCACCATCCGGTCGGCGTGCTCCGCCGCGACGGCGATGGCCCGGTCGCCGAACGCCGCGACCGTCAGCGTTCCTCCGGGCGGCGGCAGCCGCCGTCGGAAGCCGCTGCCGGGCGCGATCTCGTCACCCGGCACGCTGTCCATGAGATTCCGCACGGCCTGGGCGCTCTCGGCCAGAACGGTGGCGGCACGGGCGCGCGACCGGCCGTGCACGCCTTCGACCACCCGGACGCTGGAGGCTCCGAGGGCCACGCCGACCGGGCGGCTGATGACGGCAGCGACTGATGCGGCGCCCCGCACGACGGTCATCGGGTCACGGACGTGGACGGGTACGGGGCCGACGGCCAGCGCGACGTGATCGGTGGCAAGACCGATCGTCGTCGCGAGTACGAACGCGTCCCATGTGGGTCCCTCGCCGACCCACACCTCGCGGTATCCGAGGCGATCGGCCACCATCGCGATACGTAGGGGCTCATCCGCCGGACTGTCGTCCTCACGTGCTGCGGCGACCACGCTGACATCCATGGATTTCACCGTAGTACCGCGCTGTCCACGGGTGGTGTGTCGCGCACGAAAGACCGTGGCACACAAAAAGACCCAAGGTTCGTGGCACACGAAAGACCTGCGAGACGGGCTCCCTGCGCCGGCATTACCCGGATCAGGTTCCAGGGGTCGCCATCCGGTCTCTCGACCTTCTGACCTCTCAGCCCGGCCGGTCGCTGTCGGCCCAAGCGGAAACCGAAGCTTCACGCTTAAGTCGGCTACTTCCGGTCGAACTCCCTCGCTCGTCCCGCAGGCTGCTTTCATTCTAGCCCGGCCAATACCACATGAAACCCCCTAAACCATGATTTTTTTCCGGCGTTTTGGCCCGCGGCTGTCGGGCGGGGTCAGCTCGTCCGCAGCCGGCTGGCTGCGACTGCCGCTGCCGCGATGCCGCAGGCGATTGCCGCGGCCAGATAGGCCAGGTGGTAGCCGGCCAGCGTGCCCGAAGCCGCCGTACTCGCCGCGACCAGGGCCGCGACGCCCACGCTCGCGCCGATCTGCTGGGCGGTGACGTTCACCGCTCCGGCCACGCCGTGCTGCTCGGGCGCCACACCGGTCAGGGCGGCCGCCGTCATCGCGGGGAAGGTGAGGCCCGTGCCGACCCCCATGACGAGCAGTCCCGGCAGCATCGTCAGCCAGTACGGGCTGTGTTCCGTCGTCGTCATCCACAGGGCGCTGCCCGCGCCGAGCAGCACGAGGCCCGTGACCAGGAGAGGCTTGAGGCCCCACCGGCCCAGCAGGCGGCCGGTGAAGAAGTTCGCGGTGACGAAGACCGCGAGCGACAGGGGCAGTACGGCGAAGCCGGATGCGACGGGGGAGTAGCCCAGCATGTCCTGGAAGTAGAGGGGCGCGAAGAACTGCAGGCCCACTGCCGCCGTGTGGTTGAGGAACGCGGCCAGCGTGCCCGCCCGGACGGGGGCGGAGCGGAAGAGCGTGAGTGGCAGCAGCGGCAACCGGGTCCGCCGCTCCCAGGCGACGAAGGCCGCGAGCAGCACGAAGGCCACGGCGAGCGCGGTCAGTGCCGCCGGGTCCGACCAGCCCTCCTGGCTCAGCCGGGTCACCCCGAAGACCGTGAGAACCAGGCCGCCGGTCACGGCCGCGGCGCCGGTGAGGTCGAGCGGCTGGCTCTGCCTGCGACCCCGTGGCAGGCCCGCCGGCGCGGCGGCCAGTACCGCCGCGCCGAGGACGGCCAGCACCAGCAGGACGGAGCGCCAGCCGAACCAGTCGGTCAGCAGCCCGCCGAGGACGAAGCCGCCGCTGCCCGCCGCCGCACCGACCGCCGCGTACACGCCGAGCGCGTGATCGCGCTCGCGGCCGGGCGGGAAGACCTCCGCGAGCAGCGCCAGCGCCGCGGGTCCGGAGAGCGCGGCTCCGATGCCCTGCACGGCGCGGGCGGCGATCAGTACCTCCATGCCGGGTGCGAGCGCTCCGGCGAGCGCGGCAGCGGCGAAGACGGCGACGCCGATCATGAAGACGAACCGGCGGCCGAGCACGTCCGCGGCCCTGCCGCCGAAGAGCAGGAAGCCGGCGAAGCCGAGGGCGTACGAGGTCATGGCCCATTGCAGTGTGGAGTCGGCTAGGTGGAAGCGGTCGCCGATGGCGGGCAGCGCGGCGTTCATGACGTTGAGGCCGCCGATGTCGAGGCCGAGCGCGCTGGTGATGAGGGCGAGTGCGAGCAGTCGGCGGCCCTTGGAAGGCGGCTCGGTCCGGACGGTGGTGGCGGCCGTCGTGGTGGCCGTGGTGGTGGGTGGGGTGGTCATGGAGGTCTCCGGGTTCAGCGCGGTAGGCGCGCGTGTTCTTCGAGGTAGGCGAGGACGTCGGCCGGGTTCTCCAGCGGGAGGGGATAGACGAGCAGCCGGTCGACGCCGAGCGCGGCGTAGCGCCGGGCGGCGGGGGCATCTACGGTCACCGGGTTGACCTGCATGAAGGTGATCTCGAGCCGGCCCAGCCGGGGCGGCCGCTCGACATCGGCCGCGGCCTGCTTCAGTCCGGCGAGGTGGGCGGCCAGGTCCTCCGGTGAACTGCCGTTGCCGATCCAGCCGTGGCCGCGGGCGACGGCGCGTCGGAACGCGGCCGGGCTGTGCCCGCCGACCAGGATCCGCGGGCCGCCGGGCCGTGCCGGCCTGGGATGCGCGTCGACGTCGCGGAACGCGGCGTAGCGGCCCTCGAAGACGGGCCGTTCCTCGGTCCACAGTGCCGTCATCGCGTCGATGTACTCGTCGGTGCGCCGCCCCCGGTCCTTGAGCGGCACCCCGACGGCGGTCATCTCCGGCTCCAGAAATCCGGCCGCCACCCCGAGCAGCAGCCGTCCGCCGCTGAGCACGTCCAGACTGGCCGCCTGCTTGGCCAGGACGACGGGGTTGCGCTGCGGCAGGATCACGATGCCGGTGCCGAGTTCCAGCCGCTCGGTCACGGCCGCGACGTAGGCCAGGTGCGTCAGCGGATCGAGGATGGGGTCCGTCGGCTCCATCGGCGAGTCCGGGCTGCGCGGGCTCGGCAGCACCACGTGCTCACCGGCCCACCACGAGCCGTATCCCAACTCCTCCGCGCGCCGCGCCAGCCGCGCCGTGACAGCCGGATCCAGCGTCGCTTTGGCGTTCAGTCCGAAGACTCCGAGTTCCATCGGCAACCTCTCGTTCGGTCCTGTCGCCGATCGTCCGGCCGTCGTCGTGCCCTCGTCCAAGACCCGTTGTTATAACCTCCGGTTATGGACGTACGGGTCCAAGACCTCCGGTATTTCGCCGCCGTCGCCGACGAGTTGAGCTTCACCAGAGCAGCCGAGCGGCTGTACGTGTCGCAGCCGGCGCTCAGCAAACAGATCCGCCGACTTGAATCGGCCCTGCGGGCGCGGCTGTTCGAGCGCGATCGGCGCACGGTGGTGCTGACGCCGGCCGGCGAGACGCTGCTGCCCGTGGCCCGGCAGATGGTCGAGGCGTGGGACGACGCGCGACGCATGGTCGCTGAGACCGCGGCCGCGCGGCAGACCGCGTTGACCGTCGGGTTCCAGACCCGGATCGGCCGCGGTCTGATCCCGACCACCACCGCCCGCCTTCAGGAGGTACTGCCCGACTGGCGGCTGCACTTCCGTCAGGTGTCGTGGGACGACCCGACCGCGGGGCTGGCGAGCGGCGAGACGGATGTCGCCATCGCCTGGCTGCCCGTGCCGGACAGCGGGCTGTCCTGGAAGGTGGTCAGCGAGGAGGAGCGATGGGTGGCGCTGCCGCGCGGCCACCGCCTCTCCCGCTTCGACGTCGTGCCGTTCGCGGACTTTGCCGGGGAGCCGGTCATCGCGCTGCCGCTCTCGGCCGGGCCACTACGGGACTTCTGGCTGGCGGCGGCCGAGCGGACGCGTCCGGCCCGGATCGCCGCCGAGGCCGAGACGGCGGAGGAGACGTTCGAAGCAGTGGCGTCGGGCCTGGGCGTGGTGCTGGTCGCCGCGGGCAACGCGGGCATCTACGAACGTGACGACATCGCTTTCCGTCCGGTCTCCGGCCTGTCGCCCAGCCGGCTCGCGGTGGTCTGGCGGACGGCGGACGAGCGCAAGGCCGTACGGACCTTTGTGGACGCCTGCGTTCAGTGCCTGTGCGACGGAGCGCGGCCTCCGAGTCCGTGACGAGTGTGCCGCCTACGCTGCTGTACGCCGCGCCGGACGCCGGCCCGGACGAGCTCGACCGCGTGATCGAGCTCGCCCAGCTCACCGAGTTGGTGTCCAGGCTTTCGCGTGGCCCGGACATGGAGGCCGGCGAGCACGGCACCGCCCTGTCCGGCGGTGAGCGCCAGCGGATCGCCATCGCCCGCTCACTGCTGACCCGGCCGAGCCTGTTCCTCCTCGACGAGCCGACCGCACACCTGGACGCGGTCAACGAGGCGGCCCTGCGCCGCTCGATCCGCCATGTCTCGGGCGAATGCGCCCTCCTGGTCATCGCACACCGCTACTCGACCATCCGCGCCGCCGACCTCATCGTCGTACTGGACGGCGGCCGGGTCATCGCCACCGGCACCCACGAAGAGCTGCTGGGCGTCAGCGATCACTACCGTGTCCTGTCGCGGGCCCCGGAGACCGGCAGCCCGTGGCGCGCCCTGGCGCAGAGCGATCGCAAGGTCGGGCACGAGCGTGGCGAGGCCGACGAGGGCCATGGTGGCGCCGAGCCAGAGCGGGGCGTGCAGGCCCCAGGTGTCGATGACGACCGCGCCGATGGAGGAGCCGAGGATGATGCCGAGGGTGATGAAGGAGGAGTGGACGGTGTTGACCAGCGGGCGGGCATTGCCGGTGCGCTGGACGCGGGTCGCCATGGCGGGGTTCATGGTGACGCCGACCAGGCCGATGCCCAGCATGCAGACGAGCGCGGGTGCGGGAAGTTCGGCGAAGACGGCGAAGCCGGTGAGGAAGAGCAGGTTGAGTACGAGACCGATGGCCAGGACGGGCAGGGTGTGGCGGTCGGCGAACCGGCCGACGACGGTGTTGCCGACCACGGTTGCGGCACCGTAGGCGATCAGTAGGAGGGGGACCGTGCCGGTGGAGAAGCCGGTGAGCTCGGTGAGGATGGGGTTGAAATAGCTGAAGGCGGAGAAAGTGGCGCCGATGATGAGCGTGCTGGTGCTGAGCACCCGCCAAAGCTTGGGGTTCTTGAAGACACCGATCTCCTGACGGAAACCGCCGCCGTCCTCGGCGCGGCCGAGGCGGGGCACGCCGAACATGGTGACCAGGGCGGCGATCAGGGTGAGCGCGGAGATGGTCCAGAACGCCGCACGCCAGCCGAACCGCTCGCCGACCAGAGTGGAGAGGGGCAGACCGAGCAGTGTGCCGAGCATCAAGCCGTTCATGGCGACGGCGATGGCGCGACCGCGGACCTCGGGGCGGAAGAGCTGGGCGCAGAGTGAGATCGCCACGCCGAAGAACGCCTGGGAGGCGATGCCGGTGATGATGCGGGCGACCACCATGGTGGTGTAGCCGGTCGCGGTGGCGGCCAGCACGTTGCCGGCCAGGAAGACGGTGAACAGCACCATCAGCGCCGTGCGCGGCGGCACCTTCAGCACCGCCACCGTCAGGAACGGCCCGCCGACCGCCATGGCCACCGCGAACGCGGTGATCAGATACCCGATCTGCGGGATGGTGGCGTCCAGCCCTTCCGCCATCTGCGGCATCAGCCCGGCGACCACGAACTCGCTGGTCACCATGGCGAAGATGCCGAGCGCCAGTACATATACGGCACGGGGCACGTTCGAACTCCTTCGGGAATCTATGTTTGCGAGAGAATTATGAATCGTTCAGTCCAAAACATGGGCATACGGATGTGCCCCACGAAAGGGGTGCCCTGGATCAGTGGATCAGTGCGTCCATGGTGATCTCGGCGATGGACTCCAGGGCGGTGCGGTCGGCGCCGCCCTGGCTGGAGATCCGCATGCCGCCGATCGCCGCGTTGATGAAGCGGGCCAGCTCTCCCGGATCCCGCGGGGACGTGATGCTCCCGTCACGTCGGCCGGCCTCCAGTACGGCCCGGAGGGCGGCCAGGCGGCGGGCTGTGTCGCGCTCCAGCATTCCGGCCGCCGTCGCGTCACGCCCGGCCAGCTCGACGGTGGTGTTCACGCCCAGACAGCCGAGGCTGCGGCCGCCTGCCCGATAGTCCGTCTCGCCCTCGACGACCATGGCGAGGAGAGTGCGGATGCGGTCCGCGGCCGACCGCTCGGAGTCGTCCAGAACGGCCAGCTGAGCGCTCGTCATGGCGTCGATGTAGCGGGCGAGCGCACGCTGGAACAGGTCGTGCTTGCTCTTGAATGTGTTGTAGACGCTGCTGCGGCCCAGTCCGGTGGCGTCGCACAAGTCCTGTGTGGAGGTGGCCTCGTAGCCCTTCTCCCAGAAGGTGTGCATCGCCGCGTCCAGGGCCCGCTCCTCGTCGAAGGTTCTCGGTCGGGCCATGGTGGGACCGTAGCAGTTTTTGAATCGATCAGTCCAATAGCGCGGTCCAATAGCCTTCGGCCTCGCGGAGGTCACTCGTTGTGAAGTACCTCCGCGATGGTGAGGCGGGCCGCCCTGCGGGACGGGATGAAGGCGCCCAGGCTGGTGATGGTGAGTCCTGCGAAAGCCAGGGCGGTGAGGGCGAGGGGCTGCCAGACGTCCGTCATGTACGCCGGGAGGGCGAGGTCCACCGCGTCGGCCATCTCCGGGACGATCAGGTGGTGGCCGACGATGCCCAGGGGGATGCCGAGCAGTCCGCCGACCACGCCCAGGGCAGCCATCGAGGACACCATCATCACCGTCACCTGACGTGGCGTCATGCCGATGGACTTGAGCATGCCCAGGTCGCGACGGCGCTCGCGAGTGTTGAGGACGACCGTGTTGAAGACGCCGAGGGACGCGACCGCGGCCAGCATCAGGGTGAGGACGGACGCGGAACCGACGATGGTCTGCGTGACGGTGTTCGGGCCGTTCGCCGTCGGGTTGACGCCGGCATCGGCGGCCCGAGCCGCGGCCATGTAGGCGTCCGGGTCCGTGCCTTGGGCGAGCTTGACGTGATAGGCGATCGCCTCCTCCTGCGGCGCCAGGGCCCTCATCGTCGCCCAACTCGCGTACATGTTACGGGCGTTGCCGCCCATGGCCTCTCCGACGACCGTCACGCGCTCCCGACGGTCGCCCTTCTCCAGGAGAAGGCGGTCGCCGACCTCCAAGCCGCGCTCGCGCAGGAACGGTGTCGGGGCGACGATCTCGTCCGTGTCGCGCATCCACCGCCCCTCGACGAGTACGTCACCCATGGCGGGCCGGTCCCCCCGTCGGCCCTCGACGTCCACCCCTCCCGGGTGCCCGGCGACACGCGCGTCGGCGTACCCCCGCGCGGTCACCTCGGTCGCGCCGGGAAGGGAGCGCAGGAGCGAGTGGAGGTCACGGTCGCCGTGCTCCGGGTCGATCTCTCTGCCGTCCTTGAAGTTCCCGGCGTACACCACGACTTGGTAGGCGCCTTCGCCCACGTTCCCGAACCGGGTCATCGTCGTGGCCAGGCCCGTCGCGAACGTCACGGTGGTCACCCCGAGGACGACGGCCGCGAGCGTGAGGGCGCTGCGGCCCGGGCGGGCGAACGGCAGCGCCAGGCCCAGGCTGACCGAGCGCGGCAGCCTGCTGCTCGCCAGCCGACGCTGGATCCGCAGCGCGCGCCCGGAGCGCTGCGCGCTGCCCGCGCTGATCGCCCGGGCCGCGGACATCCGGTGCGCGCGAAGGGCGGGGACGAGCGCGGCGAGGACGACGGCGGACGGGAGGCCCAGCAGGGCCACGGCGTTCACCCAGGCCGGTACACCACCGACGCTGTCGCGCATCACTCCCGCGTCGGGCCCCGTGAAGGCGAACTCCAGCAGAGGCCGCGCCAGCAGGTTGCCGATGACGGTGCCGAGTACACATCCGACGACCGCCGGGACGGACACCATCGCGAGGTAGACGGCGACCACTTGACCGGGCGTGAAGCCGATGGCCTTGAGGATCCCGATGTGGCGGAAGCCCGAGATGACCGCGCCGCTCACCACGTTGGCGACGATCAGTACCGCCACCACGATCCCCAGGACGCCGAAGGCCATGAGGTATGGGGCGTAGGCCCGGGCCGAACTGCCGATCTGGTGCTTGATGGTGAGGTACGACTGCGAGGCCGTCAGCGAGTCCGGCGGCAGTTCGGCGGTGACGGCCGACAAGGCCGAGCGGACCCCGCCCTCCGTCGAGGAGTCCTCGAACCGGAAGAGCATCTGCGTGGCGGTCGGACCCAGGGCCGCGATCTGACCGGGCGCGACCCAGGCGTCGGCCGACTGGCTCAGGGTGAAGGCGTGCCCGACGATGGTGAGGGTCGGCCCGCCGGGCACCTTGATCTTCTTGCCCAGATGTTCCGTCGTCCAGCCCGGGTCCCTGTTCAGCACGATCTCGCCGGGTCGGGTGGCCCAGCGCCCGCCCCAGAGGTCCACCCGGTCCACCGGACCGCCCGGCCCCGCACGGCCGACGACCGCGACGCCGGTGTCCAGGCCGAAGCGCCGGGCGGTCTTCCGGGGCAGCTCCAGCACGGCCTGCCGGAAGGGACCCGCGGCGGCCTCGACGCCCGGCTGCCGCGCCGCGCGCGCGAGTTGGGCGTCCGAGGCCTTGCCCGGGTCGAAGGTGGCAACGGCGTGGGCGCCGCGCTGCTTGCCGAAGGCGCGGTCGAAGGGCGCGGAGGCGGCGTCCACCAGGCCCAGCGCGACGACGATCGTCCCCGTGGACATCAGGACGACCAGGCCGATGACGAACGTCTGAAGCCTGCGACGGCGTACGGCCCCGCGCGCGGCCCGCCACACGGCGCTCACGCGGTCCGTCCCAGGGGCTTCTCGTCGTTGTCGTCCAGGGTGATCCCGTCGTTCCCCTCACCCTCGTCCAAGCGGTGTTCTCCGACCACTCGGCCGTCCGCCAGCTCGATCAAGCGACTCGCGCAGCGCTGCGCGAGGCGCTCGTCATGCGTGACCAACAGCAGTGTCTGGCCGATCTGGTTGAGGTCGAGCAGCAGGTCCATCACCTGCTCGCCGGCCCGGCTGTCCAGCGCGCCGGTCGGCTCGTCGGCCAGCAGCAGGGCCGGGCGGTTCATCAGGGCACGGGCGACACCGACGCGCTGGCGCTCGCCACCGCTGAGCACCGAGGGATAGGCGTTCTTCCGGTCGGCGATGCCGAGTTCGTCGAACAGCTCCAGCGCGCGCCTGCGGGCCTGCCCGGCCGGGGTCCCGGTCAGCTGGGCGGCCAGCGCGACGTTGTCCAGGGCCGACAGGTCGTCGATGAGGTTGAAGAACTGGAAGACCATGCCGATCCGGCGCCGCCGGTACAGCGCCAGCGCCTTCCCGCCGAGCCGCCCCACATCCTCGCCGTGCACGACGACCGCACCGGACGTCGGACGGTCAAGCCCTGCGATCATGTTGAGCAGCGTGGACTTGCCGCAGCCCGACGGCCCCATCACCGCGACCGCCTCTCCGGCCCGGACCTCCAGCGATACGCCGTCCAGCGCCGCCGTCTCGCCGTACTCCTTGCGTACGTCCTCCAGCCGTACGACGACCTGCCCGGCCTGTCGCGTCTGTCCCGTGCCCTCTTCTATGACCATGCACAGGACGGTAGGGCTGCGGACCCGGCCGGACATCCGTCCCCGGATGGCAAACCGCCGTCTTTTTCGGCTCGTCTCGTCCCATGGATGCAGGCGCCTGCATCCGGAGGATGATGCGCATCACGGACCGCTCTGCGAAGGTGGGCGTGTGTCGTCGTCGGGGGTGGGCCTGCTTGTTGCGGCGCTGGTGGTGGCGTGTGCCGCCGCCGCGTGGCTCGGCGTGGCGTACCTGCGGGCGCGGCATCGGCACCGCAGAGCCATGGAGGAACGGGGCTGGCTGCTGGAGCAGGAGCGGCAGAGAGCGGCCCGCGGCGCCGTCCGGGGCGAACGGGACCGTATCGCCAGGGAGTTGCACGACATCGTCAGTCACAACGTCAGCCTCATGGTGGTGCAGGCCGGCGCCGCCCGCGACGTACTGAAGACCATGCCCGACGAGGCCGAGGCGGCGATCCGGGCCGTCGAGGATGCGGGCCGCTCCACGATGACCGAACTGCGGCATCTGCTCGGAGTGTTGGCGCCGTCGCAGAGCGGCGAGGACGACGAGAGCGGCACAGACGTACGCGACGACGGGGACAGTTGGGATGCCTGGCACGGTGACGTCGTGACGGCCGGTCCGAGCCTGGCGCCCCAGCCCGGCCTGAGCGCACTGAGCCGGCTGGTCGACCGGATCGCCTTCGCCGGCCTGCCGGTTGAGGTACGGATCTCCGGCGAGCCCCGCCCGCTGCCGGCCGGGATCGACATGACCGCGTACCGGATCGTCCAGGAGTCCCTGACGAACGCCCTCAAACACGGCGACGGCGGAAAGGCCGAGGTGACCGTACGCTACGCCGACCGCTCCCTCCGGGTGGAGGTGCTGAACACCGGGCCCAGCGTGCTGACGGGGACGCGGCCGAGCGTCGGTGACTCCGAGGAGAAGCCGACTCACCGGACGAGGGCTGGTCGACTCGACAGGCGACGGGGCACCACGGGAGAGGGCGGGCAGTTCGGCGTGTCGGACGCCGGTGGCGCGGTCAGGCCGACCGGTGGGACGGGCGTCGGTGGGCCGGACGGGCGGACCGGCGCGATTGTCTCGCCGAACAGTGCCGGGGTCGCGCCGCAGCGGTCCGGGCCGGCCGGGCGCGGGGACGGCACGGGCCGAGGGCTCTTGGGGCTCCGCGAGCGGGTCGCCGTGTACGGGGGCGAGTTGGATGCCCGGCGTCGCCTCGGCGGCGGGTACCGGGTGCGGGCGCGCATCCCCCTGGACCGTCCATGAGTGGGGCCGAGCGGGCACCGCGGGTCCTCGTCGCCGATGACCAGACCCTGATCCGTACGGGGTTCCGGCTGATCCTGACGACCCGCGGCATCGAGGTCGTCGGCGAGGCGGCCGACGGAGCCGAGGCGGTGGCGGCGGCCCGCGAACTGCGGCCGGACGTGGTCCTCATGGACATCCGCATGCCGAACATGGACGGCCTGGAGGCGGCCCGGCTCATCCTGCAACAGGCCCCGGAATGCCGGGTGGTGATGCTCACCACCTTCGACCTCGACCGTTACGTGTACGAGGCCCTGGCCCTGGGCGCGAGCGGCTTCCTGCTGAAGGACGTCACCCCCGAGCACCTGGCAGCCGCCGTACGCCTGGTCGACACGGGCGACGCCCTGCTCGCCCCCTCGATCACGCGGCGCCTCGTCGAGCGTTTCGCGGCGCCAGGCAGACAGGAATCAGGCAGACAAGAATGCGGCGCCGGAGGCGAACGCCGCCCCGGTGCCTCCCTCGGCCGGAGCGCCGAACCGGTCCCACCGCACCGCGACCTCACCCCCCTGACCCCCAGGGAACTCGAGGTCCTCACCCTCCTGGGCCGCGGCCTCTCCAACGCCGAACTGGCCGCGAAGCTGACCCTCAGCGAAGCCACCGTGAAATCCCACGTCGCGCGCATCTTCGCCAAGCTCACCCTCCGCGACCGCGCGCAGGCCGTCGTCCTCGCCTATGAGACCGGGCTCGTGTCTCCAGGGGACTCGACATGACCGGGTACCCCACGGATCTTCAGCCGCCGGACTACGGCTTCGCCTGCTCGGGCAGCCGGTCTAGCCGCTCGCGGTGAGCCGGGGTCAGCTGAAGGTTGGCGGCGGCGAGGTTCTCCTCCAGGTGGTCGATCCGGGCGGTGCCCGGGATCGGGAGGACGACCGGCGAGTGGCCGAGCAGCCACGCGAGCGCGACCTGGGTGGGAGTGGCGTCGAGCTCGGCCGCCACGGCGGCGATCTCGGCCCTCTCGCCCGACGTGCCCCATGCGACGGGCCGCCACGGCAGGAACGCGATCCCCGTCGCCTCGCAGGCCCTGAGCACGGGCTCATGCTCGCGGTCGAGCACGTTGTAGCGGTTCTGCACGCTCGCGACGTCGATGATCTCCCGCGCCCGGTCGAGTTCGGCGACGGTCACCTCGGACAGCCCGATCCGGCCGACCCTGCCCTCGGTCTGGAGCTCCCGCAGCGTGCCGAGCTGGTCGGCGAGGGGTGTCTCCGGGTCGATGCGATGCAGCTGGAGCAGTTCGATCCGCTCGACGCGCAACCGGCGGAGGGCCGCGTCGACCTGACCGCGCAGAACGGCCGGCCGCCCGTCCAGCCCCCACTCACCCGTCTCGGCCGATCGCGCGACGCCGACCTTGGTGGTGATGAGCAGCCCCTCCGGGTAGGGGTGCAGCGCCTCGGCGAGAAGTTCTTCGTTGGCTCCTCCGCCGTACAGATGAGCCGTGTCGATCAGTGTGACGCCCAGTTCGACGGCCCGCCGGGCGACCGCGAGCGCGGCCTCACGCTCCGCGGCGGGCTCGGTCGGCAAATGCATGGCTCCGAAGCCGAGCCGTCGTACGTCCAGATCCCCGCCGATACGAAACGTGGTCGATGCCAACTGCTTCCTTCGCCCCCTCGGTCAAGCGGTAACGCTAACAACGGAGTTGGTCGTATGAGAACCCGGGTGCGATGTGGATCTTCGGCCCGGTCCCGGCGCCGTCCGGCCGGGAACCCGCCAGCACCGCGCCCACGTCGTCGAGCCCCAGCGTCGCCGCCACCAGGGGGCGCGGATCGACCTCGCCGCTCGCGTACGCCTCGATCGTCGCGCCGAGTCCCGGCGAGGCACTGAGAACCCCGACGGCCGTCACGTCCTTGAGCGCCAGTGACCGCGTGTCGACCGGACTCGGTGAACCGGCGATACCGATGTACACCACCCGACGCCCGGGCTCGACCCACTCGAGAGCCTTCGCGGGCAGCTCGGGTGCGTTGGAGGCGTCGATCACGGCATCCCACGGCAGTCCGGGAAGCTCCTTCTCCTGCCACAGGGCGTCGAATCCGAGGGTGCGGGCGAAGTCCAGCGACTGAGTGGTGAGCCCCATCAGGTGCACCTCCGCGCCGGCCCGACGCGCGAACATCGCCACCAGCAGCCCGATGGTGCCAGGGCCGAGCACCAGTACCCGGTCACCGGCTTCGATCGCGGCCGCCCGCGCCGCGCGGAACGCGTTGCCGCCCGGCTCCACCAGGGCGCCCAGGGTGTCATCGACGGTCTCCGGGAGGGGGTGCAACGACCGGGCCGGTACGGCGAGTTGCTCGGCCAGGGCACCGGCCCTGCCGCCGCGGATCCCGACCTCCTCGCGCGCGTCGCACACATGCTGCCGACCGCTGCGGCAGCGACGGCACCGACCGCAGCCGAGCATGGTGTCGCCCATCACCCGGCGGCCGGTCCAGGACGCGTCGACACCGTCTCCCACGGCCGAGACCGTGCCCGCCCATTCGTGGCCCAGGCGCAGCGGATACCGGGCATGACCCTCACGCAGGTACTGCATCTCCCCGGTGAAGAACTCGACATCGGTACCGCACACGCCGACCCGGGTCACGTCGACGACCACCTCACCGGGCGCGGGCACCGGCGGCTCGACGTCCACGACACCGCACTCGCCCGGCCCGAACACGACGAAGGCCCTCACCGGCGACGACCACGGCAACAGCACCAGTCGGCGCCGCGCATCAGGCGTACTGCTCCACGGCACGTCCGCTCATGCCATTCACGGCTCACCGCCTCAATGCGATTCACGGCTCACCGCCGACCCCGAAGCGCCGGTCAGGAAATCGAGGTCGGCGCCGGTGTCGGCCTGGGTCACATGGTCCACGTACAGGCGTTCCCAGCCCCGCTTGGGGTTCGCGAATCCGTCCACGGTCGCCTTGTTGGGCGTGCGCATGGCCAGTTCGGTGTCGTCGACCTCGAGGGTGAGGCTGCGCGCGGGAACGTCGAGAGCGATCCAGTCGCCGTCGCGTACCAGGGCCAGTGGACCGTCGGCGGCGGCTTCCGGGGCGACGTGGAGGACGACCGTTCCGTACGCCGTGCCGCTCATCCGGCCGTCGCAGACCCGCACCATGTCGCGTACGCCCTCTTCTAGCAGCTTGCGCGGCAGGGGCATGTTCGACACCTCCGGCATGCCCGGGTAACCCTTGGGGCCGCAGCCGCGCAGAACGAGCACGGAGTCCGCGTCGACGGGCAGGTCCGGGTCGTCGACGCGGGCGTGGAAGTCCTCGATGCTGTCGAACACGACTGCCCGGCCCCGGTGCCGGAGCAGTCCGGGTGAAGCGGCGGCGGGCTTGATGATGGCACCGCTCGGAGCGAGGTTGCCGCGCAGCACGGCGATTCCCGCGTCCGGCTGCAGCGGGGTCTCGCGCGGGCGGATCACTTCCCGGTCCCAGGTCTCCGCGTCGTCGAGGAAGTCGACGAGCGGACGGCCGGTGACGGTGGTCGCCGTCGGGTCGAGCAGGTCGCGGACCTCGCGGAGCACCGCGAGCAGTCCGCCCGCGCGATGGAAGTCGTCCATGAGATACGTGCCCGCCGGCAACAGGTCGACCAGGAGCGGAACCTGGGATCCGATCCGGTCGAAGTCGTCCAGGCTCAGCGGTACGCCGAGGCGGCCGGCGATCGCCAGCAGGTGTACGACGGCGTTGGTGGACCCGCCGGTGGCCGCGAGCGCGACGATCGCGTTGTGGAACGACGCGGCGGTCATGACACTGGCGGGCGTGCGCTGCTCGGAGACGAGCTCGACGGCCAACTGCCCTGTCTCATGGGCCGCTTCGAGCAACCGGCTGTCGGGGGCGGGCGTTCCGGCCAGACCGGGCCGCGTCATGCCCAGCGACTCGGCGACGACGGCCATCGTCGACGCGGTGCCCATCGTGTTGCAGTGCCCACGGCTGCGGATCATGGACGACTCGGAGCGGGTGAAGTCCTGCTGGGACAGCGTCCCCGCGCGGACCTCCTCGCTCAGCCGCCACACATCCGTCCCGCACCCGAGCGGCCGGCCGCGGAAGGTGCCGGTGAGCATCGGGCCGCCGGGTACGACCACGGCGGGCAGACCCACGGACGCGGCGGCCATCAGCAGGGCGGGGATCGTCTTGTCGCAGCCGCCGAGGAGGACGACACCGTCGATCGGGTTGGCGCGGAGCATCTCTTCGGCCGCCATCGCGGCCATGTTCCGCCAGAGCATGGCGGTGGGCCGCATCTGGGTCTCGCCGAGCGAGACCACGGGCAACTCCAGGGGAATGCCGCCGGCTTGGTGCACTCCGTCCCGTACGGACTTCGCGACTTCGCCGAGATGGGCGTTGCAGGGGGCCAGATCTGACGCCGTGTTCGCGATGGCGATGTGCGGCCTGCCGGAGAAGGCGTCCTGGGGAAGGCCGCGTCGCATCCACGCGCGGTGGATGTAGGCGTTGCGGTCCGTCCCCGCGTACCACTGTGCGCTTCGCAGTTCAGGCGGCATCCGTCGTCCTTCCGGCGTGCGCTACTGGACGTCAGGTCGGCGCGGCACACGCTAACTCAGCGGAACGCCCACTGAACAGCGTTGTGCGGCGCGCGGCCACGTCAGGGACGCGGGGCTGTAGCGATGTGCGCATGGCGTTCCAGCAGCAGTCGTGCCGTCGCCGCCATGGCCTCGTCCACCATCTGGCCCTCGAAGGACACCGCACCCCGTCCTTGTGCCTGGGCCTGTTCCACGGCGGCGATCAGCCGGGCGCAGCGGGCCAGTTCGTCGGGGCCGGGGGAGAAGACGTCGTTGATCACGGGGACGTGGGAGGGGTGGACGGCCATCATCCCCTCGTATCCGAGCGAGCGGTTCTGCTCGGCGAAGGCGCGCAGGCCGTCGAGGTCCGCGAGGCGGGTCCACAGTCCCGTGACCGGGTGGGGCGATCCCGCCGCCCGGGCGTCCAGCAGGACGCGGGAGCGGAGGGCGAGGGTTTCCGCTCCTTGAGGGGTCCAGCGATAGCCGACGGCACGTTCGACGTCGCCCCCGGGCGCGGTGAGGGCGCCGACGTAGGCGACCCGCGCGGCGGCCGCGGCGATGTCGTGCGCCTCGCGCAGTCCACGTGCCGTCTCCAGCAGCGGAACCAGCGCCAGCTCCCCCCGTGGCAGGCCCTGTTCGTCCTCGCACCAGGTCAGCAACCGGTCGGCGAGCCGTACGTCCTCGGCGCAGCCCACCTTGGGCAGGACGATCCCCGTCAGTCCGGGGCGGGCGACCGCACGCAGTTCCCCGGCCTCCGTCCAGCTGTCGAGCGGGTTGATCCGGACGAACAGCGCCATGCTCCCCGGCGGATCCACGGCAGCCCGTGCGACGGCCTCGACCACCCCGGCACGGGCGGTGGCCTTGTCCTGCTGCGGCACCGCGTCCTCGAGGTCGAGGATGGCGGCGTCGGCGCCGGCCGCCCGCGCCTTGGGCAGCCATTCCGTCCTGTTCGCCGGGACGAAGAGCAGGGAGCGCAGCGGGGACCGGTGCCGGTCCGGCGCCCTCTCCTCCGGGTTACACGACACCTTGCTTCTCAAGGTCGGTGAGTTCCTTCTCGTCGAGGCCGAGCCATTCGCGGTAGACCAGGCGGTTGTCCTGGCCCAGGGCGGGCCCGGTACGCCAGACCCGCCCCGGGCTCTGGCGGAAGTGCGGGATGACCGCCTGCATACGTACAGGGCCGAGGTCCGGGTCGTCGACGGTGACGATGTCGCCGCGTTCGGCGTAGACGGGGTCGTCGGCGATGTCCGCGGCGCTGAACACCCGGGATGCCACCACCTCGTTGCGGGCGAATTCGGCCAGGCAATCGGCGGTCGAGTGCTCCGCCACCCAGGCGCGCAGACCCTCGTCCAACTCGCCGCGCCGGGCGTGCTGTTGGCGCGTCGTGGCGAACTCCTCGTCGGGCAGCCCGAGCAGACGGGCCACGTTGCGCACCGAGCGCGGAGTCGCGGAGGTCACGGTGATCCACTCGTCGTCACGGGAGCGGTATGTGTTGATCACCGCGGCGGGGGCGACCGCCAGCTGGTTGCCGGCGCGCTCGGGCACCGTTCCCAGCTGGTCGTGCACGATGACCTGCCACTCGACGAGCCGGAACAGCGGCTCGAAGAGGGCGAGGTCGATCCATTCGCCGTCGAACTCGGGGTCGTGGTCCCGGCGGTGGAGGGCGGCGAGCACGGCGTAGGCGCCCATGAGGCCGGTCACGGCGTCCCCGTGGGAGAAGCCGGTGTGCACCGGTGGCCCGTCAGGGAAGCCGGTCAGATGGACGACGCCACTGCGGGCCTCACCCATCTTTCCGAAGCCCGGCGCGTCGGCCTGCGAGGAGGTCGCGCCGAAGCCCGAGATCTGCAGCAGTACGGCCTTGGGGTTGACGCGGTGCACCGCTTCCCAGTCGAGTTCCCAACTGCGCAGGCGTCCGGCGCGCAGGGTGACGATGACGACGTCCGCCCAGGCGACGAGCCGGTGGGCGACGGACCGGCCGGCCTCGTGGTGCAGATCCAGGGTGACGGACCGCTTGTTGCGTCCGGCGACCTTGAACCACAGGGGCACACCGTCCCGTTCGGGTCCCATCGCGCGCGCGGCGTCCCCGGTGCCGGGCGGCTCGACGTGGACGACGTCGGCGCCCTGGTCGGCGAGCATCGAACCGGCCAGCGGTCCGGCCACCACATGGGCGAACTCGACGACCTTCAGGCCGCGTAGCTGTCCCTGCCCGCCGGTGTCCTGCTCCTCATCCGACACCGCTGCACTCCCTCGCCATCCGGGCTCTCCCTTATTCGATTCCGGGGATTTCAGCCTGCCGAAGGGGAGAAATGCCTGTCCAGCAAAGGAAGCCGATCAATCCATGCGGTTTGCGCATGGATCAAGGTTCTTTCGCCCTCGCCGCCCCTACCCGTCCCACCCCTGGGGGCTGCGCCCCCAGTCCCCCTTCCCGGTTGTGTCTCGGCTGCGAGTTGTCTGTGGCTGGTCGCGCAGTTCCCCGCGCCCCTGACGGGGCGCGGTTTACTCCGACCACGCGACCCCGTCCGGCAGGTCGTGCCCCTGGCCCCGCAACTCGTCCAGCGTCTCCAGGAGACGGTGGGCCGCGAGCGGCAGCGTTCGCCGTGCGCGCAGGGCGATGTCCAGGCGCCGGTCGACCACGGGACCGACGAGATCACGGCAGACGACCTGACCCGTACCGGTGAGCGGCAGCACCAGGGCGGGCAGGGCGGAGACGCCCAGGCCCGCTGCCACAAGACCGCCCACCGTGGCGATGCTGCCCGCCTCGGCCGCCGGTTCCGCGTGCGCGTCGACCTGCGCGAAGGCGGCATCGGTGAGCCTGCGGACGCTCGAGTCACGCCCCACGGCGAGGAAGGGCTCACGCGCCAGGTCGTCCCAGGAGACCTCCGTACGCTCGGTGAGCGGATGGTGCGTCGGCAGCACCGCGACGAACCGGTCGTGCACCAGCGGCCGTTGCTCCAGCTGGTCCGACGGCCTGCCGACCGTGGTGATCGCGAAGTCCGCGTCACCGGAGAGGACCCGGTCAAGGACCGACCGCTCCAGGCCGTCGAGGATGCGCACGGCCACCTGCGGACGCCGCGTACGGAACCGGGAGATCACCTGCGGCAGCAGCACGGCGGCGACGGACGGCAGGGTGGCCACCGCGACCGTTCCCGACTCGCCGAGCAGGAAACGCCGTAGCTCCTTCATTCCCGCTCGATGCGAGTTCACGATCTGCTCGGCTATCCGCAGGGCCTCGACGCCCGCGGCGGTCAACTGCACATTGCGCGTGTCGCGTTCGAGCAGTTGCGCGCCGAGCAGCCGCTCCAGATCCGCGACGGCACGGCTGAGCGACGACTGCGATACGTGCATCTCCGCGGCGGCGGCCGTGAAGCTGGCCGCCCGGGCGACGGCCGCGTAGGCCGCCAGTTGGCGCAAGGTGGCATCCATGGCCGGAGGATAGGCGCCCGCGCTCGCATTGATGCGGAGATCGCATGAGTCGATCCCGGTTCGATGCTGGACACCGATCTGTTGCCGCTCGGAAACTCTCCCGCGACAGACCGGTGCTCCAGGCCCTCGCTTCCCGCCGCCAGGAGCCGTCCCCCGAGAAAGCGAGCCGACTCCATGCTGGCAGCCCTGGGCTACACCACGATCGGCCTCTTCTTGTTGCTGACCATGACCAGACGCGTCTCGGTCCTGGTCGCCCTGGTCCTGCTTCCGGTGCTGGCGGCGCTGGTCGGAGGCTTCGGGGACGAGCTGGGCGAGCTCATCCTCGGCGGACTGACCACCGTGGCCCCCACGGGCATCATGATCGCCTTCGCCGTCCTGTACTTCAGCCTCATGGTGGACGCGGGCCTCTTCGACCCGCTGATCCGCGGCATCCTGCGCGTGGTCCGCAACGACCCGCTGCGCATCACCGTCGGCACCGCCGTCCTCACGATGTGCGTGGCACTCGACGGTGACGGCGCCTCGACGTTCCTCATCACCGTCTCCGCGCTGCTGCCCGTCTACAAGCGACTCGGCATGAGCCCGCTGGTGCTGTCCGGGGTCGTCTGCCTGGGTGCCGGAGTCATGAACATGATTCCCTGGGGAGGTCCGACCGTACGGGCCATGGCGGCGCTGAAGCTGGAGAGTTCGGAGGTCTTCACGCCGGTTCTGCCCGCGATGGGCTTCGGCATCGCCTGGGTGCTGGTGGCCTCGTACCTGATCGGCCGTCGGGAGCGTCGCCGCATCGGCATGCTCGACTCGCAGGACCTCGAGCCCATGGAGCGCGTCGACGACGCGGACGGCCGATCAGGTACGAGGAAGGAACCGGACGCGCGGCCTGCCGCGAGTGCGGGAGACGGGCCGGGAACCCTCCGCGTACCCGCGCCCGCCCGGCCCTGGCTGACCGGCTTCAACCTCGTGCTCACCCTCGCCCTGATCGTCGGCCTCATCCTCGAAGTGATGCCGCTCCCTGTGCTGTTCGTGCTCGGATTCGCCATCGCCATGCTGGTCAACCACCCCACCTGGGAGCAGCAGCAGGCACTGCTGGACAAGCACGCCAAGAGCGTCGTCCTGGTCACCACGATGATCTTCGCGGCCGGTGTCCTGACCGGCGTGCTCACCGGCACCAAGATGATCGACGAGATGGCCGAGGCGCTCGTCTCCGTGATCCCCGACTCGCTCGGCGGACATCTGCCCGTCCTGGTCGCCCTCACGTCCATGCCCCTCAGCCTCGTCTTCACCCCGGACGCCTACTACTTCGGCGTACTCCCCGTCCTCGGCCAGACCGCCGACGGTTTCGGTGTCCCTCCGGCCGAGGTCGCCAGGGCCGCCATCCTCGGCCAGATGACGACGGGCTTCCCGCTCAGCCCGCTCACCGCCTCCACGTTCATCCTCGTCGGGATGAGCGGCGTGCAGCTCGGCGAGCACCAGCGGTTCATCTTCCGCTGGGCCTTCGCCACGACCCTGGTCATGACCGCCGGCGCACTCGTCACCGGCGCCTTCTCCCTCTGACTCATCTCCGTCAGCTCCTCCTTCCTCCGATCCTCTGACCCTCCTCCTCTGACGCGGCGCCAAGGAGCGAACGAGCATGCACGCACAGCGAGAGAACCAGCAGCGGCCACCGCTGTCCCGGCGGGCCCTGTGCTCGCTGGGCCTGGCGGTACCCCTGACCGCCGTACTGCCGTCGCAGGCCGGCGCCGTCAGCGGGCCCGAGCTCCCGCCCGACCCCTTCTTCGCCTACGACCGTCCCGCGCGGTACGAGGTCGTACGCGAGGACGTCAAGGTGCCCCTGCGCGACGGCGGCCACCTGGCAGGCCAGTTGTACCGACCGGGAACCTCCGCGGGACAGCCCGCCGTCGGCACGTTCCCCGGCATCGTGTACGAGTACACGGCGTACGCGGACAGCGCCGAGGCCTTTGGCCGAGGCGCCGCGTATTTCGTCCGCCGTGGCTACAACGCCCTTGTCTGCCAGGTCAGAGGGTCAGGCGATTCGCCGGGCACCGTCGACCCGTTCAGCCCCCAGGAGCAGCGCGACAACCACGACGTCATCGAGTGGCTGGCCCGCCATCCCGCCTCCACCGGACGCATCGGCCAGATGGGGGTGAGCTACGGCGGGCACACCGCCCTTCTGGCCGCGGTGAACCGGCCGCCCCATCTCAAGGCCGTCATCCCGGTCAACGGCCTTCATGACTGGTACGAGAACACCATCCACCGAGGCGGCATCTACTCCCCGCGCATCCGCGAATGGCAGCAGACGGTGGCGCCCGACACGCTCCGCACCTACGCCGAGCATCCCCTGTACGACGACTTCTGGCGGGACCGCAGCGTCATGTCCCGCTGGGAGAACCTCACCCTCCCCACGCTGGAGATCAACGGCTGGTACGACCGCTACCGCGACGGCATGGTCAAGAACTACCGGGCCCGCCCGCACAACGTGTGGCTGGTGTCCGGCCCCTGGGAGCACGGCACGCCCGAAGGACAGTACGCGGGGATCGGCAACGGCCCCTACCTGGCCTGGTGGGATCACTGGCTGGCCGGTGACCGGCGTGCGCCGCTGCCGGCCACGCACGTCACCTCCTACGAGGTGCCCGGCCCGGGAGCGGGGCGAGGCTGGCAGCGGTTCGAGCAGTGGCCCCCGCGCGACGCCCGTGCGCTCACCCTCCGGCTCGGCCCTGACGGAACCCTGCGCCCCGGCTCGGCAGCCCCCGGTGTGGCGGCGTTCGACGTGAACACCGGCACCACACCCCCGGCGGAGCACCAACAACTGCGCTTCACCACACCGCCGTTGCGCCACGACCTCGTGCTCGCGGGAGACGCACTGGCCGACATCCGCGCCTCGTTCACCGCCACCGACGGCAACATCGCGGCGGTGCTGTACGACCAGGCCCCCGACGGCACCGGCACACGGATCACGGAAGGCTGGCTCAAGGCGAGCCACCGCGACACCCACACCCGGCTGTCCCCGGTGGAACCAGGCGTCGTTCACCCACTCGGTGTGCACATCTGGCCGGTCCACCACCGGCTGTCCGCCGGCCACCGGCTGATGCTGCGCATCTCCAGCGACGACTACCCGCAGATCGACTCCGACGTGCCCGCAGGCCGGGTCACGGTGAGGACGGGCGCGGCCGGATCCACGCTGCGCCTCACGGTCAGAACGGGCTGAGCCACTGGCACACGCCGAGCGGATGCGGCACCATGGCGGGCCGTACCGCTGAGGACCACAGCGTTGTAGTACCCGATCGCCAACTGTGCGGCCGCACACCGGAATTGAGCCGGTGCGCGGCCGCACCCTCGTGCAGCGGAAGGGAACCCCATGCCCCGGAACCGTCGCCCCCTGCTCGCCACCACCGTCGCGGGCGCGGCGCTGGCCACCGTCTTCGTCGCCCCCTCACCCGCCCTCTCGGCGGAGGTCCCGGGCGTCGGCGCCTACTACGTCCAGAGCGCGACCACGGGACTCAACGCCGCCGACAGTTCAGGAGCGGTCGTCCAGCGCAATCCCAAGGGCAACGAGGACCGCCAGCAGTGGACGCTGCGGCCGAGCGGCACGTCGTACGTGCTGGAGAGCACCGACACGGCGGGCAGTTGTCTGGGCCGCTCCGGGGACCAGGCCAGAACCGTGGCATGCGCGAGCGCCGACGCCGCATGGGAGGTGAGGCCGGGCGGAGCCGACCAGTACGCACTCAAAGTCCCGGGCGCCGAGCGGTACTTGACGGTCGGCGCGAAGCCCGCCGGGGCCAACTACCCCGCCCAGCTGGTACTGGGCTCGGCGGGCAGCCCGGCCGCCTGGTATCTCACCCCGGTGACGTCCCCGACCGCTCCGATGCCGTCGCCGGACCGACGCACGCTGGACCAGGTCACGTTCCTCACCTCCCACAACGCTTATGCGAACGGCGTCGACGGCGGCTTCGCCCCGCCCTTCGTGAATCTCGTGCCGAACCAGACCCGGGGCATCGACCAGCAACTCACCGACGGCGTACGCGGGTTCATGTTGGACATCCACCAGACCTCGGACGGCGCGATCCTGTGCCACAACAGCTGCACACTCGTCAGCAGGCCGGTCGCCCTGTGGGTCGACCTGCAGCGCATGGTGGACTTCCTGAAACAGAACCCGAGTGACGTCATCACCGTGTTCCTGGAGGACTACGTCGATCCGGGCGTCCTGCGCAGTGAACTGGCCCGCGTGAACGGCCTGTCTGACGTCCTCTACCGCCCCGACCGGACCGGGGTACGCACCAACGGCTGGCCGCGGATGGCCGACCTGATCGCCGACAACGACCGCCTGCTCGTCTTCAGCGACCACAGCCGCTCCGCTGACCAGGCCGCCGGGCTCACGCGTGACACCTTCGGCGTGATGTACCAGCAGGAGTGGACCGTCGAGAACTACTGGTCCATGGGGCCGGGCGTCGGCACCTCCGACTGGTCCTGCCACAGCCGCTGGTACGACGCCGGCACGAACATCCCGCTGACCCGCACCGAGCCGCCCTTCCGCCCGCTCTTCGTCATGAACCACTTCCGCGACGCCGCGATCGCGTCCACGGCCACCGCCGACAACACCAAACTCACCGACCGCGCCCAGCGCTTCTGCCAGCCGGCCGCCCGCAAGAAGCCCAACTTCCTTGCGGTGGACCGGTACGACCTCGGCTCGCCGTCGTCGGCGGTGGCCACCTTGAACACGTACACGTACTGAGTCCGAGGGGGTTCTCAGCCCAGCTGTGTGCGCAGGAAGTCGACGGTGCTGCCCCAGGCCAGGGCCGAGGACTCGGGATCGTGGACCTCGGGGCGGCCGTCGTTGAAGAAGGCGTGATCGGCGGGGTAGAGGCGGAAGTCCGGGGTGATGCCGGTCTGCTGCTGGATCGCCGCGCTGAGGGTGTCGAGGCTGTCGACCGGGATGGCGGCGTCACGTTCGCCGTAGTGGCCGAGGATCTGCGCCTTGAGCCCGGAGAAGTCCGGTATCTCACCCTGGATGACGCCGTAGAAGGGGACCGCGGCGCGGACGCGCGGGTCGACGGCGGCCTGGTACAGAACGAAGCCGCCACCCATGCAGAAGCCGACCGAGCCGACGGACTCCGAGGTGACCTCGTCGAGCGCCAGAAGATGGTCGACGGCGCCGGAGAGCAGCTCGACACCGCGGGACACCGGCAGGTCCTTCATCATGCGGAAGGCCTCGGTGCTGTCGTGCGCGACATTCCCGCCGTACAGGTCGGGAGCGAGCGCCACGAAGCCTTCCGCCGCCAGACGGTCGGCGACATCCGCGATGTGGTCGGTCAGACCCCACCACTCCTGGATGACGATCACGCCGGGGCCCTGACCCGACGGGGGAAGTGCCAGATAGCCGTGCGCGGTGGTCCCGCCACTCGGGAAGGTCACGTTCTGATGGGCGGGGGCACCGGTCGACCTGGGCGTCTCGGACATGGCGCGTCACTCCTGTCACTCGATCTTGCCTCCAGCATGCCGGAGGCGCGTGACGCGACAGCAGGCGGCCCATGCCTTGGCGCTCCGCTGGGGGCGGGGTTCGAAGCTGCGGGTTCGTCGTGGCTGGTCGCGCCGTTCCCCGCGCCCCTAAGGGTGCGCGGGGAACGCAGGGGACTTCGGCAAGTCCGCTGTGGCGGGCTCACGTCTCTGAAGGCGTGGCCTCCGCTTCGAGCAGGCCCATCAGCGCCCGCGCCGCCGGACTGGTCGCGTCCGGGGGCGGGAGCATGGCGACCGTCTCGTACGACGTCTCGGCGACGCCCTTCAGGGGGAGCGCGGTGAGGCCGGAGGCCTCACGCTTCTGGCCGAAGTGGCGTGGTACGACGGCGATGCCGAGGCCCTCCTGGACCAGATCCAGCAGGCTGTGCACGTCGTTGACCTCGAGGGCGACCGTGCGCTGCACGCCAGCCGCCGCGAAGACCGAGTCCGTGGTGCGCCGGGGACCCCAGTCGGGGTGGAAGTCGACGAAGTCCTCGCCGCCCAGGTCCTCCGGCGTGACCGCGCCGCCTCCCGCGAGGTGGTGCGCCGGATGGCACAGCACGGTCATCGGCTCACTGCTCAGCGGCAGACAGCGGAGCTGGTCGGTGTCGGCACGCGTCGTCACCGCGAACGCCAGGTCGAGGCGGCCCGCCGCGACCTCCTCGGCCAGCGCGCCGGAGCCCGCCTGCCGCAGACGGATCTCGACGTCGGGGTGGCGCCGCCGGAAGGAAGCGAGAAGCTGGGCCACGCACACTCCCGCTATGCACTGCTCGGTGCCCAGGGAGAGCGTGCCGCGCACCACGCCCTGCACCGCCGCCACGGCGTCCCGGGCCGCGCGGACCTGTGCCAGGATTCGCTCCGCCTCGGTCAGCAGGGCGCGGCCCGCCTCGGTGAGCGTGACGCGGCGGGTGGTGCGGACGAACAGCGGAGCCCGCAGCTCACGCTCCAGGGCGCGGATCGAGGCGGACAGGCCCGACTGCGACACCATCAGCCGTTCCGCGGCACGGGTGAAATGCTGGTCCTCGGCGACGGCGACGAAGTGCTGAAGGTGGCGCAGTTCCATGATTGAGCAGAGTATCCGCTGAATCCCATCCGATTCTTCTGTTGGACCACTGCTCGGTGCCCGCGCGAGAGTGGAGACGCCTTTGCCCGTTTCCCTCTTTCCCGGCACTCTGGAGTACGCGTGTACACCGCACACCCCGACCGCTACACGGACATGCCCTACCGGCGCACCGGACGCAGCGGCCTGAAGCTGCCCGCACTGTCGCTCGGTCTGTGGCACAACTTCGGCCCCGACCGGCCGGTGGACACCCAGCGGCAGATCCTGCGCCGGGCCTTCGACCTGGGCGTCACTCACTTCGACCTCGCCAACAACTACGGGCCGCCGCCCGGCGCCGCGGAGTCGGCCCTCGGCGAGGCGCTGACGGCGGACTTCGCGCCGTACCGCGACGAGCTGGTCATCTCCACGAAGGCCGGATACCTGATGTGGCCCGGCCCGTACGGCGAATGGGGCTCCCGCAAGTACCTGCTGTCCTCGCTCGACCAGAGCCTGACCCGTATGGGCCTGGACTACGTCGACATCTTCTACTCGCACCGCCCCGACCCCGAGACGCCCCTCGAGGAGACGATGGGTGCCCTGCACTCGGCGGTCGTCGCGGGCAAGGCGCTGTACGTCGGCGTCTCCAACTACTCGCCGGAGCAGACGCGCGAAGCCGCCCGTATCCTGGGCGAGTTGGGGACCCCGCTGCTGATCCACCAGCCGCGCTACTCGATGCTCGACCGGCGCCCCGAGGACGGGCTGCTGGACGCGCTCGACGAGCTGGAGGTGGGCTCGATCGCCTACTCGCCGCTGGAGCAGGGCCTGCTCACCGGCCGCTACCTCGACGGGATCCCGGAGGATTCGCGCGCCGCGAGCGACAGCCCCTTCCTGAGCGCCGACACGGTGACCGAAGATCTCGTACAGCAGTTGCGGGGCCTCGACGACATCGCCAAGTCGCGTGGTCAGACCCTGGCCCAGATGGCCCTGGCCTGGGTACTGCGCGGGGGCAGGGTCACCTCCGCCCTCGTCGGCGCGAGCAGCGCCCAGCAGCTTCAGGACAGCGTGACGGCGATCCGCAACCTGGACTTCTCCCCGGACGAGCTGGCCGGGATCGACGCGATCATCAAGCCGTGACGCGTCCGCTCGGTGAACAGTGAGACGTCGGCTCGGCGAACGCCTGGGCGTTCGCCGAGCCGACGTCTCGTCGCGCGGCCTCAGGCCGCCGCGGGCACCCGGTCCAGGAAGCCGAGCACGCTGCGGATGCGGCCCTCGGCGTCGAGCGTGATCACGTCGAAGCCGGCGACGGGTGCGGAGCCGTCCCTCTCGTCGACCAGCTCCCAGCCGAAGCGAGCGATGTCGTGGTGCCCCTCGACCGCGCCGGTGAGCCGGAAGGCGAAACCCGGGAACTGCTCGTGCGCCGCCGTGATCACGGCCGAGATCTCGTCGTGGCCGCTGACATCGGCGAGCGGATCGGTGTAGGTGCCGTCCGAGGCCCAGGCGGCGGCGACCGCCTTCGCCAGCGCGTCCTGCTCGCCCGCGTTCCAGGCCTCGAAGTAACGGGCGACAGCGGTCTCGTAGCGGTCGTTGTTCGCGGGCATGGTCGATCAGCCTCCATGGACGTCGTAAGCACTGGTCAGAGGCCGGATCCCGGAGTGTGTGACCCCCGTCGGGATCCGGTACCGCAACCATGCCGGGCCGCGTCAGGGGCGTCGATTACCCCACGGGTAATGCACCCGGGACCCCGCGGGTAATGCACCGGGCGATCCCGATGCCGACGGTTGAGACCGGGATTCGCAGCTTTCGGCCATTTCGGGCCGTGAATATGCCAAGAGACTGGCTGGAATGGCATGGTGACAGAGGGTCAGGTGTGACGATACTGAAACTCTGAGTACTCGAACCGTGCACGACCGGCACGTCGCAAGGAACCAGCACGTCGCAAGGAAAGAGAGGCCGGACCGGCGGCAGGCCGGGCAACGGGGGAGACATCGTGCACGACGAGTTCCTTTGCCATGTCACGGCGTACGGGATATGCGGCGGGCGCCGGGTCGGCGTACCCCTGGGGACATATCGAGCACCCACGCTGGCACTGGCGATGTGGTGGTTACGGGACCGGGCCTCATGGATCGCCGAGCGGCTCGACCCGGATCCCGAGGCCCCGTACTTCCCGCCGAACTCGGTCGCACCCGTCGCGGACACCGCGCGGGACGTACCCGGCGAGCTGCGCGCGTGGTGCGGTGACATGGCCCACCAGGAGTTGGTCGCCGAGGAGTTGGCCGCCGGGCGACTCGTCCGGATCGCCACGAGCGACGACACCACCGAGTACGAATTGCTGGCTGAGTCGGTCGACGCGCTGCGAATGCAGCGAACGATTCCCCTGCTGTCCGTTCCGGCTGCCTGATTCCGGCCCGCTACCGGCTGAATTATGAGCCGTTCAGCATAATGACAGCTCTCCTTTTCGGTGCACTGAGTAAGCGCTCTCAATTGTTCGTCAGAATTCCGTAATGGTTACCCGGAGTATCACTCGACAGAAAGTGTCAAGGCGGGATAAAGGGTGTCCTAGGGGTGTGTTTCGGACAGCTTGAAAATCTTCGTTGAAGATTTGAGCGTGCGGCGGTTTCTTTCCGTATCCGGAGGAGTGACCAGGAATCCCGTAACCGTCACCGTGGCGTATCGCGTGGTGCCGGGCTGTGAGGACGCCTTCCATCGCTGGGGGTGGTCCGCGCTGCGCGCGAGTGCGCAGGAGCCGGGTTTTCTCGGGGGTGGCGTGCTCGTCGACGGAGAGGCTGAGTGGCATGTGGTCTACCGCTTTGACAGCGAGGGCTCGGCCCGGTCCTGGGAGAACTCGTTCACCTGGGCACAGTGGGCGGACCAGGTGGAGGGGCTCGCACGGGAGACCGGGCGCCGGAGCGTGCAGGGCTCCAGGGAATGGTTCGAAGCCCAGGCTGCCACGCCGGCCGCACCGCGCCCGCCCCCGAAATGGAAGCTGTGGTTAGTGAATATGAGCGCGGTCTTTCCACCGGTGCTCTTATTCAATCTGCTCATCCTTCCCTATCTCGGCGGTCTCAACTCCCTGATCCGCACCCTGCTGCTGTGCCTGTCCGTGACGGCCATCGTCACCTGGATTCTCATGCCACGGCTTCAGCGTTTCTTCAAGAAATGGCTGTACCCGCCGATTCAGACGATGCTCCGCGGGCGGCACAAACGTCGGGCCGCATAGGCCCGGGAACGACAAAGGAGGTGGGCGGGTGAAGACCCTGCTCATCGACAATTACGACTCGTACACGTACAACCTGTTCCAGCTGATCGCCGAGGTCAACGGCGAGGAGCCGGTCGTGGTCCTCAACGACACCGATGACACCTCGGCCGACGGAATTCCGGATCTGCGGGAATTCGACAACGTGGTGGTGTCGCCGGGGCCCGGCCACCCCGCCGAACCGCGTGACTTCGGCATCGCCACCAGAGTGCTCGCCGAGGCCGCGATTCCCGTACTGGGCGTCTGCCTCGGCCACCAGGGCATCGCGGTGGGGGAGCGCGGACTGGTCGAGCCCGCACCTGAGCCGCGGCACGGGTACCTCTCCCCGATCCGGCACGACGGCCGGGACCTGTTCCAGGGGCTGCCGCAGCAGTTCATCGCGGTCCGCTACCACTCGCTGTCCGTGCGCGAGCCGCTGCCCGAGACCCTGGAGGCGACCGCCTGGGCCGAGGATGGCGTCCTGATGGGGCTGCGGCACCGCACCCGGCCCCTGTGGGGCGTGCAGTTCCACCCCGAGTCCGTGCTCACCGACTACGGCCACCGCATGCTGGTCAACTTCCGGAACCTCACGGCGGAGCTGAACCGCAGGCCGCGTACGAAGAACACCGCGGTCACCCCGGCCGCGGCGGCGATCCCCCGCCCCCGGCGGGCCCCGCGTCC
>NZ_JAAKZY010000049.1 GCF_011045015.1 Streptomyces scabichelini | reverse complement strand
GTCGTCGGAAGCGTCAGATGTGTACAAGAGACAGGGTGGGGCCGGGCTGGAAGTACGCAAACTCCGTGGTCACAGTCTTGCCCAGGGGCACGGCACCGGCCGCGCGCAGCCGGTCGACCAGCCAGGCGTCGGCCTCGGCGATCCGGCCCCGGCGCAGCGGGGAACCGCACTCGGTGGGCAGCCCGGCCACGTCGATGATGTCCTTGACGCCGAACGGCACACCGCTCAGTGGTCCGGCCGGTGCCCGCTCTGCCTGCGCGCGGGCGCCGTCGGCGTCGACCAGGACCCAGGCACGGAGGTCGGGCTCGGTCTTTCGCAGCCGGCGCAGCGCTTCCTCGACGGCGGCCGCGTGCGTGGGTGTGCGGGCGGGCGTCATGACGGGGCGCCTTCCGGGACCAGGGGTGTGGCGTCGAGGCGGTGGAAGGCCCGGTTGAAGTAGACGAGGCTCTGCCCGCCCGATTGGGTGCGGATGTGCTCGATGTCGACGAAGAGGACGCTGTGGGAGCCCATCGGGACGGCGTGCTTGACGGTACCGACCGCGGTCACCAGGGCGTCCTTGAGGACCGGCACGTCGTGGCCGCGATCCCAGATGTCCCAGGTGAAGCGCTCGGCCATGGGCACCTTGGTGGCCCCGGCGAAGTGCAGTGCCAGCTCCTGCTGGTCACCGCCGAGAACGTTGACGCAGACGCGTCCGTTGGCTTGGAAGACGTCGTGCATGGCGCTGGCCCGGTTGACGCAGACCAGAAGGGTCGGCGGGTCGTCGGTGACCGAGCAGACGGCGCTGAGGGTGATACCGCAGCGGCCGCTCGGGCCGTTCGTGGTCAGGATGTTGACTGCTGCCGGGAGATGCGCCATGGCTTCCCGGAACTCGCTCTGGTCGGGGGTCACGGCGATGCCGCTCCTCTCCTGCTTCGGTCGGTTCTCGCTCACCACAGTTCGACCACCAGCCGCGGCGACCTCGCCCGCGACACACAGGCGGCGATCTGGTCCCCGGCCGCCTTCTCCTTGGTGGAAAGGCAGTGGTCACGGTGATCGGGATCGCCTTGGAGGACCCGCAGGACACAGGTCCCGCAGATGCCTTCGCGGCACGAGGTGTCGAGGGGGACGCCGTTGTCCTCCAGCACCTCGGCGATGGTCTTGTCCGGCGGCACCGTGTACACCTCGCCGGTGTCCAGCTCGACCTCGAAGGCGACGGCGGCCCCGGCGTCCGGCAGGTCGCCGGCCTGGAACAGCTCACGGTGGACGCGGTCCTCGGGCAGGCCCCGGGCCGCGAGCACGGTCACCTGGTCCATGAAGCCCTCAGGACCGCAGGTGTAGACGTGTGTTCCCGCGTCGGGAGTGGCCAGCGCGGCCGCCAGGGTCCTGGCCGTCGCCTCGCGCCCGAGGCCGAAGTGGAAGTCGACGCGGTCGGCGAAGGCGCTGCGTTCGAGCAGGTCGGCGAATGCGGCCCTGGCCCGGTCGCGGGCCACGTAGTGCAGCCTGAACTCGGCCCCGGCGGCGTGCAGTTCGTACGCCATCGCCAGCAGAGGCGTGATGCCGATCCCGGCCGCCACCAGATGGTGCCGCGCCGCGTCCGGGACCAGGCCGAACAGTCGGCGGGGTGTGCCGACGGTCAGCTCCGTGCCCACCGCGGCCTTGTCGTGCAGGGCTTGGGAGCCGCCCCGCGAGTTCTCTTCGCGCTTGACCGCGATGGTGTACGCGCCTGTGTCGTCGGGGGGCCCGCACAGGGAGTACGGGCGGGTGACCCCGGTGGGTCCGGTGACGTCGACGTGCGCGCCCGCCGGGTACGCGGGGAGGGCTCCCCCGTCGGAGCGGACGAGCCGCAGAACTCTGATCGAGTCGGTCTCGTCGAGGGTCTCGGTGACGGTGACAGTGAACATCCGTCCGCCTTCGCGTTCGCAAGTGACACTGACGACGCTGTCAGCGCATGTACAGGCCGCCGTTGGCGTCCCAGCAGGCTCCCGTGACCGCGTCCGCGTGCTCGGCTGCGAGCAGGACGGCCATGTCGGCGACGAAGCGGGGTCTGCCGAGTCGGCCTACCGGGATCGACGCCTCGATCTGGGCGAGCCGTTCCGGGGCGACGGTCTCGCGGACCACCGGAAGGTCCTGTGGTCCCGGGGAGATGGCGTTGACCGTCACCCCGTGCGGGCCGAGTTCGCGGGCGAACACCTTGGTCAGGGTCGCTACTCCGCCTTTGGCCGCCGCGTAGTGCGCGCCGGTCGCCGTCCCGCCGTTCTGTCCCGCGAGGGAGGCGATGTTGACAATGCGTCCGTAGCCGCGTTCGGCGAAGTACGCGCCGAAGACCTGGCAGCCGAAGAAGGTGCCGTTGAGGTTGGTGGCCACGACGGCCTCGAAACTCTCCGGGCCGATCTCCATCAGTGGTTCGACCTTGGAGTGTCCGGCGTTGTTGACCAGGACGTGCACGGCGCCCCAGCGTTCGGTCAGCCGGTCCCGGACCGCGACGAAGGCCTCCTTGTCGCGCACATCCAGGCAGAGCCCGACGGCGTAGCGCCCCTCGGGGTCGAGTTCCGCCGCTGCCCTGACCGCGGCCTCCTCGTCCAGGTCGGTGAGTGCGACGCGGTAGCCCCGGTCGTACAGCCGCCCGGCGATGCAGGCGCCCAGGCCACCGGCAGCCCCTGTCACCAGTGCGACGCGGCGTGCGCCGTCCTCGTGCGGGCTCACAGCAGGAACCCCGATGCGGTGACGGAGTCCTCCGAGTTGGCCAGGCGCACGATCTTCTGGAGGATGCGCGGGCCGTCCGGTCCGAACACGAGCCGGTGGGTGACGTCCGCGGCGAGGACGAAGGTCTCCTCACGCTTGTACCCGACGAGGATCTGCGCCGAGCAGATCCCGATCGTGTCGGCATCACGTCGGGTGACGACGAAACGGGAGACCGAGCGGACCGTCCGCGCCGCCGCGGCGGCGGAGATGGACAGTCCTCCGGTGAGGCGTTCGACGCGCATCCGGCGCATCCGGTCGTCGTCGTAGACCAGGTTGAGACGGGAGGCGAAGTCGGTGGCCTCGCGGTCGATCGGGACGACGTACTCGCCGCCCTCGGCCCACAGTTGGTCCCACTCCTCGTAGCGCCGGGCATCCAGCAGGTGGGCCTCGCGCCAGATCAGGGAGACGGCGGCCAGAGCCCTGGGGTCGCCGAGAGGCAGTCCGGCCTCCACAACAGCTTCGCTGAGGGCTTCACTCGGCATCGGTCATCATCCTCTTCCACATTGCGTACGCCTCCCGCATGCCGGTCTCGTCGGTCGCGTGCGAGGTGGCCTGTCCGAGGTCGTCGGGCTTCTCGCGGCCCAGGCCACGGTTGACGAGGATCGGCATCTCGGCGCCGCCGGCCACACCCCGCTGGACGCGGTTCCAGGCCTCGGCGTCGTCGGGGCTGCCGAATCCGAACGGGCCCTGGAAGTGCTCGTGGATCCGCAGCCGTTCGCGGTTGACGATCTCCGGGCCGCCGTCGAGGCCGAGCGCCACATGCCGGACCTCCGTCTCCGCGACCGAGAGCGGTCGCAGGACGCGGAAGAACGCCATCGACATGGCCACGTTCGGGAACAGGTTGAGGTTGAACCCGGCGCCGTGCAGGGAGCGGACGATGCGCCGCACCTTCTCGGGCGGCATGTCCTTGGACAGTTCCTCGACGATGTGGGCAAAGCGGTCCTGGAGCTTCTCGGTACCGTCGTCGACGTCGAGGTCGGCGTGTTCCGCGACGGAGACCGAGACGCTGTGACCGTTGCCGAGGGCGTGGGTGACCGCCGTCTCGTCGGTCATGATCGACAGCATGCTCGCGGTCTCGGCGTCGACCGACGACATCCAGGAACGGTGGACGATCGGAAAGTGGTACCAGTCGGTGGTGTTCTCCAGCTGGATCTTCCAGTTGCCGTTGAAGCGGAACCTGTGCTCGCCCTGCACCTTGATCGGATAGCCCGCGCCCTGCTTCATGAAGCGGTCGATCCACAGCCGGGCCCCGCCCAGGAAGTCCTCCAGCGGCTCGATGTCCTGGTCGAAGCTCGCGAAGATCATGCCCGCGTAGGTGCCGACCTTGAGCCGCTGCAGAGGCAGGTCCTTCTTCTCCACGACGTCCTCGTAGCCCTCGGGGTACGGGATGCCGCGCAGGGTGCCGTCCAGGGCGTACGACCAGGCGTGGTAGGGGCAGGTGAAGCCGTTGCCGTTGCCCTTGGGGGTCTCGCAGACGCTGGCGCCGCGGTGACGGCAGCGGTTGAGCAGGACGTTGACGCCGCCGCGGCGGTCGCGGGTGACGATGACGGGGCGGCGGCCCACCCAGGCCATCTTGAAATCGCCGGCCTTGGCGACCTCGCTCTCGTGTGCCACCCACACCCAGGTGCGGTGGAAGATGCGGTCCATCTCCCGCTCGAAGAGCGCCGGGTCGCTGTAGAGGGTCCCCGCGACGCGGTCGGACTCGACCAAAGAGGCGACGTCGGGGGTCATCGGGCCACCTCCGGCTCCGGGAGCGGGCGGCCCAGGCGCGCCTCGATCTTCATGTAGTGCCAGAGGGCGTGCTCGCCCACCTGGACGGTGCGGAAGAGGTTGCAGGCCGCGGCGACGGTCTGCTGGTCCACGACGTCGGCGAGGACATAGCAGGTCCACGGCCAGGAGTCGGACGGACCGACCATGTGCTGGTCGTCGTCCACGGTGCCGAGGACGCTGACACCGGGCAGCTCGTACAGCTGGGAGAGCATGGTCGTGAAGCCGTCCCAGACCGTCTTGCCCTGTCCGGTGGGCAGGTCGAAGAAGTTCTGGTTGACGCCGATGCAGAAGAGCACGCGCAGGGGTGTGCCGGAAGAAGCGGCCATGGGGGCCTTCCTTGGGTGTCTGTGTGTCTGGGTGTCTAGAGGTAGCCGGGGAAGGGCGGGACGCCCATGAGGACCGCGCCCGCATCGTCGTACATGCCTTCCTGGAGGAAGGCGTGCTGCGGTACGACCGAGGCGTCGCGCAGTCGGCGTTCCAAGGGGCTGCCGGTGGCGACAGCCGCGATGCCGCCGAGCTGGTAGGCGGCCCGCGTGACGTCGAAGGAGGTCTTGGCCAGGTGCGCGGAGGCCAGGCGCAGCAGGCTGGCCTGCTCGGCCGTGGCGGGGTCTCCGGCCTCGACGGTCGCCCAGGCCTCGTCGGTGGTCTCATAGAAAAAGGCACGCGCGGACCGGAGTTGGGCCTCGGCCTGTCCGACGGCGATGCGGTAGGTGGCGCGCTCGGCGGGCTTCGGGGCGCCGGTGTAGCCGGCGCGGCCGCCCTGGGCGATGACGTGGTCGAGCGCCGCGCGGGCCACGCCGAGACCGACGACGGCCAGAACCTGGGCGGCGTAGGGGACGGTCGGGTAGTGGTAGAGCGGTTCGTCCACGGTGGGCGTGCCCCCGCGGACGAACGTCCACTCCTCGGGGACCACAGCCGCGTCGACCACCAGGTCGTGGCTGCCGGTGCCCCGCATCCCGATGACATCCCAGTTCTCGGCGACCTCCACCTGCTCGGGCCGCAGCACGGCCGTCAGGGGCCGGCCGGCCCTGTCCTCGCCGGCCTTGATGCCGACGCCGAGGACATCCGCACCCTTGCAGCCGCTCGCGAACTTCCATCGGCCCGAAACGCGGTAGCCGCCCTCGACACGTTCCGCCGGCTGTACCGGGAAGAGGCCGCCGGCGAAGGCGACGTCGGGCCCGTCCGCGTACAACTCGGCCTGGGTCTCCAGGGGAAGCGCCGCCAGGTAGATGGCGGACGAACCGAAGCTCGCGACCCAGCCGGCCGAACCGTCGACCGCCGATATCCGCTCGACGAGGCGCAGGAATGCGGCGGGCGGCAGGGCGTCTCCACCGAAACGCCGTGGAACACCCGCCCGGTAGATTCCGGCATTCTTGAATTCGTCGATCACATCCGTCGGGACGTGCCCCTTCTCCTCGAATTCGGCCCGCCGCTCCGCGACCACTGCCAGCATTCGTTCGAATTGAGTCATGAGGCTGTCCCCTCGCGCTGCCGGACGGTTCTCATCCCGCTCCATGCCATCACGCTATGGGCGACAACCGAGCTGCCACAATTGGAACTTGCCCCCATGCCATAAGAGTTTTCCCCTATGTCAAGGCGTCACAGAAGGTTCTTCCGCACAACTCCCGACTGTGCGACGAGGAGAATGTTCTCCGGTCGGCCGAGCAGGGCGATGTCCTGCAAAGGATCCCCCTCGACAACCACGAAGTCGGCCGTTTTCCCGGATTCCAGAGAGCCCAGCCGGTCATCAAGTCGCAGCAGGCGTGCGGCATTCAGCGTGCCGGCCGTGATCGCGGCCAGCGGGTCCATGCCCAGTTCCACCAGATACGACAACTCGAGCAGATTACGGGCGTGCGGGACGACGCCCGCATCCGTCCCCAGAGCGATGGGCACGCCTCGCTCGATCGCGTGCGCGATGTTCTCCTTGCTGATCCCGGACCACCGGGTCTTCTTGCGGTAGTGGTACTCGGGCATCGCCGACGGGTCGAGTGGAGCGAACACCGTGGACAGGGTGGGGACGAGGAACGCGTCCTGCGCCAGGGCCAGTTCGCACAGCTCGTCGGTCATGCCGTAACCGTGCTCGATGCTGGTGACCCCGGCCCGCAGGGCGTTGCGGATGCCCGCGCCGCCCTGGGCGTGCACCGCGACGGGCTTGCCACGGTGTCGTGCCGCCTCGTCGACGACGGCTCGCAGCTCCTCGTACGTCAGGCCCTCGTCGTCGGGGTCGTCGTGCGGGCTGCCCATGCCTCCGGTGGCGCACACCTTGACGACGTCGGCTCCGGCGCGCAACACGCACCGGGCCGCGATCCGGGCTTCGTCGGCCGTGTCGGCGATCATGCCCAGGTGCGGTGCCGCGTCGACTCCGCCGGGCAGCGAGCAGTCGGCGTGTCCGCCGGTGTGGCTGATCACCTTCACCGCGACCTGAAGGCGCGGTCCGTCGATCAGGCCGCGTTCCAGGGCGGTCCGGTACCCGGAAGGGATGCCCCCCAGGTCGCGCACGGTCGTCACACCCGCGTGCAGGGTGGCGTGCAGCCGTTCGGCGATCTCGAAGGTGTCCACCGTCGGATCGGCGGCGAGTCCCGCGACCAGGCCGCGTTCCGGGGTCATGCACAGGTGCGCGTGACAGTCGAAGAAGCCGGGCAGCACCGTGCGCCCGCCCAGATCGACCGTTGTCGCGCCCGGTGTCGGGGGCGGTGCGGTGGCCGCCGGGCCCGCGTGGACGATGAGTCCGTCGTCGTCCACGACGAGGACGGCGTCGGCCACCGGGGGCGCTCCGGTGCCGTCGACAAGGACTGCGTGCTGGTACCGGGTGGTCATGGGAGTTCCGTTCGTCTCGGTTCTTGAGGGGGTTGGGGCGTGGGCAGCGTGAACCGGAAGACGGCGCCGCGCGGCTCGTTGGCGTGCACGTGCAGGTGTCCGCCGTGCCGGGTGATGATGCGGTGACTGAGGGCGAGGCCGATGCCGCTGCCGTTCGCCTTTGAGGTGAAGACGCCGTCGAAGATGCTCTCGTCGGGGGGCGGGCCGGGCCCCCGGTCCCGGACGGCGAGTTCCGCGCCGCCGTCCGCTGCGCGCCGGGTGACGACCTCCACCCGGCGCTCCGGCCGCGGGCAACGGGCCATTTCGTCGACCGCGTTGAAGGCGAGGTTCATGACGACCTGCCCGATGAGCACGTTCTCGCACAGGACGGGCAGCGATTCGGTGGTGAGGTCGAAGGCGACGTCCACCGCGTGCTCCTGGGCGCGTAGGTCGATGAAGTACGCGCAGTCACGCACGATCGTGTTGAGGTCCGTGAGCTGGGCGGACTCCTCGAGGCGGCCGACGTATCCGCGCAGGCTGCCCAGGATGCGCCGGGCCCGCTCGATCTGCCGTACCGCGTTGTCCAGGCCCCAGGCCACGGACTGGTCGCCGGAACCCTGGCCGAGCCGGCCGCGGGCACCTTCGACGAAGTTGTACGCGGCCGCCAGCGGCTGGCTCACCTCGTGGGCGATCGCCATCGCCATGTCGCCCATGGCGTTGTAGCGGGCGAGATGGTCGAGGTGCTGGGTGTCGCGGCGGTGCTGTTCCTCGGCACGGACGCGGTCGCTGATGTCGTAGAAGAGGACCATCCGGCCGTGCAGGTCACTCTCGATCTCGATGTGCTGACAGGTCGCGGCGTACCAGCGGGGCTCGCGTCCGGGAGCGGCGAAACGGTAGCGGCCCTCGCGCTCGGGTACAGCCCCGTCGCAGCAGTAGGCGGTGAAGTCCGCTCCCTGAAGTCCCCCGCCGAGCAGCCTGCCGGCCGACTCGCTGGCGAAGAGCACCCGGTGCCCCTCGTCGAGGACGACGATGCCCTCGGCCAAACCGCCGAGGAAGGCGCGCAGTCTGCTCTCCGTGCGGAACAGGTCCCGCTGCACCGCCTTCTCCTCGGCGATGTCCCGGAACTGGACCATCACCACGGCCCGCGCGGAGAGTTCGACGCGGATCGCGATCGCCTCGGTGAGGATCTCCTCTCCGTCCTTCGAGCGGTAGCACCACTCGGTGGCGCTGACACCGTGCTCGACGGCCTGGCGCAGCCAGCGGTGTCCGAGTTCCCGGCTGTACTGGCGAGCGTTCTTGCTCATGTCGGGGGCCTTGAGCGGCTTGAGTTCGTCGACTGTCCAGCCGAGCAGCCGGCAGGCCGCCCGGTTGGCCCAGAGGATCTCGAAGGTCCGGGCGTCGTGGAGCAGGACGCAGTACTTGAGGGCCTGGGCCAGTTCGCGGAAGTCTGCGGGGGCGAGGTCGTCCACGGGCATGCTCCTCCTCACCCGGCATCCAGCCTGAGGACGTCCCGGACCAGGGCGGCGATGCTCTCGGCCCCGGTCTTCTCCCGGATGCGGGCCCGGTGCACGTCGACGGTCTTGGCGCTGATTCCCAGCCGCCCGGCGATCACCTTGTTCGGCACGCCCTCGACGGAGAGCTCCAGAACTTCCCTCTCCCGTACGGTCAGGGCATCCAACTTCGCGCGGAGGTCCGCTTGTCGTGCCTCACGTGCGAAACGCTCGCGAGCCGTGCGCTGGGCGTTCTGGACGACGTCGAGCATGTGCTGGGGGTCGTACGGCTTCTCCAGGAAGTCGACGGCGCCCTTCTGCATCGCGCGCACGGACATCCGGATGTCGCCGTGCGCGGAGACGAACACGACCGGCAGCGACGACCCTGTCTCGTTCAGTACCTCCTGGACGCCGAAGCCGCTGAGCTCGGGCATACGGACGTCCAGGACCAGACAGGCCGGACGGCCGCGGTCGTACGAGCGCAGAAAGGTCCGGGCGTCCCGGAAGCGCTCCGAGGGGATGCCGACCGACTCCAGGAGCCAGGCGAGCGACTCGCTCAGCTCCTCGTCGTCATCCAGGATGTAGACGAGGCACATCTCAGTCGCCCCAGGATGCCTGCGCGGTCCAGTACTCGCTCCCGTCGGCGCTGATCCCGTGCTCCCAGTCGCTGATGCGGCGCAGGGTGGGTTCGACGCGGGCGGTCGCCTCGTCGGCACCGTCGGGACCGTCCTCGTCGACCGTCCAGTGAACCCAGTTGATCTCGCGGCCCGTGCGGTCGTGCACGAACAGGTCCACGTGGTGCCAGCCGTAGCGGTGGGTGTCGGCGTAGCAGGTCAACAGCATCGTGCGGTGGTTCATCGCTCCCCCATCAGCGGTGCGCTGAACAGTCGTTCGGTACGGAAGGCGGAGATACGGGCGCGGTCCGGGTCCAGCCGGAAGGTCACGTCGAGCCGGGCGACCATGACCTCCGTGTCGCCCGACTCGTAGCGCGAGAACTGCTGCATCGGCCAACTCCCTTGCGCAATCCGGCTCTTGGTGTCCACGGTTCCGGGAAGGAGCAGATGCACATTCGTACGGAAGTGGGGGTTGGGCGGCAGATACGCCGACAGCATCGCGACGATCGCCTCCCGGCCCTCAGTGCGTCCGAACCGCTCGGCGTACGCGCTGCCGCCGCCCTCCCAGACGGCGTCCTCGGTGAACAGCTCCCCCAGCTCGCCCGCCGCGCTCGCGGGGACATCGCACAGGGCGAGGTAGCGGGTGATGGTGTCCATGACCCCGGTCACGAGGCGGCCAGCTTCAGGCGCTCGGCCCGCCGCCCGGCCTGCCGCTCCGGGTCCGGGACCGGGGCGGCCAGCAACAGCCGCTTGGTGTAGTCGTGTTCGGGGCGCTCGGTGACCTGGGCGGCATCGCCCGTCTCCACGATGGCACCCCGGTACAGCACGGCCACCCGGTGGCTGATGTGCCGTACGACGGACAGGTCGTGGGTGACGAAGAGGTACGCCACGCCGGTCGCCTCCTGGATCTCGATGAACAGGTCCAGCACCCGGGCCTGGGTCGTCAGGTCGAGGGCGCTGACCGGTTCGTCGCAGACGATCAGCTTTGGGTCGCGGCACAGGGCGCGGGCGATGGCGATGCGCTGGCGCTGGCCTCCGGAGAACTCACGGGGCAGTCGGCGGGCGGCGTCCTGCGGGAGGTAGACGTGGTCCAGCAGCTTCTGTACCCGGCGTTCCGCGTCGGCGCGCGCGACGCCGGTCACGAGCAGTGGCTCGGTGAGGATGTCCATGACCGACATCGCCGGGTTCAGCGAGGTGTAGGGGTCCTGGAAGACGACCTGGATGTCCTTGCTGAGTGTCCGCCGTTCCCGTTTGCCGAGCCGTGACACGGGGCGTCCGTCGTAGCGGATCTCACCGCCGGTGACCGGGGCGAGGCCGAGGACCGCACGGCCCAGGGTGGTCTTGCCGGAGCCGGACTCGCCCACCAGGCCGAGCGTCTCGCCGGGCGCGACGGACAAGGAGACACCGTGCAGGACGCGGAAGGGCTCCTTGCCGCGGCCCTTGGCGGGGTACTCCACGACGACGTCGTCGAGTTCGAGGAGCGGCGAAGTCATGGCGTCACTTCCTTGAGGGGCTGGTCGGGGCGGTGCAGTTGACCGCGCGCGGGTCCGCCTTCGAGGGTCGAGTCGAGCAGCATCCGCGTGTAGTCGTGGCCCGGCGCCGCGAAGATCTGCCGGGCCGGCGCGGTCTCCACGATGCGGCCCTTCTGCATCACCGCGACCCGGTCGCAGATGTCGGCCACGACGCCGAAGTCGTGGGTGACGAGGATCATCCCCATCTCGCGCTCCTGCTGGAGCGAGCGCATCAGGTCGAGCACCTCGGCCTGGACCGTGACATCGAGCGCGGTGGTCGGCTCATCGGCGATCAGCAGCTTCGGGTCGCAGGAGACAGCGCCGGCGATCAGGACGCGCTGGGCCATGCCGCCGGAGATCTGGTGCGGGTACGACCTGAACACCCGTTCCGGGTCCGGGATGTTGACCCGGGCGAGGAGTTCCAGTGCCTTGGTGCGGGCTGCGGTCCGGGACAGCCCCAGGTGCCGCCGCATGGGCTCCACGAGCTGGGAGCCGATGCGGAAGCAGGGGTCCAGGTTGGACATGGGTTCCTGCGGGATGTAGCCGATGCCGCACCCGCGCAGGGCGTTGAGTGCGTTGAGGTCGAGCCTCAGCAACGCCTGTTCGTCGAAGACGAGTTGATCGGCCATCACTTCGGCCTCGTACGGCAGCAGTCCGAGGACGGAGAACGCGGTCTGGCTCTTGCCGGAGCCGGACTCGCCCACCAGGCCGAGCACTTCACCGCGTTCCACGGTGATGCTCACTCCGTCCACGACCGTCTTCTCGCCGTAGGCGACGCGCAGGCCCTCCACCGTCAGCAGACGGTCCGCGGTGGGAGCGGCTGCCGGTCGGGGCGCGGTCCGCGTGACGGGCACGGGGCGCTTGGTCACCCGGCGCTCGGTGGTGCCCAGCGCGTCCCGCACCGCGTTGCCCAGCATGCTGGACGCGAGGATGGTCAGGCCCATGGCCGTGCCGGGCCAGACCAGCAGCGAGGGCGCGGTGTAGACATTCGTGAAGGCGTCGTTGAGCATCGCACCCCAGCTGGCCTGGGACGCCTTGCCGAGGCCGAGGAAGGCGAGGCCGGCCTGGATGCCGATCGCCACGGCGAACACCTGCGTGGCCTGAATGATGGAGGGCGCGATCACCACGGGCAGGACGTGCCGCCGCATGATGCGCGCGTCGCCGAGTCCGGAGACCCGCGCGGCGTCGACGTACAGCTCCTCACGCACGGCGAGCACCGATGCGCGGATGAGGCGGAAGACCATCGGGGCCATGATCACGCCGAGGACGATCATGGCGACGTTGAGGTCCTGCGAGACCGCCACCATGACCACCAGCATCACGATGATGGCGGGCACGGCCATGATGATGTTGGAGATCCAGCCGGCCACCGCATCGAACCAGCCGCGGTAGAAACCGCTGACCAGGCCGAGCGGGCCGCCGACCGCGAAGGCGACGAGCACGGCGAGGGTGCCGCCCACCAGACTGGTGCGGCCGCCGTACAGCAGCCGGGACAGTACGTCCCGGCCGACGCCGTCGCCGCCGAGCGGGTGATGGCCCGACATGGGCGCGAGTGTGTCGGCGATGACACTGCGGTCGGGGGCGTGACTGGTGAGCAGGGGAGCCGCGAGGCTCGCCAGGATCACCAGGGCCAGCACGGCCAGGCACACGACGGCCAGCGGGTCGCGCAGCGCGCGGCGTAGCAGGCGGTCCCGTTCGGCCGCCGCGGGAGCCTCGGTCATGAGACACGCACCTTGGGGTTGAGCCAGCCGTACGCGATGTCCAGCACGAGGTTGACGGCGACGACGATGACGACGGTGACCACGACCGTGCCGAGCAGCACGGGGGCGTCACCACGGACGGCGGCTGAGTTGGCGAGGGTGCCGATGCCGGGCAGGCCGAACACCTTCTCCACGACGACGGCGCCGCCGATCAGGCCGATGAACTGCAGGGCGAGCACGGTCAGGGCGGGCGGCGCCGCGTTGCGCAGCGCGTGCCGGAACACGACGCTGCGGGTGCCGAGGCCGCGGCTGCGCAGGGTACGGACGAAGTCGGCGCGCAGGACGTCGATCAGGGCGCCGCGCACCTGCATCGCGGTGGCCGCGGTCGCGCCGACGGCCAAGGAGAGGGCGGGCAGGGCGATGGAGCGCAGCCAGCCGCCGGGCGAGGTGGCGAGGTCGACGTAGCCGGTGGCCGGCATCCAGCCCAGCTGGACGGCCAGGGTGACGGCGAGGACCAGGGCGATCAGGAAGCTGGGCACGGCGGTGCCGAGCACCGCGGCGATCTGTACGAGACGGTCGACCCAGCCGCCGCGCAGGGCGGCCGCGGTGCCCAGCACCACGCTGAGAACCGCCGCGACCAGCATTCCGGCCAGCACCACGGAGAGGGTGACCGGCAGGGTGTCGGTCAGGGACTGGTTCACCGAGTCGCCGGTGAACCAGGAACTGCCCAGGTTTCCCTGCGCTGCCTGTTCGGCCCAGTGCCAGTAGCGCTCCACCAGGGGCTGGTCCAGGCCGAGTTCGTGGCTCTTGACGGCCACCGCGGACCGCGAGGCCGTCTCACCCAGGACGTTGCGGGCGACATCGGTGCCGGTGAGGCTGAGCAGCAGGAATGTCGCGGTGGCCACGACGACCACCAGGACGGCGCCGGCGGCGATGCGCCGGAACAGGAAGACGAGCACGGTCGGTTCCTCCTTCCACGTGCGGGAACGGACCGACGGCTACTTCGCCGGCGCGTAGTTGTAGATCGGCGGGTACTGGGTGCCGGGCTGCGGCGTCACCTTGACGTCCTTCGCGGTCGCGTACGCGTTGGCGATGACGCTCCAGGGGGCGTTCCACGCCTGGTCGACGACGTAGGTGTTCAGCTCCTCGAAGAGCGCTTCACGCTGGGCCCCGGTGGCGTTCCCGATGCGGGTGATGAGGTCGTCGGCCTTCGGGTCGCCGTACTTGAAGGGGTTCCAGGTCGACTTCTTCGTCAGCTCCAGCTGGACCTTGTCCCAGGCGGTGGGCGCGCCCAGCTTGAAGTACGACATCGCGTACTTGCCCGAGAGCATGGCGCTGAAGATCTGGTCGGTGGGCAGGGTGTCCAGCTTGACCTTGATGCCGATGTCCTTGAGGGACTGATTGAGCGCGGCCTGCTCCTGCGGGAAGTTCGCCGAGAGGTCCGGGAGGGTCACGGAGAAGCCGTTCGGGTATCCGGCCTCCGCCAGCAGCTTCTTCGCCTTCGCCGGGTCGTACGCGTACGTGTCGTTCAGCTCGGCCTTGTAGCCGTCCTCGGTCTTGGCGAACAGCTGGGTGGTGGGCGTACCGAGGCCTGTCTTGGCCGACTTGATGATGGCGTCCTTGTCGAAGGCGTGGTTCAGCGCCTGCCGGACCTTCAGCTTGCCGAGGGCGGGCACCTTCTTGCCGGCGCGGTCCCAGATGTAGAGGCCCTCGATGTCGCCGGGCTGGTAGGTGACGACGTTCAGGCCCCGGCCCTTGACGGTCTTGACCCGGTTGAGGTTGAGGGTGGCGCCGTCGAGCTGGCCGGACAGCAGGGCGTTGGTGCGTGCCGTCGGGTCGGCGAGGAACTTGATGACGACCTTGTCGTAGGGGAAGGCCTTGGCGTTCCAGTAGTCGGCGTTGCGGACGTAGGTGTACGTCTGCCCGGCGGTGGTGGCGGCCGTGTCCAGTTTGTAGGGGCCCGAGCCGACGGGGGTCCTGGGGTTCTCCAGCGCCTTCGGGCTGACGATCATGCCGGAGACCTGACCGAGCGCGGGCAGCAGGGCCGCGGTGGGGTGGCTCAGCCTGATGGCGACGGTCTGCGCGTCGACGACATCGACTCCGGAGATGTCCTGGATCTCGCCGGCGGCGCTGGCCGTGCCGCTCTTGGTGTGCAGCAGACTCTGCTTGACCGCGTCGGCGTCGAGGGGGGTGCCGTCGGTGAACTTGACTCCCTGACGCAGCTTCAGCGTCAGTGTGGTCTGCGGCTTGTCGTACGACCATGAGGTGGCCAGGTTGGGGGTGGGCTCCCCCTTGGTGTTCAGCCGGATCAGGGTGTCGTACACCGGCTGGTAGTACTGGGACTCGGGCCCCATGCTCGCCTTGGCCAGATCCCACGGCGTGGCCGCGACCGACTCGGCGAGGGTCAGGGTCTTGTCGCCGCCGGCGGCCTGGTTGCCGCCGCCACAGGCCGCGACCGTCGCTGTCAGGATTCCGGCGCCGACGAACGCCACTGTCTTGCGCATGTTCTCTCCACTTGTCTCAGTCCTTCGGCTCCTGTGTGTCCCCCGGGTCGCCCCGCTGCCGGCCGTGCACTGCCGGTACTGCCTGTGTGTCGCGTAAGCCGGTCATGGCTACGCCTGCCGCGCAGCCCACTCCCCGCAGAGCCGCACGCTCTCCTCCGGCGTCGGCCGGGCGCCCCGGTCGACCTCAACGATCAGCCACCCGTCGAAGTCGTCGGGCAGCGCGCCGACGAAGCCTTCGATGTCGGCGTTTCCGTGCCCCGGCTCCGACCACAGACCCGCCAGGACCGTCTTGCGGTAGTCCCAGCCGGCGTCCCGGGCCTGCGCGGCGAGGCCCAGGTCCAGGTCCTTGATGTGCACGCTCGCCACCCGGTCCGCGTAGTCCCGTACGAGCTGTGCCGGATCCGCGCCCGCCCAGGCCAGGTGGCCCATGTCGGGTCCGAACCCGAGAACGGAGGCGTCGACGGTGTCGAGGATGAAGCGGGTCTCCGACTCGGTCTCGGCCCAGGTGCCCACGTGCGGGTGGAAGGCCGGGGTGATGCCTTCCGCACGGATGATCCCGGCGATCTCGGCCAGCAGGTCCCGTACGCGTTCCAGGCGTCCCTGCTCGGCCAGGTGGCCGACGGCGGGCCGGGCCACGCGCTCGGCGTCCTTGGCCATCCCCATGGCGAGGAAGACGGTGGGTACGCCGAGTGCCGCGTGCTGTGCGGCGACGCGGGCCGCGGTGTCGCGGAAGGTCTGTCGCTCGGTCGCGTCGTCGGTGAGGCGGACGGGGATGTAGCCGGGTGCCGGGCTGATGCCGTACTCGGCGAGCCGGGCGGCGTACTCCTTGGGGGTCATGTCCCCGGGGACGGCGCTGTGGAGGGCGGTGATGCCGGCGTCGCGGATGACCGAGAGCTGCCGGTCGAGCGGCGGGGCGAGCGTGGGGTCGATCCAGCCGTCGGCGCTCGCGACCCACTGCAGGGGGTTGATGGCGAGGCGGTCCTGCCTGATCTTCATGGTCTGTGGTCCTCTCAGTGCGCGGCGGAGGCGACGGGGCGGGGTGCGGGGCGCTCGCAGGCGCTCTCCAGGTCGACGAAACGTTTCTCTCGCTGGGAGATCTCGAAGCTCGCCAGCACCTCGAGCGTGTGGAAGGCGAACTCGGGATTCGCGCGGTGCGGCCTGCCGTCGAGTGCGCCGGCGAGGTCCCGTACGCCCAGTCCGCGGCGGTGCTGCTCGGGGGTGCCGACGGCGCCGAAGAGCTCGGTGACGGGGGTGAGCACCCGCCACTGGTCGTCGCCGTGCCGTTTGAGGCGTACGTCGCCGTCGAAGAAGTTGGGGTTCGGCAGGGCGAGGGTGCCCTCGGTGCCGTAGATCTCGATGCGCGGGAGCTCGGTGTCCCAGACGTCGAAACTCATCACGGTGGTGGCGATGGCGCCGGAGGCGAAGGTCAGAGTGGCGGAGGCGTGGGTGGGGACCTCGACGGTGACCTCGTCGACCACGCGCTCGGGGCTGGTGACCGTGCGGGTCGTCGCGCCGATGCGGGTGGCGGCGGACACCTGGGCGACCGGGCCGAGGCAGTTGACGAGCGCAGCGAGGTAGTAGGGGCCCATGTCCAGGACCGGGCCGCCGCCGGGGCCGTAGAAGGCGCGCGGGTCGGGGTGCCAGGTCTCGGCACGGCTGGAGCGCACGAAGGCGGTGGCGCCGACGACCTCGCCGATCCGGCCGGAGTCGAGCGCGTGCCGGGCGGTCTGCACGGCGCTGCCCAGGAAGGTGTCTGGGGCCGACCCCAGCAGCGCCGTGCTGCTCGCGGCGGCGTCGAGGACCTCGCGGGCCTCCTCCACCGTGGCCGCGAGCGGCTTCTCGACGTAGACGCTCTTGCCTGCCTCCAGCGCCGCGATGACGGTCTTCGCGTGGAACTGCGGCGGGGTGATGTTGACGACGATCTCGACCGTGTCGTCGTCGAGGAGTTCGTCGGCGTCGCTCCATGCCGGTATGCCGTACTCGGCCGCGGCCTGTCGGGCGCGGGCCGTGTCGACGTCGGCCACACGGACCACTTCGAGCTCCGGGAAGGTGCGCAGGCCCTCGACGTAGCGGCCGAAGATGTTGCCGGCGCCCAGGATCCCGATGCGGTGCCGTGTTCGTTGCGGGTCCATGAATCTCCTGTGTTCCTTGGTGAGTTGACGATGCGTCAGCCGACAATGAGAGGGCGCAGGGTCCGGTGGGCGATCTCCAGGCCGGTCTTGACCCGCTCCTCGGTGCCGCTCCAGACGGGGTCCTCGTGCTCGACGGAGAGGGTGCCGGTGAAGCCGTTCTCGTACAGGGCGTCGACGACGGCGTTCCAGTCGACCTGGCCGCGGCCGGGGACGCGGTAGCGCCACCAGCCGGTGTCCCAGGGGTCGTCGCGCTGGACGGCCTTGCCGAAGACGCCGTAGCGGTCGACGGCGCCGGGCAGGATCTCGAGGTCCTTGGCCTGGGCGTGCACGATGCGGTCGGCGTACGGCGCGATGGTCTTCACCGGGTCGACGCCGATCCACGTCAGATGGGACGGGTCCCAGTTGAGGTAGACGTCGAGGCCGAACATCCACTCCCACAGCTCGGGCGAGTAGGCGAGGTTGCCCGGGTAGCCGTCCGGGTGCCAGCCCTCCATCACACAGTTCTCGATGATGATCCGTACGCCGTTCTGCCCCGCGTACTCGACGAGTTCGGGGAAGACCTTCTCGGCCTCGTCGAGGTTGGCCGCCACCGGCCGGGTCCAGTCCCGGCCGATGAACGTGCCCACGTACGGGACGCCCAGGGCCGCCGCGGCGTCGACGACCGCCTTGAGATGCTGGTGGATCGCGGCCCGTCGCCGGGGATCGGGATGCAGGTTGTTCTCGTAGTAGGCGAGCGCGGAGATGCCGAGGCCGTGGCGCTCCAGCAGAACCCGTGTCTCGTCGGCCTCGCGTGCGCCGAAGCCGGTCACCGGGAGGTGGGCCGCCTCGAAGTCCCGGCCTCCGGTGCGCGGCCAGGCGGCGACCTCCAGGTCCTCGTATCCCGCCTCGCTCGCCCACGCGGCGATCTCGGCGAGGGAGAGTTCTGGCAGGCAGGCGGTGAGCATGCCGAGTTTCATGGGACGCCCTCCAGGGCTGCGGATGTCATGCGCTTCATGGGGCCCTCCAGGGCTGCGGATGTCATGTCATGTGCCGGCCTTCATGACCGCGCATGCGGGGCGACGTCGGTCCAGGTGAGTGAGGCGTCGGACCTCAGTACCGCTTCGACGACGTGGGCCGAGCGGACGCCGTCCACGCCGGTCGGCAGTCCCTCGGGTTTCTCGCCCCTGATCGCGGCGTAGGCGTCTGCGACGAAGGAGGTGAAGCAGTCCGCGTAGCCCTGGGCATGTCCGGCCGGCAGCCGGGACAGCCGTCGTTGCTCGGCGGACCCGTGGCCGGGGTCGCGGACGATCAGCCGTGCGCCGTCCTGGGCGCCCAGCCAGGCCGTCTCGGGGTTCTCCTGGTCGAAGACCGCACTGCCGTCCGCGCCGTCGAGCTCGAACCACAGCCGGTTCTTCCGGCCCGCCGACACCTGGGAGACCGTCAGCGTGCCCAGGACACCGTCGCCGGTACGCAGGAGCACGGCCGCGACGTCCTCGGTACGGACCTCGACTCGCGGCCCCCCGATGGCGGTCGTGAAACTCGTGCCGGTACCGGCGGGCCGGGTGAGGACCGTTGTACCGAGCCGCGCGGACAACTCGGTGAAGCGGACTCCGGCGACCCACTCGACCAGATCGCACCAGTGCGAACCGATGTCCGCGAACGCCCGGGAGGGACCTCCGTCGGCCGGGTCGACCCGCCAGGACATGGCGTCCTCGGACAGCATCCAGTCCTGCAGATAGCTGCCGTGGATCAGCTGCCAGGCCCCGAACTCTCCGCGCAACCGGCGGTCGCGTATCTCCCGTACGAGCGGGTGATAGCGGTAGACGAAGGGAACTGCGAGCAGCAGGTCCGCCTCCTCGGCCAGCCGTGTCAGGCGTTCCGCCTCGGCGGCCGACGTGGCGAGCGGCTTCTCGCAGATCACGTGCTTGCCTGCGGCGAGGGCCGCCTCCGCCTGCTCCACGTGCAGGGCGTTCGGTGTGCAGACGTGCACGACGCGGACGCTGTCGTCGGCGAGCACGGACTCGAAGTCCTGGTGGCGGGCGGGCGCCTGCCAGGCCTTTGCGACCCGGGCGCTGCGCTCGGGGGTCGAGGCGACCACACCTGCCAGTTCGCCGCCGGCGGCGCGGATCGCGGCGGCGTGCACGGCGCCGATCATCCCGGCCCCGATCACCACGGCCTGCATCGAACTGTTCATCGGCGCACCTCCGTCGTCCAGCGACCGACCGCGGCCGGACAGCCGCGTTGCGCATCACCTTCGTTTAGTTCGAGTGAAGAGCACAAGAGGAGCTATTTAATTTTTTTTCAGGCCTAAAAACGTAGATAGGCGCCGGATATGTCGGCTTTAGCCCATCCATCTCAGGGAAACCCACGTGTCATTGACGGCCACGAGGAGAAGCCATTATGTTCACCGGAATGCATAAAGATGACGGCTACACCGAAGAGGCGGTGGGGCCCGCGTCGGTGCCCCTGGCCCTGCGCCGGGTGCTGGGACTCGTGGTGTCCGGAGCGGCGACCAACCGGGCGGAGATCGCCCGGCGCAGCGGCCTGGCCCGCTCGACCGTGGGACAGCAGGTCGACCATCTCGTTGAGACAGGCATCCTGGAGGAGGTCGAGTCCAGACGGTCCGTCCGGGGCCGACCGCCACGCGTGCTGACGATCAGCGGGCAGGCCGGGACCGTCGCCGCCGTTGACGTCGACACGGCGGAGTCACAGGTCGTCATCGCCGACCTGACCCGGCGGGTCATCGCGCGGGAGACCGTGGGCGTCCGGATCGACGCCGGCCCCCGGACGGTACTGGACGCGGTGACCGAGCGGCTTCAGAGCCTGCTGGAGACGAACCGCTGTGATCCCGGCCGTGTGCGTGAGATCGTCGTCGGCCTGCCCGGACCGGTGGACTTCCAGCAGGGGTGCGCGGTCCAGCCGACCGGCATGCCCGGCTGGGACGGCTACCCGGTGGCCGAACACCTTCAGGAACGCTTCCACGCTCCTGTCGTGGTGGACAACGACGTCAACCTGATGGCCCTGGGCGAGGCCGTCCAGGCCCGGATGGAGACCCCGCTTCTGTGCATCAAGATCGCGACCGGCATCGGCGCGGGCCTCATCACCGCGAGCGGCGACGTGTACCGCGGCGCTGACGGAGCGGCCGGCGACATCGGGCACATCAGGGCCGTCGGCGGCGGCAACGTCCTGTGCGCCTGCGGCAACGTCGGCTGCGTCGGCGCGCTGGCCTCGCACCGTGCGGTTCTGCGTGGCCTCGGCATTCCCGAGTCCACCGAGGACGATCCGCTGTACGGCACCCACGAACTCGCCCGGCGCATCGCCGCAGGCGATCCGACCGCACTCCACGCCGTACGCCAGGCGGCCACCGAGATCGGCGAGGTGATGGCCATGCTGGTCCACATGTTCAACCCCCGTACCGTGGTGCTGGCGGGCCCGCTCAGCCAGCTCCGCGACGACCTCGTGTCCGCGGTACGCGCCGCCGTGTACCAGCGCGCCCTGCCGCTGGCCACCCGCAAACTGACCATCACCGCGACCCAGCTCAAGGGCGATTCCGGACTGCACGGCGGTATCGCCCTCGGTACGCGGGACGTGTTCAGTCCGGCAGGGCTCGCACGGCTGCTGGCCGACGAGCCGGTACCGGACCACTAGGACCGGGAACCAGTGCTTGGTCCGGAGCAGGCGGCCAGGTACCCCACAGAGCCACACGCCGACGGTCCGTGGCGGTTTCCGTACATGCCATGGAGCGGACTCCGGACTCCTCATGACGGATGCGCCGACTGCGTGGAGGCCGGCTCAGGCCCGTGGTGCGATCTCTTCGAGGTCGTCGATGGTGCCGGACATGATGGCCCGGATGTGTTCGGTGAGGTGCTCTGCGGGCCAGTCCCACCAGGCGAGGGCGAGCAGGCGGGCGATCTCGTCGTCGTTGTAGCGGGTGCGGATGAGTTTGGCCGGGTTGCCGCCGACGATGCCGTAGTCGGGGACGTCGTCCACGACTACGGCGCCGGAGGCGATGATCGCGCCATGCCCGATGCGTACTCCGGGCATGACCATGGTGTTGTGGCCGAACCAGACATCGTTGCCGACGACGGTGTCGCCCCTGCCCGGCAGGCCGGCGAGCAGGTCGAAGTGCTCGGCCCAGGAGCCGCCCATGATGGGGAAGGGGAAGGTGGAGGGGCCGTCCATGCGGTGGTTGGCGCCGTTCATGATGAACCGCACCCCGGTGCCCAGCGCGCAGAACTTCCCGATGACCAGTTTCTCCGGCCCGTAGTGGTAGAGCACATTGCGGGTCTCGAACGCGGTCGGATCCTCCGGGTCGTCGTAGTAGGAGTACTCCCCGACCTCGATCAGCGGCGAGGCCACCAGCGGCTTCAGCAGGACTACGCGCGGCTGGTCCGGGAACGGGTGGAGCACCGTCGGGTCTGCGGGAAGGTGGTTCATGGCAGTCGCTTTCGGTTCGGCAATAGCCGGTGAAGGCCTCCATTCTGCGCATGTGACATACCAGGCTGACGGTGACTGAGTCAGTGCCGTTCCTCGAGGACGGCCAGGTCGCGCTCGGCGAACATGCGGTGCCACCACTCTTCGTTGAGGACGATCAGCAGGCACTCGCGGACGGGGAAGGTGTCACCCTCGTCCGGCCAACCGGGGCCCACGAGCGGCTCGGTCCAGCTGTCGAGCTGCGCGTCGGTCAGGCCGTCGACCACCCGCCGCATCATCGCCATCGCCTCCAGCCGCAAGGCCAGCGCCTCGTCGAGAGATGGGCGCGCGTCACGGTCGTGTGGCACGCCCGGCCGGGGATCCATTTGGTCCCACGGCAGGGACAACGGGTGCCACGGGCTGGGGTCGCTCAGGACGCAGCGGCCGACCCACGACTCGGTCGCGAACGCGAGATGGCGCAGGGTCTGGATGAACGACCACTCGCCGCCGACCGACTCGTGCAGCCTCTCCGGGGCCAGTCGGCGCGCCCGCGCCACGGTCGCCTCCCACAGCCGCTCGTTGATGTCCCAGCCCTCCCGGAACCCCCCGGAGGTGGTCGGCCGGAACTTGGGGCGGTCGGGGTGTCGGCGGTCCAGCTCCGCCTCCACCAACGGCGCGACGTCGACCCCGTTGATGACCAGGTTCTGGATCTCGCCGTCGATGGTGGTGTCGACCATCTCGACGCCACGCATCACGACACGATGGAGCTCACATGCCCGGAACGTCGCCCCGTTCAGGTTCACCGTGGTGAACCGTGCCCCCGTCATGTCCGCGCGCTCGAACTCCTCGCCGTGGAAGTCGGCGAACTCTCTGCCATTCATGGCGGCCAGAGTAGGGCCAGAGGCGCCCTTCGACAGTGCCGCCATCCACTGGTCGCTGCCGAAGCAGCTTCACCGTGGCGTTCCGTACCCGTGGATCCCCGGGATGACGAGCTTTCCGCCCGTCTGTCCGGCCTGGTCGATGTCGGCGTCGTTCAGGCTGAGTTGGAGCTTGAGGCCGAGTTTCCCGATCGTGTCGTAGAGCCACTCCGGCACGGTGTCGGGGGTGAGGTGCAGGCGGAGTACGGGCGGTGTGGGAATGTCCTCGACGCCGGCGAGGGTGCCCGTCAGGCTTTCGACGTACATGGTGAGGTTGTCGCCTCGCAGCACGGACGTGATGGGCCTGCACCGCAATGTCACCGAGGTGAGCGAGTACGGGGAGGCACTGGACTACAACCGTTCCTAAAGACTGAGTGGGAGTGAGTCCTGGTGCCAGACTCTTGCTCAGCCGGGTGCCCCGAACGGTGTTGGGCACCCTGGTCCCCCGCTTTCGCTCCACCACCGGGCGGCGCGCATCCAGTGCGCGGTCCGGACAGGTGGGGGCGGGGTTCCTCACGCCTTCGGGTCTCCGGTCGGGCCTGGACGGTCCGATGCCCCGCAGCATCGCTCTGGTGTTGCGGGGGCGGTGCCGTCCGTCCCCTGATCGGATGCCCGAGGGCGCGTCGCCCGATCGCGATGCTCGCCGCATCGTGCCGGGAAATCTTGCGAGTCGGGGTGGTCAGCGGCTTCTGCCAGTGCTGGGCACCCCACCGAGAGGTGTACGCCGGGTCCACCGCCACGACGGCCACGTCCTGCTCGGCAGCCATCGACACCAGCCGGGCCTTGAGTTTCGCGGTGGGGAAGCGGGAGAGCAGGCGGCGGAAGCGCTTGTTGCGGCCGTGCCTCTCCCGGCCCTTCTCCGCCGCGAAGTCAAGGTCCTCGATGGCGATCGCGACGGCCCCGCAACGGCGGGTGTAATGGAGCAGCCGACTCAGCGCGTGCCGAATCTGCGCATCACGATGATCGGCACTGCCGCTCAGGTCGTAGAAGAAGCGCTGCGGCTCACCGACCGGGTTGCCGTGCACATCCAGGCGCCAGGCGGCCAGGTGGTCGTTGTTCATGTCCACCCCCACCACACCCCGGGCCAACGCCGCCTGAAGTGGGAGCACCGGGGCGGCGGCACGCTGCCAGGACGCGGTGATGTACCAGCGACTGCGTGCGGTGTCGTGGTGGATGCGGTAGGCCACCGCCCGGTTCGCGGTGATCCGATCCCGCCACTCCTGCCCGCGATGCCGGAAGCATACGGTCGCATCCAGCACGTACCGGCCATGCGGGGCGTTGGCCAGGTGAGCCAGCGAGGAGGGCAGTTTGAGGGAGAGCTGTCCGGTGTCGGTGACGCGGATGGTCTCGTTGCCGAACCGTTTGCCGGACTCCCCGTCGGCAGCCAGGAACATCCGCGCCGCCTGCCAGCGTGCCCGCCACACCTGTTCGCTCAGCCCGGCCGCCTCCAGGTGGTGACGGGCGTGGGCGAGGCGCTTGCCGCCGCGCACCACGCGTACCCGGCCCGCCGCCCAGTCCGCCTCCACCTCCGCCAGCCGCGCCTTCAGGGCGTGCAGGCGGCGGGACTTGGCATGCCACTCGGCACGCGAGCCGTACCCGCGCGCCAGCCCTGCCCGCTTGTCCGCCTTGGCGCCCAGCGGGCGGGCCAGCCGCGCCTCGATGGCGGCGATCTGCCCGCGCAGCCAGTCCAGATGGGCGGCCATCCCGCGCCTCGCCAGCGCCCACTGGTCGTGGGTGGCCTTGGTGATGCTGCCCGCCCAGCGCGCCGACGACTTCCCCGTCAAGCCTTGCTTGCGCACTGCCCATGCGGTCGTGTCGTGCGCCACACCCTGCCGGGACCGGTCCGCTAGATCACCCGCGGCCAGCGAACCCAGGAACGTCCCGACCTCGGCCAGCACCGCCGCATCGGACTCGCTCACCCGCAGCCGGTCCCGGATGGCCACCCCGGCGGGGCCGGGCACCACGAACGGTGCCGCCGGCTCCCGCAGCCCGCCCACCCGTTCACCCCCGCCCGGTCGAAGATCCGTCACGGCAGTCAACGAGCACCCTCCACAAAGGTCACCCATTCGATCCAAGAACCCCAGTTCCCCTCCCGAAGAACGGACACCGAAAACGCACCCCACGGCAAGGAAGACCATCCCCGCGCAGGCGCCCGGCGGCAGCCAGCCACATCCGGCCCCGGCACTCACCACTCACATTCGCCCAAAAGCCACTCCCGCTCAGTACACCGGCAGCAGTTCCCAACCCTCTACGTCCTGCCGGGCTCACACGCCCAGGAGTACGCCCAACGCCGCTTCCCCCACAAACCCGTCAAGGAAGTCACCGGTGGCTGGCACCCCCCGGCGAAACGCCCCGCAGACTCCTGACCCGACTCCCGACTCCCAACACCCGAAAACCGATCAGTTTCCATTTTGTCGGAATCGAGTTAACCTCGCAGGATGACCATCGAAGTGAAGCCAAGCTCCCGAGAGCGGCTGCTGGACGCGGCGGCCACGCTCACCTACCGAGACGGTGTCGGTATCGGCGTCGAGGCGCTGTGCAAGGCGGCGGGGGTGTCGAAGCGCTCGATGTACCAGCTGTTCGAGAGCAAGGACGAACTGCTGGCGGCGAGCCTGGAACAGCGCGCCGCCACCTTCGCGGCGGGGCTTCTGCCCGCGGCGGACGACGGCCGTTCACCCCGCGAGCGGATCATGCACGTCTTCGAGCGGGTGGAACTGCAGGCGGATGCGCCCGAGTTCCGAGGCTGCCGGTACCTGGCCGTGCAGATCGAACTGAAGGACCAGAGTCACCCTGCGAGCCGGGTGGCCCATCAGATCAAGGCGAACCTGACCGCCTTTTTCCGCGCCGAGGCCGAACAGGGCGGGGCGGGCGATCCCGACCTGCTGGCCCGGCAGCTGATCCTGGTCTTCGACGGTGCAAGCGCCCGGGCGGGGATCGGCGCCGACAACCTGACAGGGCTCGTCGCACCCACGGTGACCACCCTGCTCGACGCAGCAGGCATGGGCTGACGCATCACCCACCCCCATCAGCTGCCTGCCCGAACTTGCGCGAGAAAACCGATCGGTTTACGGTGAGGGGAAACCGATCGTTTTCTCAGTGAGTCCGGGAGTGCATGATGACGACAAATCGGCCGGTGGCCCTGGTGACGGGTGCGTCATCCGGCATCGGGAAGCAAACCGCGCTCGCGCTGGTCGCAGCGGGCTTCGACGTGGTCGGAACAAGCCGCGACACCTCGCGCGTCACCCCGCTCGAAGGCGTGATGTTTCTCGACCTCGACGTGGCCGGTGACAAGTCGGTCACCACCGTGGTGCAGCAGGTGACCGAGCGGTTCGGGCGGATCGACGTGCTGGTCAACAACGCCGGCGTCGGCTCGATGGGGGCGGCCGAGGAAACCTCCATCGCACAGGACCAGAGCGTCTTCGACACCAACGTCTTCGGAGTCATGCGCATGGTGAAGGAGGTTCTGCCGCACATGCGCGCTCAGGGACGCGGGCGCGTCATCAACATCTCGTCCGTACTCGGGTTCCTGCCCCAGCCCTACATGGCCGCCTACGCCGCCTCCAAGCATGCGGTCGAGGGCTACACCGAGTCCCTGGATCACGAGGTCCGTGAGCACGGCGTCCGGGCGCTCATCGTCGAACCCGCCTACACCAGGACCGGATTCGAGGCCAACAGCCCGCGGCCCGACACGCCCCTGCAGGTCTACGCGAAGCTGCGGCAGACCGTCGACCGCGTGATGACGGAGGCGATCAGGGACGGCGACGCCCCCGCCGTCGTCGCCAAGGCGATCGTCGCGGCAGCGACCGACGCCAAACCGAAGCTGCGCTACACCGCCGGCCCCATGGCCGGACGCGCCCGCATACTGCGCCGCGTCGCTCCCGCCCGGACCTTCGACAAGCAGATCCGCAAGCTCAACCAGCTGGCCGACTGACTGGCCGGCTGACGCAAAGCCTCACGCTCACACGGAGCGGCCACGAGCTCAACGGCTTCGCCTTCATCGCTCACCCCGACTGCGCCTGCCCTTCGGCCACCACCGGCTCGCGCCCATCGCCGGTTACGCGCCGGCCCTGCTTCGCGGGAGCCGTCACGGGGAGAGTCCGGCCTGGGAGCAGGCGGGCCGGAGCTTCCGGGTGCAGATCTGCTCAATGGTGTACACGCCGTCCTTGACGAGTGTCTCCTCGATGTTGCCGACCGTCACCGCGCTCGGAGTCAGCAGCACGGACGGAATGTCCTTGCTGGTGGGGCTGTCGATCGTCGTCGTGGCGACGTCGCGGACGTCTTCGCCGCGCCCCAGGGCGACGGCCATGGCGGCGGCCGCGGCGGCTTGCGCCCTGAACGGCTTGTACACCGTCATGTACTGCTCGCCCTTGATGATGCGCCGCACAGCATCGAGTTCGGCGTCCTGGCCGGTGACAGGAGGAAGCTCCCTGACCCCGGCGTTCTTGAGGGCCGAGATGACGCCCGCGGCCATGGCGTCGTTGGCGGCCAGGACGCCGTCGATCCGGTCCGGGCCCAGGGCGGCGATGGCGGCGGACATGTTGGCGTGGGCGTTGTCCGTGCTCCAGCCGCGGGTCTCGTACGACCTGCCGATCTTCACCTTGCCTTCCAGGACGGACAGCGCACCCCTGCGGTACCAGGCCGCGTTGGGGCTGGCCGGATCTCCGTTCATCATGACGACGTTCCGGCCGGTCGCCTTCTCGTCCATGGCCTTCAGGAGCGCCTCGCCCTGGAGCCTGCCGACTCGCGCGCCGTCGAAGCTGACATAGCCCGAGATCGGGCCCTGGGCGAGCCGGTCATAGGCGATGACGGGAACATCCGCCCTGCGCGCCTCCTGGATCGAGGAGCGGAGCGCCTTGTTGTCGACGGCGTCGAGGATCAGGACCCTGACCCCCTCGGTGATCATGGAGCTCATCTGTTCCCGCTGCCTCGACGCGTCGTTCTCGGCGTTGGCGTACTCCATGGTGCAGCGGGGACACAGCTGCTTCAGCCGCTTCTCGGTCAGCGGCTTGTCGGAATGCTCCCAGCGGGGCACCGCCCGGCTCGGGAGCAGCAGGCCGACGGTGAAGCTGTCCGTGCCCGTCTGGTCGTCCTGCGAACACGCCGTCAGGGACAGCGTCATGAGTCCTGCGACGAGCGCCGCGACGACGTGCCACGCACGGGGCCAGGTCCGGTTCCGGTTCCGGGTTCGGGTCCGGTTCCGGGTCAGGGTTCTCATGGCAGGCCCCCTCGTTCCGTTCGGGGTCCCGAGCCCGCGGGAGCCGGCTCGCGCTGCGGCACAAGGATCTCGCTCCACACCTGCTTGCCGCCGGCCACCGGCACGGAGCCGAACGACTCCGACATCGCTTCGACCAGCAGCAGGCCTCGGCCGCCGGTCGACTCCCAGTCCACGATGACCGGCTTGGCGGGCGCACGCGGGGAGGCGTCGCTCACGCAGACGCGCACCCGGTCTCCGCGGAGTATCAGGTCGAGGCGTACCGGGCCCTGGGTGTGCACCAGGGCGTTGGTGACCAGTTCGGACACGACCAGCAGCAGTCCGTCGGCTGCTTCCTCCATCCCGTCGGCTGCCTCCTCGGTCTTCCACCGACGCAGTGTGCGCGCGGTGAAACGGCGGGCGTGCATGACGGCGTCGGGCAGCCGCCACACCACCCAGCCGGCCCGGACCGGCCGGACCTGCATGCCGTCGTAGCGCAACAGCAGCAGCGCCACGTCGTCCTCGCGACGGCCGGCGTCGCCGAGCAGTTCGTCGGCCATCCGCCCGAGGTCCGCCGGGCCGGCCGCGGCGAGCGCGGTGCGTGTCCGGTCCATCCCCTCGTCCAGGGGCAGGTCGGCGGCCTCGACCAGACCGTCGGTGACCAGCGCGAGCACCGTGCCGGGGGCCAGTTCCACCGCGGTCATGGGGAACTCCGCCTCGGCGAGAATGCCCAGCGGGAGCCCTCCCTCGACCTGCACCTCCTCGGTGGTTCCGTCGGGATGGCGTACCAGCGGGGACAGGTGCCCGGCCCGGACGAACAGCGTGTTGCCCTGCTCCATGTCCAGTTCGACATAGCAGCAGGTGGCGAACAGATCGGTCTCCATGCCGACGAGGAGCCGGTTGGCGTGGGAGACGACCACGTCGGGCGGGTGGCCCTCCACCGCGTATGCCCGGACCGCGGTGCGCATCTGGCCCATGATCGTCGCGGCTCCGGCACTGTGTCCCTGTACGTCACCGATGACCAGCGCCACCCGATCCTCGGAGATGACGATGACGTCGTACCAGTCACCGCCCACCTGGAGTCCGCGCCGGGCGGGCAGATAGCGGGCGACGGCCGTCCCCCCGGGCAGTTCGGGCAGGCGCCGGGGCAGCAGGCTGCGCTGAAGCATCGTCGCGAGCTCCTGCTCGGCGTCATACGCGTGTGCACGTTCGAGGGCCTGCCCGACCAGCACGGCGGTCGCGGTCAGCACGGACCGCTCCTCGGGGACGAACTCGTGCGGCTGATCCCAGCCGACCAGGCACAGGCCGACGACGCCGCCCCTGGCGGGGAGCGGCATGACGGCCAGGCCTCCGGCACCGATGCCTGCGAGCCCCGGTTCGAGGGGCGTGCCGGCTGGCCACAGATCCATACGCCCGTCCCGCAGAGCCAGCTGAAGGGTGGGCAGGGCGCCGACCGGAGCGTCGGGCCACTCCGAACGCCACTCGGAACGCCATGCATCCGGCCAGGCGGCGGGCTGCGGCGGGTCGAGCACGATGACCACCAGCCGGTCCTCGCGCAACTCGGCGAGCGCCACCCGGTCGGCGGCCAGCGGCTCACGCAGCGCGGTGACCACCACACGGCCGACGTCATGGACGGTCACGGCGTCGTCGAGTGCGGCGGTCAGCCACTGGATCCGGGACACGTCGTCGGCGCTTCGGCGCTGGACCGGGGTCGCCGTCACCACGCCCAGGACCTGCTCCGGCTCGTCGTGGGTGCCCGCCAGCACTCGGCAGCTCAGGCTCAGCCAGCGCATTTCACCCGTGGGGCAGCGGACACGGAACTCCAGCTCCCGCCGGGCGAACTCCACAGTGGACGGCTCCAGGAGTGACATCAGCGCGTGCATGTCCTCCGGGAGGGCGTTCACGAGCAGGGTGTCCGCCTTGCCGTCGAAGTCGTCCGGTGTGATGCCGACCAGTTCGAGCAGCGTCTCGTCCGCGTCGATCACGCCGGTGTCCGGCACCAGGACGAACGAGCCGACACGCAGACCGTGCAGGGCGGGACTCAGCAGCGACGGCGGTGTGGGCCGGTCGGTCCCGGCACCCAGCAGGCTGGCGACCGCGTCGGCGTACCGCTCCAGGAAGCGCCGTTGCTCGGCCTCGAAACCGTCCGCGGAGGACCCCAGGACGACCAGGCAGCCCAGCCGTCTGCCCTCCGTCCTGAGGGGCAGTGCACCCAGTGACGTCTCCGCTCGTGGCGGCGTCGGCGCGCCCTCCGGGTAGAAGGCGAGTCCTTCGGGAATCAGCCACAGAGGCTGGTCGGTGCGGAAGGCGTGCGCGGCAGGTGAGTCGCCGGACAGGGGCAGACGCTCCGGCAGGCTGTACCGGGAAGCGGCGTATCCGGCCGTCTCCACCAGCCGAAGCTCTTCCTTCCCGACAACACTGGGCACATAGACAGCTGCCAGCGCCGCTCCGGCGAACGTCAGGGCCCGGTCACCCGGGGCGGCCTCCCGCGCCGGAGGTGCCGGAGGTGGTGAGCCGGTGTCCGCGGCCCCGGCCTCCGATGCCCGCAGCTGCGAGACGCCGGCCCGGGCACGGCCGTCATGAGGCATGTCCGCAACTTCCTCCTGCCCCGTGCCCCAGGTGCCGACAGGCTGAGTTCGGGGCACTCAGCTACTAGAGTCTCATACACGGATGAAGCAGACAGATCAGCATATTTCTACTGCCGGTTGGGTGCGCTATGCGCTGCGTTCGCAGATCACCGCGGCCGGTGCCACACTTACGACATAGTCGCCTTGCCGCTTTTCACCCGGTACGTTCCAGGCCCGCCCGGCCGGGGCGGACGACGCCCCTCGCCTACGGCCAGGGCCACAGCCGAGCGTGAGAGCAAGGACCGGTGTACGTCCTTGACGCCGAGTCGGCCGGGGAGGTCTCTCACATGAAGGCCTGGGTACGGGGGGCGGTCATCGCTGTGACCGCGGCTTCCACGGTCGCCGCTTTCGCGGCCTGCGGTCAGGGTGCCGGGAACGACTCCGGCGGAGGCAGCGGGCCGAAGATCGGTGTGCTCCTGCCGGACGCCACCACGGCTCGCTGGGAGACCCAGGACAGGCCCCTGCTCGAGAGAAAGATCAAGGAGCTGTGCGACGACTGCACGGTCGAGAACGCCAACGCCAAGGGCGATGTGGCCCTCCAGCAGGCACAGATGAACTCGATGATCACCGAGGGAGTCGATGCCGTCGTACTCGTGGCCGTGGACGCCAGATCGCTGCGCCCCGCGGTCAGGAAGGTGGCTGAAGCAGACATCCCCGTCATCGCCTACGACCGTCTCGCCCAGGGCCCGATCTCGGGATATGTCTCCTTCGACGGCGAGGAGGTCGGCAGGCTCCAGGGCAGGGCGCTGCTGAAGGCCATGGGCGACACGGTGTCCGGCGGGCGGATCGTCATGATGAACGGCGATCCCAGCGACCCCAACGCCATGTCGTTCAAGAAGGGCGCACTGTCCGTACTCGACGGGAAGGTCGAGATCACCAAGGCGTACGACACCCGCGACTGGAGCACGGAGATCGCGCACATGAACATGTCCGGCGCCATCTCCGCCCTCGGCGTCGGCAACATCCAAGGTGTCTACGCCGCCAACGACGGTCTCGCCGCCGGCAGCGTCTCCGCTCTCAAGGCCAACAAGGTCAACCCGCTGCCCCCCGTCACCGGGCAGGACGCCGAACTCGGAGCCTTGCGGCGCATTGTCGCCGGCGAGCAGTACATGACCGTCTACAAGCCCTTCGGGCCCGAGGCTTCCGCCGGTGCCGCACTGGCCGTGGCCGCGGCCCGCGGTGAAAGCCTCGACCGGATCGCCAAGGACAAGGTGAGGACCAGCAGTGGGAACACGGTTCCGGCCGTCCTGCTCACCCCTGTGTCCGTGACCGTCGACACCATCAAGGACACCGTGGTGAAGGACGGCGTACACACGATCCAGCAGATCTGCACCCCTCAACTCGACGCCGCCTGCACCAAGGCCGGACTCACCTGACACGCCGGTTCCGGGGGGGGGAGGACCGGTCACGGGAAGGAGATGGTCTCCGTGCCGACTCGCCCCCGCCCCTTGCTGACGCTGCGCGGCGTGTGCAAGCGCTTCGGTGTCGTCGAGGTCCTCACCGACATCGAGCTGGAGATACGCGCGGGCCAGGTCGTCGCGCTGCTGGGTGACAACGGCGCCGGCAAGTCCACCCTGGTGAAGGTGATCTCCGGAGTCACCCCTGCGGACAAGGGCGTCATCGAGTGGGAGGGCCGGCCGGTCCAGATCAGGCGCCCTCACGATGCCCGGGACCTCGGCATCGCCACCGTGTACCAGGACCTCGCGCTGTGCGGGAACCTCGACGTCGTCGGCAATCTCTTCCTCGGCCGGGAGATACGCAGGTTCGGGTTCCTCGACGAGGTCGAGATGGAGCGTCGTACGAGACATCTGCTGGACCGTCTGACCAGGGGTATCCCCGATCTGCGCGCCCCCGTCGTGTCACTGTCCAGCGGCCAGCGGCAGACGGTCGCCATCGCCCGCTCGCTCCTCGGCGACCCGCGGGTCCTCCTCCTGGACGAACCGACCGCGGCGCTGGGATTCGAGCAGACCAGTGAGGTCCTGGACCTCGTCGACCGGCTGCGTGACCGGGGCCTCGGAGTACTGCTCATCAGCCACAACATGGGCGACATCAAGGCTCTCGCGGACCGGGCCGCCGTGCTGCGGCTCGGTCGCAACAACGGCTTCTTCGACGTCAACACCGCGTCTCAGGAACAGATCATCTCCTCCGTCACCGGCGCCACGGAGAACGTGCCCCGTCGGGTGGCCCACCGGGAGGCAGGGTGGTGAAAGGGATGCGCAACAGGGCGGACGGCACGCGGGCCGCACCCTCCGCGCCCACCGCCGAGGCCCGCCGGCGGAGCCCCGGACAGGCCGTCGCCCATGTCGTGCAGAGCGGGGTCACCGTCCTGCGGCGCAAGCTGACCGCCGGCGAAGTGGGCTCGCTCCCGGTCGTCCTGGTCCTCGCCGCGGTCTGGATCACCTTCCAGTCCCTCAACGAGAGCTTCCTGTCGCCCCGGAACCTGTCCAATCTCAGCGTGGACATCGTGGGCACGGGACTGATCGCGGTCGGCATCGTCTTCGTGCTGCTGCTCGGCGAGCTGGACCTGTCGGTCGGCTCGGTCAGCGGCCTCGCGGCGGCTGTCTTCGCCATTCTGAACGTGAACCACGGCGTGCCCGAATGGCTCGCCCTCATCATCGCCGTGTTCGCGGGCACCGTGACGGGAGCCGTCCAGGGCTTCTCCGTCGCCAAGACCCGCGTACCGGCTTTCGTCATCACCCTTGCGGGGCTGCTGACGTGGGACGGCCTCATGCTCTACGTCCTGGGGACCAGCGGCACCGTCAACCTCGACGAGAACGGGCTCGTCGCCAAGCTGACGAGCCACTACTTCACCAACGACGGCGCCGCCTACGGCCTGGCGGCGGTCGGCACGGGCCTGGTCTTCCTCGTGTCCAACCAGGACAGACGGCGCCGCAAGGCAGTGGGCATGCCGCACCGCACACTCCGGGGGGTCGGCGTGCGCACGGGAGTCCTCGCGGTGGTCGCGTTCACCGCCGCATACCTGCTCAACCGGTTCCAGGGTCTGCCGCTCGCCCTGCTGATCTTCCTCGTGGTGGTGGCCGGCCTCGACATCGTGCTGCGCCGCACGCACTACGGTCGGCAGGTCTACGCGCTCGGCGGCAGTGTCGAGGCGGCGCGCCGCGCCAGCCTCAGTGTGACGCGGGTGCAGACCGCGGTGCTCGCCGTCTCCGGCACCATGGCCGCGATCGGCGGCTTGTTCCTGGCCTCGCGCATCACCTCGGTGAGTGAAGGGGCGGGCTCGGGCATCCTGCTGCTCAATGCCATCGCGGCGGCCGTCATCGGTGGCACCAGCCTGTTCGGAGGACGCGGTACGACGTGGTCGGCGGTGCTCGGCATGCTGGTCATCCAGTCGATCGCCTCGGGCATGGTGATCACGGACACCCCCACCGCCGTGCAGTTCATGATCACCGGTGGGGTGCTTTTCGCCGCCGTGGTCATCGACGCATTGTCACGACGCTCGCAGGAGGCACATGGGCGAGCGTGACAGGTGCCATGGTGCTGCTCTGCCGACGAGCAGTTCTGCTGGTGGCCGGTTCCGCCGGTGGCCGGTTCTGCCGGTGGTCAGTGTGGTTGCCGCAGTCCCGCGATGAGGAGTTCGACCAGTCGGCGTGCGTCGTAGCGGGGATCGCTGTCCGCGCCGATACAGAGGTTCCCGACGCCGCGCATGAGCTCGTAGGCCTCGATGCCGGAGCGGATCTCGCCGGCGGCGGCTGCGGCTTCGAGCAGCTGGGTGCATACGGGCACTAGGCGGTCGAGGAAGTAGGCGTGCAGGGTGTCGAAGCCGGCGTTGTCGGACTGCAGCACGGCGGCGAGTCCGTGCTTGGTGACCAGGAAGTCGACGAAGAGGTTGATCCATTGCCCCAGTGCGGCATGAGGCGTTGGACTGGTCGCCAGCAGGGCAGGACCGGCCTCGGCGCAGGCGTCGACCTGGTGCCGGTAGACGGCGATGATGAGGTCCGCCCGGGTCGGGAAGTGGCGGTAGATCGTGCCGAGGCCGACGCCGGCCTCGGCCGCGATGTCGCGTACCGGGGCTTCCACGCCTGACGCGACGAAGACCGTGGCGGCCGCGTCGAGCAGTGTCTCCTTGTTACGCCGGGCGTCCTTCCTCTTGGACTCGGCCTTGGACTGATCCTTGGACCGGGCTGGGCGCCCCGCGCCCTCGTCGCCGTCGTTCACAGCGCCGCTCCCTCCGCCATCGAGCTTGCCAAAACGGAACGACGTTCCGTATCGTCATACCGGAACGAGGTTCCGTTTGACCATGATGTCAGAGCCACACGCCACCCTCAACGGAGGAGACACAGTCATGCAGTACCGCACCTTGGGCCGCACCGGTGTGCAGGTCAGCTCCCTCGCGCTCGGCGCGATGAACTTCGGCAAGATCGGGCGCACCACGCAGGACGAGGCCACCGCCATTGTCGACGCGGCCCTCGAGGCCGGGATCAATCTCATCGACACCGCCGACATGTACAGCGACGGCGAGTCGGAGGAGATGGTCGGCAAAGCCATCGCCGGCCGCCGCGACGACATCGTGCTGGCCACGAAGGCGGGCATGCCCATGGGCGATGAGCGCAACCACCAGGGCAGTTCGCGCCGCTGGCTGGTCACCGAATTGGACAACAGCCTGCGCCGCCTCGGTGTCGACCACGTCGATCTCTACCAGATCCACCGGTGGGACCCGAGCGCCAGCGACGAGGAGACGCTGTCGGCTCTGACCGACCTGCAGCGCGCGGGAAAGATCCGCTACTTCGGCTCCTCGACCTTCCCCGCGTACCGCATCGTGCAGGCACAGTGGGCCGCCCGCGAGCATCACCTGAGCCGTTACGTCACCGAACAGCCCAGCTACTCGATCCTCCAGCGCGGGATCGAGACCCACGTCCTGCCGGTGACCGAGCAGTACGGGCTCGGTGTGCTGGTGTGGAGCCCGCTGGCCTCGGGCTGGCTGTCGGGCGCGATCCGCGAGGGCCGGGAGATCACCACCAACCGCTCGGCGTTCATGCCGCAACGCTTCGACACCGCCATCCCCTCCAACCGGGCCAGGCTCGACGCCGTCGAGCAGCTGGCCGGGGTCGCCGATGAGGCCGGGCTGACGATGATCCAGCTCGCGCTCGGTTTCGTGACCGCGCATCCCGCCGTGACCAGCGCACTCATCGGCCCTCGCACGCCGGCCCATCTGCACGCGCAGCTCGCCGCCGCCGACACCGTGCTCTCCGCCGACGTACTCGACGCGATCGACGCCATCGTCGCCCCCGGCACCGACCTCGCCGCGCACGAGAAGTACGACACCCCGCCCGCGCTGCTCGACCCGTCACTGCGGCGCCGCTGATCGCGGGCCTGTGCCCGACTCCTCCGGCCGGCGCTTGCCGTCGCCCCGGCGGCCGGGCAGGACAGCGAGGACGATCACGCTGCCGACGGCCATGATGATTCCGCCGACGAGGCTGGTCCTGGCCACGCCCTGCGCGAAGGACTCGTGTACGGCGTCCACCAGGGCCTGGGCCTGCTGAGGGCTGCCGGTGGGTGTCTTCGCGATCTGCTCGGCGACCGCGAGGCCGCCGCCCACCGAGTCCTTGGCCGTTTCCATGGCGGCGGCCGGGAGCCGGCCGCCGACCAGGTCGGTCAGCTTGTCCCGGTAGGCGGTGCCCAGCAGCGAGCCGAGGATCGCGATGCCGAGGGAGCCGCCGAGTTCCAGTGCGGTGTCGTTGGCGCCGCCGCCGACGCCCAGCTCGGACTCGGGGAAGGAGCCCATGATGGTGTCGGTGGCCGGGGAGACGCTCAGGCCGATAGCGAAGCCCAGCAGCAGCACCGGGCCCAGGAAGTCGCCGTACGTCGAGCCCGCGTCGATCCGCGTGAGCAGGAAGACGCCCACGGTGCCGATGACCATGCCGGCCGTCACCGTCGCCTTCACGCCCAGCTTCGGGGTCAGGCGTCCGGTCGTCGCGGCGCCGGCGAAGACGGCTCCGGCCAGCGGCAGCAGTCGTACGCCCGTCTCCAGCGCGCCGTAACCGAGCACGAACTGCAGGAACTGCGTGGCGTAGTAGATCGCGCCGAACGTGCCGAAGAAGAAGAACAGCACCGCCGCCATCGAACCGCTGAAGGGACGCAGCCGGAACTTGCGCACGTCCAGCATGGGGTGCGGATGCCTCAACTCCCACACGACGAACGCCGGCAGACCCGCCCCCGCGACAACGGCCGCGGCGATCGGACCGGTGCCCCAGCCGAAGTGCGGGCCCTCGATGGTCGCGTAGACCAGGGAGCCGACGAAGACGATGGAGAGCAGGCCGCCGATGTAGTCGATCCGGCCCATGCCCTGCGCCTTGGACGGCGGGACGAGCACCAGGGCGCCGATGACGGCGGCCACCGCGACGGGGACGTTGATCAGGAAGGTGGATCCCCAGGCGTGGTCCTCCAGCAGCCAGCCGGCCACCAGCGGGCCGACGACTACGGCGAGGCCGGAGGTGGCCGTCCAGGCGGTGATGGCACGTGCCCGCTCACGCCTCGGGAACATCGCGACCAGCAGGGACAGCGTGGCGGGCATGACCACGGCGGCGCCGACGCCCATGACCGCGCGGGCCGTGATGACCAGCTCCGTCCGGTCGACCAGGCTGCCCGTCACCGAACCGGCCGCGAAGATCACCAGGCCCGTGATGAGCGCGCCGCGGCGGCTGTACTTGTCGCCGATCGAGCCCAGGACGAGCATCAGCGCGGCGTACGGGACGGTGTAGCCGTCGATGACCCACTGGAGGTCGCTGCTGCTCAGGCCCAGGTCCGTCGTCATGTCCGGCACGGCCACGATCAGCGACGTGTTCGCCATGACCACGATCAGCAGGCTCAGGCAGAGCACGATCAGGGCCCACCACCGGCGTGAGTACGGCTCAGTCGTCTTCTCGACGGGTGCGGTGGCAAGGAGGGACATGGGGACTCCCAGGGACGAGTTAATTGCACACCAATGAGCAGGCTAGTTTATTGCCCATACATGTGCAAATATCTCAATTCCCCTTCCCCTCTCCCCCGGTCCCCGCGGGTGCCCTGGCACGCTCGGCCCTAACCTTGTGGCCGGTCGACGACCGCTACCGCAGGCACATCGCACCGGCGTCCGGGTCCAGTTCAATCTCGTACGTACAGCCCTGCGACGCCTCAGTCGTCGGCGGCGACCTCTGCCGTGACCATGGAGGAGGCGACGTCGTCGACCACGGCACGCGCCTGCTTCTCCGGCAGACCGGCCGCGATCAGCATGGCCACGGCGACCCGGGTGCCGTCGTCCTCCAGTGCCCCGGTGTTGACCTGCTCCAGCAGGGCGACCGTCATGGCTTCCAGGCCGGCGCTCAGCACGGCGGGCGTCAGGTGGGTGTGGAAGACGCCGTTCCGCTGCCCACGCTCCAGGATGGCCGTGACCTCGTCGCGGGCCGGCTTGAGGATCTCGGTCACGCGTTCCGCGCCGAGGTCGTGCCGGGCCAGCGCCAGGAGCATCCGGTAGCGGTCCCCCACGGGCCACATCGTCAACGTGAAGTGCGCGAGCGCCCGCTCGGCCGGCTCCGTCGGCTTCACTGCGGCCGCCACCGCGCTCCGGAGGGTCCCGGAGGCTTCCTCGGCCAGTGCCTCCAGCAGCGCCACCCGTCCGGGGAAGTGACCGAAGAGAGTGCGCCGCACGACACCGGAGGCCCGCGCCAGCTCCTCCAGCGTGATGTCCGGGTTCCGTCCCAGCTCCCGACGCGCCGTGGCCAGGATGCGCGCCCGGTTGGACCGCGAATTACGTCGCTGCGGCTCACGGGCTACGGGCTTGGGCACGGAAACCTCAGTGGATCAGAGTGGAGAACGACACAGCAACGGAGAACGACACAGCGGTACCACGGCGCATCCATTTTGGCATGCAGGCCGCGGACCCCGGCCGGATCCGTCGATTGCCGCACCGAAGCGCCGTCGGTCACACCGGAGATCGATCGTTCTGACGGTGGCGGACACAGGAGGCGACGACCACAAAGGGCCACAGGGACTGGACGCATGTCACCACGCGTTCGGCGACACCGGCGTCACCATGACGATTGATTTCGACCAGGAACCATGCCGCGCCGACGCCCATCAGAGTGGTCATCACGATCGAGGGCGCGGGCCGGAGTCCCCATGGTGCGGCTCCACTGCGATCGGCAGCCAGGACCGGCCACACCGCAAGGAGAGTGAATCCGACCACGACAACTGAACCGTGGGACAGGGAACCCCCACTGCTCGGCGCCGGGAACAGGGCCACCACCAACGCCGACACACCACCGCCGGCCAGCGCCACACGTCCGGCGGGTGCGGCCGGGCGCAGCCACCAGGCGGTCAGCAGGTGGCAGGCACCCAGGGCGAGCAGCGCTCCAGTCATCACCCAGAATCCCGCCGCCCCGTAGGCCGCCAAGACGCTGATCGTCTGCGTGGCGGGGTCGTAGGCGGACCCTTCGAGTGCCGCCGCGACCGTCCAGCCTCCGACGAACAGGACAGGCGCACACCCCGACGAGAGCAAGGCCCATCTCGGCACAACTCGCATCGATCTACCGTAAAACGGCCGATCAATTTCAGCCGCGTACGTCGCCGCGCAGGGCAAGCAGTTCCCGCAGGGCAAGCAGTTCGCGGGGCATTCTTCCGGCTCGTGACCGGGTTATCGCTGGCAGTGGGAGAGCAGGCTGCGTACGGCGGCGGAGGTGAAGGTGATCGAGTCGGTGTGCCCGAGGTCGATGGCCAGGATGAGGTCGGTGTCGGTGGGCCAGTTGGCCGCCAGGACCTCCAGTTGCAGCTGCCGGTAGCACTGGATTTCGGGGAAGGCGTCCGAGAGCCTTTCTTCGCAGGTGAAGACCACGACGGCCTGGGTTCCCGGAGGGTATTCGAGCACAGGAAGGGTCATGGCACCGGTGTCCTGGGCATCGCGCATGGCGATGTCGGCGGGCAGGGGCACCAGAACGTCGCTGGCGATCAGGGTGTCCAGCGCCGACGGGTCGTAACGGTGCCGGCTGAGATCGCGCAGAGCGTCCTGCGCCGCGGCCGTGAGCACTTCCTCGGGGATGGCGATCATGGCCTTCGTCCTATGTGCGACCGGCAGGACCGTCCGGTACGTGACCTGCGCTTCCGAACGGGCGTTTCTCTACGTACCCCAGGTGAGACCAGGTATGCGCACACCTCCGACCGACACCGCTCAGGGGCCACCGTGCTTTTTCTGCTCTCGCACAGCCTCCGGTTCACCCGCCGCGTCCCGCGGTACGGCGGTGTCTTCCGGCGGGTCCACTTCGACCGGTGGGCGCCAAGGCCCGCGTTCGACCGGCTCGCCCGGCTGGAGACCTTCGACGGGGCCTTCGGCGATCTCCGGCTGTTGTACGTCGCTGCCGGCCATCGCCGATGTGTCCCCCTTGCCGACAGAGGCCCGCGTCCCACGTGACCTCTCCGCCGCGTCGGTCCGCTGCCCCTCTTCCTCCTGGGGCACTTCCTCACGCTCTGCCATCGTCTCCCACCTCACATCACACAACATGCTCGTCGACTTCAGCGGCCCACGGCGGGTACCCATGACCGCGCCCCTCGCACGCGATGTGTTTCGTGGCGTCCATCAGCCTTCGACCCCGGTCGCGTCATGGGCCGCGCCCACGGGTTTCGACTCGGGCGAGCCTCGTTGGCGCAGATAGATCGACAGCACGGCCATCGAGGCCACCGCCAGCAGTTCGGACTGCCAGTTCTGCAGGGTGCGGCTCCAGAAGTCGGCCGAGGTGACGTACTGGCCGTAGCTGACCGGAGCCTGCAACTGCCGCAGATGCTGTTCGTTGTAGGCGACCACGCCGACGACGGACTGCGTCAGCCAGGAGATGAAGAACAGGGCGGCCATGACGAGGCCCAGGGAACGGGAGTACAAGGCCAGTCGCCAGCCCCGCCGCCGCGCCCAGCGCGGTGACCTGGCCCCGCGTGTCCACCGACCAGTTGCTCCTTGTCGGACTCGGTGCCGGCCTTGTGCAGTTCCTTCGACTCCGGGGATCCCCGTTGCAGGAACCAGACGGTGACGAAGATGTAGAGGAAGAACTGAAGGTACTCGGACTGCCAGTTCTCCGTGACGTCGACGGCGAAGTCCGAGGAGGCCAGGTAGGAGCCGAAAGTCATCGGTTCCAGGCCGTCCTCGGTGAGCTGGTTGTTGAAGTCCGCGTGTCCTGCGAAGGCCTGCCCCGCCAGGGCCAGCAGAAAGCCGGTGCCGAACACGAGGCTCAGTCCGTTCTCGTGGACGAATCGGCGCGTCATCGGTGCATCAGCCCCACAACCATGAAATAGGCCGAGCCAGCGATCACGATCAGCAGACACAGCGAGAACATGATTCTCATGGGTCTTCTCACCCGCCTTTGATCTCACACTGGTAAGGCTGCTGCGGACGGGGCCGGCATCCGGCGGCCGTCACCTTCCAGCCGGAGGCGAAGTGCGAAAGGAACAGCGTGTCGTCGGTGAGGACCACCCTGGCCTGCTCGCCGTAGACGTCGACTGTGCGCTTCCCGCCCCGGGTGCGAAGCTCTTCCTCCTTGATCGCCTGGTCGCACGGCGCCTTCGCGGACCGCTCCACCTCCATGCGTGTCTCCGGGGCCAGTGCGGCGCACGCCGCATCGCCGTCGCCGGCGCGCAGAGCCCGCGTGAACGCGTCCGCCGCGGCGGACGCGCCGTCGCCGCGCTCACCGGCTGTGCCGCACCCCGCGACCATCGCGAGCGCTGCCGCCAGCGCGACGCACCACCGCGACGGTCTGCTCGACATCACGCGCCTCGCTTCGATATCACGCGCCTCGCTTTCGCCTCCGGAGACCGGACCGGCTCTCCTCCGGCACGCTGTGCGCTGAGTACCGCGCACGGGAAGGGTCAGGCGTCTTTGCCCCGCGGTACGGCGGGTGCCACGTGGATCTGCACTTCACCGATCCGGTGGGGCAGCCATGTGCGGGCGTACGGGGGCGGTTGGTCCTCCTGTGTGGTGAGGACGGCGACCGGCAGGCGCCGGGCCGTTCGCTCGATGTCCGCGCGGGTGGTGTTGGCGTTGTGGCCGCCGGTCTGGGCGGACGAGCACCGGGCGTAGAAGGCGATCGGGATGGCCTCGTGCCCGGTCAGCAGGCAGGGCGGTCGTACGCCGAGCCGGTGCAGCTCCGCTGCCGTGCGGGCCCAGTCGCGGCGGGAGTCGTAGGTGCCGTCCACGATGTGGTTCAGCACCGCGTACTGCACCGCGAGGTGTCCGGCGAGACCGAGCGCCACCAGTGCCACGGCCACCTTTCGCCGGGTTCGACTGCGGCCGGCGACCAGGTGGGTGAGCGCGTCGGCGACCGGGATCGCCAGCAGCGCGTACGCGGGCAGCAGGAAGCGTGGGGCGGCGTATCCGATCAGAAACAGGTAGGGGAAGGCGGCTGTCGCGGCGCAGGCCAGGGGCAGGAGCGTGCCGGCCGTGCGCCCGGCCCGTACGGCGATCGCAACGCCGAGGGCGGCCAGCAGGGGGAGGACGAACCACCAGATCATCACGGCCGGATGCGGCCATGGCGCGGTGCACGGACGGCACAGGGTCCGCCCGACCAGGGTGCGCGCCTGGTCGTCGATGGCGAAGTTCCAGCCGAGGCCGCCCTGGATCCAGGAGGCGTCGGCCAGCCGCTGCGACAGGCCGCCATGACTGACGTACGCCTCGACGACCCACTCACCCGCCCCGGCGACCAGCCCCGCGACGAGCGCCACCAGCAGTCGCCATCGACGCCAACGACGGACGCACACCAGCAGGGCCAGCAGTGGCAGGGTCACCCAGATCGCGTCGGTGGGTCGCATCAACGCCATCAGCGCCGCGCTCACGCCCACACCCCACAGCGCCGCCCGGTCGAAACGGTCCCCCTGGGCGCGCAGGAAGCAGCCGACGCCCGCCAGCGCACCGATCGCGACCCAGTAGTTGGGCATGGCCTGCGGGCCGTAGAACAGGGTCACCCACAGCGTCGCGAACAGCGCGCCCGCCAGGCCCACCACCCGTACGGGGAACAGTCCACGCCAGACACGCAGCGCCAGGAACAGGCCGAGTCCGGACAGCAGCGCCAGATAGACCCGCAACAGAGCCGTGGACGACGACCACGAGGCGATGGGCGCGACGAGCAGCGAGACTCCGCGGGCTCGCGGCGCGCTGAAGAACGCCTCCGGGGCATGGTCGCTGACCTGGCTGACGTACACGATCTCGTCCCAGCCGAGGCCCATCCCGGGGCGTACGAGGGCCAGTTGGGCCAGCGTGAAGGCGCCTGCGACGACTGCCGGCCAGCTCTGAGCGCCGAGCCGCCATGACGTGCGCTCCCGCGGTGACGGGCCGCGACGCTCGGCGTCGACGAGCGGGACGTGCAAGGTTTTGGGCATCGTCCACCCTTCGCCCAGCTTGGAAAGCGTGAAAATCATGACAACCATCAAAAGCACTGAAACGCGGTAAATATGGACAAATTAACGCGCGTCGCCGCGAGCCGCAGCGCGGAGGCGCCGCACGGGGGCACAGGACGTCTGGCCGCCCACAGTGCCGTCTCCACGGCACTGGCCCTGTGCAGTGATCACCGGCTGCGTGAGCTGGTGGACGCGGCCGAACCGCTGGGTGTCGGTATCGGCGGGAAGTCGGCGCTGTTGGAGGTCGCCGGCAACCCGGTGTTCGTGAAGCGGGTACCACTGACGGACCTGGAGATGCGGCCGGAGAACATCCGGTCCACCGCAAACCTGTTCGTCCCTGGGGCTCCGCCCCGGACTCCGCTCTCGGCCTGGCGGCCTCGTCCTCAAACGCCGGACGGGCTGAATTCAGCCCGCCCGGCGGAAAATCAGCCCGTCCGGCGGAAGTCAGCCTGTCCGGCGGAAAATCAGCCCGTCCGGCGTTTGAGGACCGGGGGTCCGGGGGCTGGCCCCCGAAACGGGGTCCGGGGCGGAGCCCCGAGAGGGGGCCAGGGGCGCAGCCCCCTGGCGGGGTCTGGGGCGGAACCCCAGGGGATGTGTACCCGCGCCGGTAGGCGCAAGGTACGGCTTGGCCGTCAGCGCAAGTTCAGACGGTACGTCAGCGGAGACCTCCCGGTGATCAGCACCCGCACCCCGTCCGGTGTGAGCGAACCGCTCATCCAGGAGTAGCGCTCCCCCGCGTCCACCACCGGCGGCTGTTTGCCGCCCTTGCCGTTGCCGGGGCCGAAGGTGATGCGGTCGTCGCCGACGGTGTACGTGGCTTCTCCTCGGACGAGTTGGTACGTGTCCGGGGAGCCGGCGACGGGTTCCAGGCCGTCGCCGGTCAAAGTGCCGCCGCGGCGGAAGCAGAGTTCCAGGGCGAACGGCACCTCCGAGCCGGCCAGTTCGACGTCAAGAGTCCAGGAGCCGTCGGCCACCTCTCTCACCACCACTTCGGTGCGGAGCGTGCGGTACTCCTTCGGCCGGTGCGGGAAGTCCATGGCCGACCAGAAGCGGCCGTCGTCGGTGAGCGGGTAGAGGCCGTCGCGGCGGCGGTGCTGGGGCGGCAGCGGTTGGTGGTAGGCGGCGCGGACCTCCGCGGTGAGGCGCCAGCCGCCTTCCGCGCGCTCCAGGTTCTCCGCGCGGAAGTGGCCGAGCGAGAAGAACTGCGGGGCCAGGCGGAGGGAGTCGAGGATGGCACCTCCCCTGCGCATCTTGAAGAAGGTGGGGTTGGTCGACAGGCCGGAGGAAATGGCGCGCACGTCCGGGAAGTCGGTGCCGCCGAAGATGCTCGCGGTGGCGTCGCCCCGTCGTACACGCACCAGGGCGCAGCTCTCGTCGTGATGCTCGAAGTCCCGGGGCAGCTCGGTGACCTGGGGCAGCTTGCGGGCCAGTTCGGGCCGGTCGAGGATCTCCGCGAGCCGGTCGCCCGGCGGGGTCTCGCCGAAGGTCTGGTCGGCTCCCCGCTGCTGCAGCAGCTCGGCCACCCCCGCGAACCGCCCGTCGCCGTCGCGAATCGCCAACTCCCGGTACTGGAGCCAGAATTCAGGAAGGTAGCGCAGGACGGTCTGGTCCTGGCGGCGCGAATGGACCGACTCCACCTCACCGTTGGGCTCGATGACGTACAAGGTGGCGGCGAGGTTCTTGCGTACGACCGCGTAGAGGTCCCGGCGTCCGTGGTGGCGCGCGAGGGTCAGGAGCGCCGGATTGGTCACCACGGCCGAGTAGGTGGGGCTGCGCTCGCTGTACTCGCCGCCCGGCAACTGGTCGATGCCCTCCGCGAGCCAGGCGTCGATGCGGCGCGGGTACGCCGGGTCGGGCCAGCGGCGGTGGATGCGGGCGAGCGCGGCGCACACCAGCCAGCGGTGGTTCGCCGTGTGCAGCCCGCCGGTGGCGAGTGCCGGGCCCGCCGCGCGCAGGATCCGCTCGACGGTCGCCCGCAGCTTCCCCGTCGGCCGGTGACCGTCCTCGTCGAGCAGGCTGTACGCCAGATTCAGGTCGACGATCGAGAACGCGGTGTCCGGCGGCGAGTGGGCCGCACCCTGGTCCCACAGCCCGTCGTCGAACTGCTCCTCGGCCAGCGTGTCCGCGAGCTCCCCCAGCGGACCCAGCAGCGCATCGTCGTGGTGATACGCCGACCCGCCGTGCACATAGACCGAGGTGAGGGTGCGCAGCGCACGGGCCGAGGAACGCGCCTTGCCCTGGTCACGCAGTTCCGTGAGGTACGCGCCGTACCCGTCGAGGACCGACTTGGCGCGGGCGTCGGCGGCCGTGGTGAGAAAGGCGAGGAAGTCGGTGTCCAGCCCGTCCGCCTCAACTCCCGTGTCCGCCACGGCAATTCCCGGAGCGGCGGCAGCGGCAGCGGCTGCCGTGGTGGTGGAGGCGGCGAGAAAGGTCCTGCGGCCCATCATGCGGCCTCCTTACTAGGGGCGTTACCAGGGGCGTTACCAGGGGCGTCGGACTGGGACGACACCGGTGTGTCAGGAAACGACAGTCGTACGTCGATCGCCGTCAGCGCCAGCGCCAACGGCCCCGGTGCCAGGAACGCCAGCGGCAGCAGCATCCATGCGCAGAGCCCGGCCGCCGCCACGGCGAGGAGTACGAGGCCGGAGCCGCCCACATCCCGTACGGAGTCCCGGGCCGCCCCGCGCACCGCCGCGGGCCAGTCGGTGAGCGACTCGGGGCGGGCGCAGGCACGCAGGCCGACGACAGCGGCGTACGCACCGATGCCCGCGGCGACGGCGGCGAAGAGCGGCGCACCCGGCAGCCCCGCCCGAGCCAGCGCCAGGTCCGCCAGAAGAAGGAGTACGCCCGCCGCGGACAGCGCACCGGCCGCCAGGTCACCGGCCCGCAGCCGTTGCCGCAGCACGGCCAAGTACCGCCCCGCCGTGGCGGGTTGGTCCTCGCGCGCGCCGCGCAGCACCGCGCAGGCCGTGGACAGCGCCGCCGGCAGCGTGACGACCGGCAGCGACACCAGCGCCGTACAGACCCCCACACTCAGCACATCCGCGAACAGCGTCATCCGCGGCCCGAAGATCTCGCCCGCCTCGCGGGCCTGCCCGGCGCTCATCCCTTGCCCCTTCATCCCTTGACCCCGGAGTTCGCCATGCCCTCGACCAGGAACCGCTGGAAGGCGAGGAAGAACAGCACGATCGGCAGCAGCGCGATCACCGACATCGCGAACATCGGGCCGAAGGCGGACTGGCTGGAGGCGTCCACGAACTGCCTGAGCGCCAGCGTGAGCGTGAAATTCTCGGGCGAGAAGAGATAGATCAGCTGGGTGAAGAAGTCGTTCCACGTCCAGATGAAGGTGAAGATCGCGGTCGTGATCAGCGCGGGACGCGTCAGCGGCAGGATGACCAGGAAGAAGCTGCGGAACGGGCCGCAGCCGTCGATCCGCGCCGCCTCCTCCAGCTCACGCGGCAGCCCCCGCATGAACTGCACGATGAGAAACACGAAAAAGGCCTCAGTGGCAAGGAACTTGGGCAGGATCAGCGGCCAGTACGTGTTCACCATGCCGAGCTGGTTGAAGATGATGTACTGCGGGATCAGTACGGCGTGGTGCGGCAGCATGATCGTCGCGATCATGAACGCGAACAGCGGCCCACGGAAGCGGAAGCGCAGGCGGGCGAAGGCGTACGCGGCCAGGGAGCAGCTGAGTACGTTGCCGATGACCGCGCCGCCCGCGATGAACAGGGAGTTGCCGAGCAGCCGCCACACGGAGACGTCTTCCACGCCCTCCAGAGCGGTCGAGTAGTTGGACCATTCCAGGCTGCTGGGCAGCAGGTTGAGGCTCGCGATCACCTCGTCGGCGGGCTTCAGCGAGGTGGCGAGCAGCCACGCCAGCGGATACAGCATCACCAGGAGCGCGGCCAGACAGCCGACGTGCAGGGCGACACGCCGCCAGGCAACAGGCTTGCGGACAACGGGAGTTGCGGTGGTCATCGGGCTCCCCCATCGGTGTCGGACGCGTAGAAGACCCAGGAGCGCGAGGTCCGGAACAGCACGGCGGTGACGGCGCCGATGACGAGGAGGAGCGCCCAGGCCATCGCGGAGGCGTAGCCCATGTGCGAGGCGACGAAGCCGCGGTCGTAGAGGTAGAGGGTGTAGAAGAGCGTGGAGTCGGCGGGGCCGCCCTTGCCGGCGCTGATCGCGAAGGCGGGGGTGAAGACCTGGAAGGCCTGGATGGTCTGGAGCACCAGGTTGAAGAAGATCACCGGGGACAGCATGGGCACGGTGATGGACAGGAACTGCCGCCACCTGCTCGCCCCGTCCACGGCGGCCGCCTCGTACAACTCCCCCGGGATCTGCTGGAGTCCGGCGAGGAAGATGACCATCGGCGCGCCGAACTGCCACACCGTCAGCAGCGCGACGGCGAACAGCGCCCAGCCGGGCTGGTTGACCCAGCCGCCGGTGCCGAGCAGGTTGTCGACCGTGCCGCCGTCGTTGAAGACCGCCCGCCACACCAGGGCGATGGACATGGAGGCGCCGAGCAGGGACGGCGCGTAGAAGGCCGAGCGGTAGAAGCCCTTCCCGCGCCGCATGGACTTCAGGGCGAGGGCGACGACGAGGGCCAGGCCGAGTTGGAGGGGCACGGCGATCACGACGTACGTGAGGGTCGCGACCACCGAACGCCAGTAGCGCGGGTCCTCGGTGAACATCTGCGTGTAGTTGCGCAGACCCACCCACTGCGGCGGGTTGAACAAGTCGTAGTCGGTGAAGGAGAGATAGAGCGAGACGGCCATCGGGAGAAGCGTCAGGACGGCTGCGCCGAGGACCCACGGGGAGAGGAACACCCAGGCGGCGCCCTCCCGTTGACGGCGCGGGGGCTTCTTCCCGGTGTCGGCCTGCCGCTTGCGTACAGCCGTCGGCATCTCGGTGGTGGTCATGACCTCAGCTCCGCATTCGCCTCGGTGACGTAGCTCTCGGCCGCCTCGCGGGGCGACATCCGCTCGTACGACACCTGGTCGTAGTCGCGCTGGAAGGTGGTCTGCAGGGCGCTGTCGCCCGAAGGGGGCGCCTGAGGCGGGTCGTTGAGGTCACCGTCGAGGGAGGCCTGGAAGTCGGCGACCGTCTTGTCGAAGTCCTTCAGCCCGGGTGCGATCTTCTCGCGGACCGACTCGTTGACGGGGATGCCGCGGGTCGCGCCGAGGATCTTCGCGGCGTCCATGTCGTTCAGCATGAAGTCGATGAACCGGGCCGCCTGCTTGGGATGACCGGAGCTGTCCGCGATACCCATGAACATCGACGGCTTGAAGTACTGGCCGGGCGTGCCGTCCTCACCCGACGGCATGGGCGCCAGTGTGACCCCACTCGGAACGAGTGCCACGAAGCCACTGGACGGCGCGTCCCAGTTGTTGTCGGAGAGAGCCTTGCCGCCGCGCCCGAGCGGGGTGTTCTCGACGGTGCCGTCGAGCTGGGTGGTCTCCTCGGCCGGTGAGACGGCTCCCTCCCGGCGCAGCCGGTCCGTGAAGGTCCAGTAGCGCGTCAAGTCGCCGGCGGTGAAGCCGAGTTTGCGGTCCTTGGTGTACAGGGCCTTGCCCTGGCCGCGCAGCCAGACCTCGAAGGCGTCCTCGCTCCATCCGGGATCGGTGCCGCCGGGCTTGCCCGTCTTCTCGGCGAGGGAGCGCATGGAGTCGGCCCAGTCGTTCCAGGTCCAGCCTTCGCGGGGCAGCTCGACTCCGGCGTCCTTCCACTGCTTCGTGTCGTACACGATGGTCTCGGTGCCGCGCGCCTGGGGGACCGCGTACTGCTTGCCGTTCACGACGCCCGTGGCGAGGAGGCCTTTGTCGATGTCCGCGATGCTGAGCGCGGACCGCTGCTTCGCGAGGTCCAGGAGCACACCGCCGGACGCGTACTGGTCGATCATGCGGTAGTCGAGCTGCATCACGTCGGGGGCGTCGCCGCCGGCGGCCTGCGTGGCCAGCTTCTGCTTGTAGGCGTCGTATCCCGAGAACGACGTCTGTATGTCGATGTCGGGGTGCCGTTTCTCGAACAGGGCGACGGCCTCCTGGGTACGGGCCGCCCGGTCCGGGTTGCCCCACCAGGTGTAGCGGAGCACGACCTTGCCGCCGCCGACCGAGTCGCCGGATCCCGAACAGGCGGAGAGTGCGGCACAGAGTGCCAGCACCGTGGCCGTCGCCCAGGACTTCCTTGTCCTGTTTCCGGGCATACGCGGAGTCACCTCTCCCAGGTCTACCAGTTAGAAAGCGCTTGCTCCCTGGCCGACCCTAGGTAACGTCCGGATGTCACAACAAGACCCGTGCACCGAGAAACGGAATGTACCTGACCATCGTGACAGACCTCGCCGACGGATCGACAGGGCGGGACGACGGACGGCGGCCGGGCGCGGCGGTGGATGGGCGCGGCGCCCGGTCCGGCAATCGGCCGTCGGTCGTCAGCTCATCGGCCGTCAGCCGTCAGATCACCAACACCACCTTCCCCCGCACATGCCCCCCTTCGCTCAACGCCAGCGCCTTCGCCGCCTCCGCGAGCGGGAACCTCTCCGCGACCGGCACCCTCAGGCGCCCCTCGACCGCGAGGCGGGCGTGATGGGCGAGGCCCTCGCGTACCTGCTCCTGCGGCGTACCGCCCGCCGAGAACCGCACACCGTGGCTCGCCGCGCCAGGGTCGGCGATCGTGACGACACGGTCCGCCGTGCCGCCACGCAGCTCGATCGAGTCGGACAGCGCACCCCGGCCCGCCGCGTCGAACACCGCGTCGACGCCCTGCGGTGCCACGGCCCGCACCCGCTCGACCAGACCGTCCCCGTACGCGGCCGGGACAGCACCGAGGGACCGCAGGTAGTCATGGTCGGCCGGGGACGCGGTGCCGATGACGGTGGCGCCGAGGGCCATGGCGAGCTGCACCGCTGCCGAGCCGACCGCGCCCGCGAGGAGGGCGGAGCGCGGGTCCGGTGCCGCCGCGCCCGCGCGGTTCAGGGCGGCGGCCAGCCGCTCCTGGTGGCGTACGAAGACCGCGCGGAACAGCGCCGCCTTGCCGCCGGGGAAGTGGTGGTACGCGGCGCGGCGCCCTTGGTCACCCCCGCCGCCGCCTCGGCGACCGCGTCGACGGACGCGCCCGCGTAGCCGTACCGGCCGAACAACTCCTCTGCCGCGTCCACCAGTTGGGCGGTCGTCGCACCGGAACGTTCGGCCTGGCTCCGACGGACATATGGCTCACCGACTCCCTTGACAGGCATACCGGTGGTACGTAACTTAACCGCCCCTATTACATACCCTCGGTATGGAAGTGAGCCGGCTCATGACAGCACAGGCATCACGACAGTCACCTCTCTTCGCCGTCTACGGCGCCACCGGCCACACCGGACGTCTCGTGGCCGCCGAATTACTCGCCCGGGAACAGGAGTTGATCCTGTCCGGACGGAACGAGCAGGCATTGCGGTCACTGGCCACCGAGCTGGGGGCGCCCGATCGCGTCCGCGTCCACGCCGCCCCCCTCGACGACCGCCCCGCCCTGCGCGCACTCGCCGAGACCGCCGACGTGATCATTCACTGTGCGGGGCCCTTCACGACGACCAGTGAGCCGGTCGCCGCCGCGGCGGCCGAGACCGGGACCGTGTACGTGGACCACGCGATCGAGCCGCACCCCATCAAGAACCTGTTCGACTCCTTCCAGGCCACCGCCCAGCGCACGGGTGCCGTCCTCATTCCGCAGATGAGCTTCTACGGCGGACTCGGGGACCTGCTGGCCGCCGCTGCCGCCGACGGGCTGCCCGGCGTGGACAAGGTCACCGTCGGCTACGCGGTCACCGGCTGGCGCATGACCCAGGGAGCGGTGAACACCGCCAATCTGCTCATCGGCGAGATCGACCGCATCAGCTTCGTGGACGGGGCGCAGCGCATCGGGCCGGTCGAAGTCCGCAACGCCGTCTTCCCGTTCCCGCCGCCGGTCGGGCCGCGCACGACGATCGTCCCCTTCCCCTCGGGTGAGGTCGTCACGGTGCCTCGCCATGTGCCCGCCCGTGCGGTCGAGGTCCAGCTCACCTCCTCCACCTTCGAGGAGGAGCAGATCTTCAGCAGCGTGGACGTGAGTCCGGAAGAACGGGCGCAGACCGAGTTCACGGTCGCGGTGCAGGTCACCGGAAGCTCCGGCGGCGGACGCAACGCCCATGTCCGCGGCCGCGACATCTGGCGGGTCGGCGCCCTCGTCTCGGTCGAGGCGGCGGTCCAACTGGCAAGCGGGGAGGGCCCGGAGAAGACGGGAGTACTGAGCCCGGCCGAGGCCTTCCCCGCCGCCGCGTTCCTGCGCCGGCTCGCGGAACTCGACGACACGCTGGCGCTCAGCCTGCCCGAAGGCTGAGCCTGCCTGAGGGCTGAGCCTGCCGCCGAGTTTCCGAGGTCTCCGTCACCCTCCGCCGAGAATCGGCGGGTTGGCGAACCGCACCAGTTCCAGGGCCTGTTCGGGGAACCAGTCCCCCGCCTTCGGGTCGACCATCCCGCGCTCCGGATCCTCCGGGCCCTCCGTGCCGCGCAGGCACAGTCCGTCCGACTCGCCCGGGATCTTGATCCACAGCCGGGCGTCGTGGAGAGGATCGCCCGTGCGGAGGGTGGGGCGGGCGCCGAGGCCGCGGTCGGGCGGGTTGCACCAGTCCTGCGGGTCCGTGTACTTGCCCGGGGGCGGCGTCCAGGGGCCCTGGCCGTTGCGGCTGGAGTCGGTGACGAAGTGCTTCATACGGGAGGCCGGTACGCGTACGTTCTCGTCGAGCCAGGCCTGGGCGTCGGCGCGCGGCCAGCCCTGGTGGGGGCAGTCGGCCACGTCGCCGCCTCCGTCGACGTACGCGATGCACGACGAAATCAGCTTGCCGTACCAGGAGTTGGCATCGTCGGTCTGGTAGTTGGAGGTGTTGGTGTAGAAGCCGGTGGCGCGCGCGATGCCGCCCTTGAGGAGGCGGGGAACGATCGAGTTGACGGTGTGCCAGCCGGGGTGGCCGGTGTCCAGGTACACCCGGGTGCCGCGCAGCGGTTCCAGCTTGTCCACCGCGTAGTTGACCTCGGTGTAGCGGGCGGCGGTGAGCGTGCCCTGGGCGTCGTCCTGGCCGCAGTCGGCGGGGACGAGGGCGAGCGAGTCGGGTTCGAGGACGATGAGCGCGTCGCGGCTGCCGATGCCGCGCGCGATCGCGTCGATCCACGCCTTGTACTCCGCCGTGTTGGAGGCGCCGCCGCCCGAGTAGTTGGAGCAGTCGCGGCCGGGCACGTTGTAGAGCGCGAAGACGGGCAGTGCGTCGTCCTTGTCCGCCTCGCGCGCCACGTCACGGATCTGCCGCTCGACCTGGGCCGGCGTCTGATCGCCGTACCAGACCGCCTGCGGTGTGCGGGCCATGGTCAGGATGCCTGCGGCGTCCCGGACTTGGCCCGCGCGGGCGAGCTCGAAGGCCTGCCTGTACGCCGCCGGGTTGGCCTCCGGGACGTACAGGCCGGGTCTGTGCCGTTCGGGGTCCGCCGCATCCGCCGCGCCGGCCGTCGGCGCGCTCAGCAGAGAGGCCAGGCCGACCATTAAGGCAGCCAGGCCTGTTGCGATACGTCTCATGGGTTCACTCCTGGGTCGCAACGGTCACTCGTGGACTTGCGGGAGCGCTCCCACACGAGACTCGCCGCACACCTTGCACCCGTCAAGGTGGTTGTACCAGACGGCTCGGGACCCGCCTGAAGTCGTTTCCCGAACCACGCGGTCCGGTTACGATCAACGGGCGGGCCGATGCCATGGGTGCGTCGGTGAGTGGGCTCGTCGGTGGAAAGGGAGAACGTGCACCAATTGGAGCTCCGGATCGACTCCGGTCCCGAAGCGACCGCGGAGCAGACGGACCGTCAAACAGCCGGTCTGTACCGCGACTTGCGGACGCTCGGCGTGCTGCGGGTGGAACGCAAGTCCGCGGCGGCACCTCCCGGTTCGATGGCCGGCGCTGGGCATGACCTCGCGGTGCTGGTGCTCAGCGGCGTCTTCTCGGCGGCCGCGGTCAAGTCCCTGAGCAATGTCCTGATCGCCTACGTGCAACGCTCGAAAGCGCGGGCCGTCGAATGGGAATTCGACGGGCACAAGGGCTCGTTCAGCGCCCTGTCCGCCAAGGACCAGCACACCCTCGTCGAGGTGGTGACCGCGCGGATCAGCGCCGAGACCACTGCTGCCTCGGGTGACGGGAGCACCGACGGCGAACCGGGAGTTGGCGATGGCGGGACGCCGGATCGCACTGCTGATCGCGACTGACGGCTACCAGGACCCCGGACTCAACCAGCTCAGGGCTCCGGCCCGGGGCGCCTCCGAGCTCAAGGCCCTCCTGCGGGACCCGGCGATCGGCCGGTTCGACTTCGTACGCGAACTGCTGAACCGGCCCAAGCAGGAGATCGAGACCGCGGTCGAGGAGGTGCTCAGCGACCGCTCCCCGGACGATCTGGTACTGCTCTACTTCGCCTGCCACGGCATCAGGAACGACGCGGACCGCCTGTTCTTCGCCACGCTGGGCACCCAGCTGAAGCGTCCGCACACCACAGCCATCCCGGCGGCCTTCATCCACCAGCTCCTCGAGGAGTGCGAGGCCCGTACCAAGATCGTGCTGCTGGACTGCTGCTACAGCGGGCTCTTCCACCGGGGCGCACCCATGTCGGCCGCTCCCGTGGACGTGGAATCCGCGCTCGTCGGGCGCGGCACGTTCGTCATCACGGCGTCGACGGCCCTGGAGTACGCGTACGAGGGCGAGCAACTGGCCCTCGACAACAGCCTGTCGGCCCCTCGGTTCACCGGGGCCGTCATCGAGGGGCTGAGCACCGGCCTTGCGGACCAGAACCGGGACGGGGTGATCACTCCGGAAGAGCTGTACACCTACGTCCACGACACGGTCATCAACCAGGCGGGACCCGAGCAGACGCCGACCAAGTCGGGCCAGTGCGAAGGGCACGTCGAGCTGGCGTACGCGCCCTGGATCGACGCCTCCGCAGGACCCGCCGCCCGGGCTGCCATGGCCGAGGAACTCGCGCTCGGCTCGCTGCTGCCGCCGCCCGTGGAGACCGTCGACCGCGGCTTCATCTGCGACGCCTGGGAGGGCGCCTCCCGGCTCGTCGCGCCCATCGGCCGCCTGGAGAACGGCACCGGCGGCGACCTGATGTGCGTCGACTTTTCCAGCCGGGACGGGAACGCCGCGGTCGTCGGCAAGCTGGGCAGCGGCAAGACGACGCTGCTGCGCTCGTTGATCATGTCGCTGGCCCTGACGCACACCCCGCACGAGGCGGAGTTCTATCTGCTGGAGGGCGCGGTCAACCGGCTCGGCGTGCTGCGCTCACTGCCGCATGTGCGGACGTACGCCGCGCCGCACGAGCACAGCACGGTCGAGGCCGCTCTCACGGCGGTCAAGGCCGTCATCTCCACCCGGCGCACCCTGTTCCGCGATCTCGACATCGACTCCATCGAGGCGTTCCGCGCGCTGCGCACCACGGACCGGATCGAGGAGGGAGCCGCGAGCGACGTCTTCCTCGTCGTCGACGGCTGGCTCGACTTCTGCTGGGAGCACCCCGAGTTCGCCGACACGATCAACCGGCTGGCCAACACCGGGCTGAACTACGGCGTCCATCTGCTCGTCACGGCCCGCCGCTGGAGCGACTTCTCCACGGACCTGCTGGGCCTGCTGGGCACCCGGCTCGAACTCGCCCTGGACGACCCGGAGGAGTCCGCCTTCGACGCGGCGCTGGCGTCGGGGGTCGCGGTGGGGTGGGCGCTGTCGCGGCGCCGGCGGTTCCGGGTGGCGGTGCCGCGGTTCGACGACGGGGCCGGTGTGGCGGCGGCGCGGGAGTCGCTGGCGG
>NZ_JAAKZY010000496.1 GCF_011045015.1 Streptomyces scabichelini | reverse complement strand
CCCTCGTACCCGTCCCCCGCTCCCGCGACGGCCCCGGCGCCTCCTCCAAGATCACGTGTGCGTTCGTCCCGCCCATGCCGATGGAGTGCACGCCGGCCCGCCGTACGCCGGAGTCCGGCCAGGGCGTCGCCTGCGTCGGCAGCAGGAACGGGCTCGACTCCACCGCGAGTCGGGGGTTCGCTCGGCTGAAGTTCACCAGCGGCGGTATCACCCCGTGCCGCAGCACCAGCACCGCCTTGATCAGCCCGGCCAGCCCCGAGGCGCTGTCCAGATGGCCGATGGCGGGCTTGGTGGAGCCCAGCGCGCAGAATGCCGTGTCGTCCGTATGCACCCTGAATGCCTCGGTGAGCGCGGCGAATTCGATCGGGTCGCCCTTGTACGTGCCGGTGCCGTGCGCCTCCAGGTAGCCGATCGAGTCGGCCGGCACGTCCGCCCGTTCCAGCGCTCCGAGGACAGCGTCCCGCTGTCCCGCGACGCCCGGCGCGGCGAACCCCCCTTTGC
>NZ_JAAKZY010000495.1 GCF_011045015.1 Streptomyces scabichelini | reverse complement strand
GCAGCGTGTTGATGAACAGGCCGAGCATCCGCTCGACGCCCTCCAGCTCCGGCGGACGCCCCGAGACCGTGGCACCGAAGACCACGTCCTCCCGGCCGGTCTGCCGCGCCAGCAGCAGCCCCCACACGCCCTGGACCACCGTGTTCAGCGTCAGTCCGTGTCGGCGGGCCAGTGCCGTGACGCGGTCCAGCAGGTGCTGCGGGAGGTCGGTGGTCACGTACTCCTGGAGTGCGGTCTTGTCGTGGGTGGTGTCGGGGGCGACGAGGGTCGGCTCGGCGAGCCCTTCCAGCGCCGCGGCCCACGCCTGCCCGGCCGCCTCCCGGTCCTGCCGGCCCAGCCACGCCAGATACTCCCGGTACGGAGTCACCGCCGGCAGACCCGCATCCTCACCCCCGGCCGCATACAGCCGGAACAGCTCCTCCACCAGCACCGGCACCGACCAGCCGTCCCACAGAATGTGATGACCCGTCAGCAGCAGCCGGTAGCGGCGCTCCCCCAGCCGCAGCAACGA
>NZ_JAAKZY010000494.1 GCF_011045015.1 Streptomyces scabichelini | reverse complement strand
GCCCCCAGTTCCGGGAAGGGGCGGGGCTGGGGAAAAAGAAACCCGCCCGCAGCGCGCCACACGCACCTGTTCTGCGAATTTTGTCTGATTAGCGCGTATCGTCGCCGCATGCCCACGCCTTACGGATCCCGCGGCGGCATGGCGTTCGGAGCGGAGGAGCTGCGTGTGCTCCGCCGCGCGCTCGCCCTCGCCCTGAACCCCAGCCCCGTTTCGGCCGAGGACGTCCAGGACTGCCTCCGCCTGGCCGAGTCCGTCGACGAGGCGGCCCATGAGGGAGCCAGGCTGCGCGCCTTCCTGCTGGCCGACCTCGCCCGCTACCGGGCCGCGCTGCCAGGCAGCGCGGCCGGGTATCTGACGCTCCTGGAGGAGGCGCTCGCCGCCGGGTACCGCCCGAACCGCGACGACCTCTCCGCCCTGCGCGCCCTGCGCGGCAACCCCGCGGCGGCCGCCGCCCTGGACCGCTGCCGCCCGTCCGCGGAGCGCCCCCACCTGACGGCCATCCCCGGCGGCCTGGCCGCAACCGGCCCCACGCGCGCGCGTGCCGCCAC
>NZ_JAAKZY010000493.1 GCF_011045015.1 Streptomyces scabichelini | reverse complement strand
CCGTGGCCCGCCACGGACGACAGGACCCGACGAGCCGGTGTGTCGTCCTTCGGCATCAGCGGCACCAACGCCCACGTCATCCTCGCCGAAGCCCCCGCCGAAACCCCTTCCGAGGCTCCCACCGAGCCATCTGCCGATGACACGCCGCAGGAACCGTTGGACGGAACAGCGCTGCCGTGGATGGTGTCGGCGCGTTCGGCGGACGCGCTGGCCCAGGCCGCGGGCCGGCTGGCCGAGTACGTGCGGGCACGGCCCGAGCTGAGCCCGGCCGATGTCGCGTACTCGCTTGCCGCCGGGCGTTCCGCCTTCGAGTCCAGGGCCGTGGTCCCCGGCACGGAGGGACGCGACGGACTGCTCGCCGGCCTGGACGCCCTGGCCTCCCGCGAGATCGACGGCGAGAACGGTGTGGTGCCTTCCCGAGCCGTGTTCGTGTTCCCGGGGCAGGGCTCGCAGTGGGTCGGCATGGCGGCCGGGCTGCTGGACTCCTCGCCGGAGTTCGCCCGCGTGATCGACGAGTGCGAGACGGCCCTGGCCCCGTTCGTCGACTGG
>NZ_JAAKZY010000492.1 GCF_011045015.1 Streptomyces scabichelini | reverse complement strand
CGGGCGGGGCTGGTGGCGGCGGTGCAGTGGGCAGGGGAGGAGCGGTACGCGGACACGGCGGTGCGGCTGGCCGAATGCCTGGCGGAATACCTGGACTGGCGGCGGTCCTTCGACGACTGGATCACCGTGAGCCGGGCCGCCCGGGAGGCCGCCCACCGCGCCGGGAACCGCCTCGCCGAGGCCATCGGGTGGAACAACCTCGGCATCGCCCTGCGGGAGGAGGGCCGGGCGGGGGAGGCGGTCGACGCCCTCACCCGCGCCCGCCACCTGTACCGGGCGGCCGGGGACCGCCACGGCGAGGGCGACGCGTGGACCAACCTCGGCAGCGCCCTGGAGGAGGCGGGCCGGGTGGGGGAGGCGGTCGAGGCCCACATCCGCGCCCGCGACCTGTTTCAGGCCGCCGGGGACCACCACCGCGAGGGCATGGCGTGGAACAACCTCGGCAGCGCCCTACAGGAGGCGGGCCGGGCGGGGGAGGCGGTCGACGCCCACACCCGCGCCCGCGACCTGTTCCGGGCGGCCGGGGACCGCCACGGCGAGGGCGTGGCGTGGAACAACCT
>NZ_JAAKZY010000491.1 GCF_011045015.1 Streptomyces scabichelini | reverse complement strand
GCCTCCGCCAGGAAGATCACATCCGGGTCGGTGCGGTTGATGTCCGCGATCACCCGCTCCCAGAACGCCACCGGCTTGGTGTGCGGATTGTCCACCCGAAAGATCCGCACCCCATGACCCATCCACACTCGCAGCACCCGCAGCGTCTCCGCGACCAGCCCGGCCAGATCCGCGTCGAAGGCGATCGGGTAGATGTCCTGGTACTTCTTCGGCGGGTTCTCCGCATAGGCGATGGTGCCGTCCGGACGGTGGTTAAACCACTCGGGATGCTCGGCCACCCAGGGATGATCCGGCGAGCACTGCAGCGCGAAGTCCAGCGCCACCTCCAGGCCCACCGCCTGCGCCTGGGCCACGAACGCGTCGAAATCGTCGATGGTGCCCAGGTCGGGGTGGACGGCGTCGTGGCCGCCGTGCGGGGAGCCGATCGCCCAGGGCACGCCCACGTCGTCGGGGCCGGGGTCCAGGGTGTTGTTGGGGCCCTTGCGGAAGGTGGTGCCGATGGGGTGGATGGGCGGCAGGTAGACGACGTCGAAGCCCATCCGGGCGATCGCCGGCAGCCTGCGCG
>NZ_JAAKZY010000490.1 GCF_011045015.1 Streptomyces scabichelini | reverse complement strand
GCCCCAGCCCCGGCCGCGGAACCAGCCCCGGCCGCTGACCTCAACCCCGGCCGCGCCTACCTGGCCGGACGCCGCCAGAAGCGCCGTACCGCCGAGGACGCCTGGCAGGCGGCGACGCGGACCGCCGCCCGCCTGACCGAGACGGCCGGCACCCTTGCCGTCGACCGCGTCGCCCACCGCCCCCAACGCGGCGACCTCGCCGGCCGTGCTCCCGGCACCAACGTCAGCAACGACACGTACCTCGTCCCCGCCCAGCGCGTCGACGACTTCCGCACCCGCGTCCTGGCAGCCGCCGAGGGCCTTCCGGGCGTCCACGTGGAAGTGACCGGCCCTTGGGCCCCCTACTCCTTCGCACTCCCTCCGGAGCCCGCCCGGTGACCGTCACCCCGCACGCCGACCGTCCGGTCGCCCTCATCGATCTCCTCGACCGCCTCCTCCAGGGCGGCGTCGTTCTCACCGGCGACCTCGTCCTGTCCATCGCCGACGTCGATCTCGTACGCATCGATCTGCGCGCCGTCATCGCTCCCGTCGCCGCCGCTGTCGTCGACGCCGCCACCGAGCCGCTGTGAGGCCTCCATGCCCCCGTC